>NZ_JBEYWV010000055.1:0-31302 GCF_040644575.1 Streptomyces sp. NPDC046939
CCCGACCACGGGCGGCCGGCCCCGCCCCCGGTGGCCGCGCCCCCCCCCCGGCCGTTTTTCGTACAGGTGCCGCGCACCCTCGGGTCAGGCCGACTTGCGGCTGTCCCTCGGGTGGACCGCGATGTTCATCGCGCCCGAACGCAGGACGGCCAGACGCTCCTCGAGGACCTCTTCGAGCTCCTCGCGGGTGCGCCGCTCCATCAGCATGTCCCAATGCGTACGCGCCGGCTTCGCCTTCTTCTCCTCAGGACCGTCGCCGTCCACGAGAAGTGCCTGGGCCCCGCAGACCTTGCACTCCCACTCCGGCGGGATCTCGGCCTCCACCGAGAAGGGCATCTCGAAGCGATGTCCCTTCTCGCATGCGTACTCCACGGCCTGGCGCGGAGCCAGGTCGATACCGCGGTCCGTCTCGTAGCTCGTCACTACGAGGCGCGTTCCGCGAAGAGCTCGCTCACTCATGAATCGTGCCTCCCGGGCTTGTCGCCCACAGGACAGGTGTCGCTGTCGTCGTCATCCGGTCAACGTCCGGTCGGCGGTAAAGATTCCCGTTCCGGGCCATGCGTCGCCGTCGTAGCCGCCCCTTGTTGTACCCACCAACGCCCGGTTTGTCACATCTGACACCAGATGTCACCTAGCGTCCAGCAACCTTGACGTGCAGTAACGGTACGCCTGGCAGGCCAACCGCGTACACTACCGGCCTTTGCCTTCAGGTGCTAAATCCGGGTCGGTACGTCGTTGCCCGCGTCGCGCACCGCCCGCCGCACCGGAACGCGCGCGAGCAGGGCGAAACCCACCAGGAAGAACAGCACCAGGGACACGATCGCGTCCCGGTAGCTCCCGGTCAGTTGGTACGCGAGCCCGAACACCAGGGGCCCCAGCCAGCTCATGCCCCGGTCGCTCATCTCGTACGCGGAGAAGTACTCCGCCTCCTTCCCGGCCGGCACGAGATGCGAGAACAGTGACCGTGACAGGGCCTGAGTACCCCCGAGGACGAGTCCGATGCCGACCGCGAGGGCGAAGAACCACACCGGGGACTGACGCGGCAGGAAGTAGCCCGCCCCGATCGTCACCGTCCAGGCCACCAGCGAGCCCAGGATCGTGTGCTTGGCGCCGTACGCGCGCGCGAGGCGCCCCATGGCGAGCGCCCCGGCCACCGCGAGGACCTGGACGAGCAGCACGGCCACGATGAGCGTCGACTGGCCGAGCCCCAGCTCCTCGGAGCCGTAGACGGAAGCCTGCGAGATCACCGTCTGCACGCCGTCGTTGTAGACGAGGTACGCGAGCAGGAAGGAGAGCGTCAGCGGGTAGCGGCGCATGTCCCTGACCGTGGCGACGAAGTGGCGGAGGCCCGGCGCCGTACCGGCCGGGCCGGGCGCCGTACGCCGGTCGCGCAGGCGGCGTAGGGGCACCACGGTGAACGCACCCCACCACACACCGGCCGACGCCAGACAGATCCGCACCGCCGTCGACTCCGTGACACCGAAGGTGTCGTGCGACGTGTACAGCCACAGGTTCGCCAGCAGGACCAGGGCGCCCGACGCGTAACCGAGGGCCCACCCGCGCGAGGAGACCGCGTCCCGCTCCTCCGGCGGCGCGATCTGCGGCAGATAGCTGTTGTAGAGCACCATCGAGACCGCCAGGGAGGCGTTCGCGATCACCAGGAGCGCGCCGCCGAGCAGATAGCGGTCGCCGGACAGGAAGAACATGCCGGCCGTCGCCGCCGCGCCCAGATAGGCCGAGGCCGCGAGCAGCGGCTTCTTGCGGCCCGTACGGTCGGCCGCGGCGCCCGCGAGCGGCATCACGAACAGCGCGAGGACCACCGACAAGGAGACCGTGTACGCGAAGAAGGAACCGGCGCGGACCGGGATGCCGAGCGGGTGGACGAAGCCGTCCGCGTCGGCCGCCGCCTTCGCGACCGAGGTGAGGTACGGGCCGAGGAACACGGTCAGGACGCTCGTCGAGTAGACCGAGCAGGCCCAGTCGTACACGTACCAGCCGTGCTGTTCGCGTCTGCGGCCGGCGGGGGCACTGGCCCCGCTCGCCGTCCCCCGCACGGTGTCGGTGCCCACCCGTGTTCCCCTTGCCGTTCCCCGTGGTGCGGCGCCGCGCGGCGGCCCTCAGGCCCAGGCGCCCCGGTCCTTGAGGACGTCGCGCAGCGTCTCGATGTGATCGGAAACTATGCCATCGACCCCGAGGTCGAGCAGCCGCCGCATCTCGTCCTCGTCGTTGACCGTCCACACGTGGACCTGCAGCCCGCGCGCGTGGGCGGCCCGTACGAAGCGCCGGTCCACGACCCGGACCCCGTACTGCCCGACGGGAACCTGGGCGCACACCGCCGTGCGGCGCAGGGGGAAGGGGAGCCCGTACGACCGCAGGCGCAGACCCAGGACGCCCCGGGTGCCGTACGACGTGGCGAGGCGCGGCCCGGCGAGCGCCTGGGCGCGGGCGACGCGCGCCTCCGCGAACGAGCCGACGCAGACGCGGTCCCACGCGCGCGTGCGCTCGATCAGGTCAAGGAGGGGGAGCAGCGCGGGCTCCGCCTTGACGTCGACGTTCCAGCGCACCTCGGGGAAGGTCTCCAGCAGCTCCGCGAAGAGCGGCACCGGTTCGCTGCCCGCCACGCGCGCGTGCCGCACCTCGCTCCAGGGCAGGTCGGCGATCCGGCCGCTGCCGTCGGTGACCCGGTCGAGCGTGGCGTCGTGGAAGGCGACCAGACGCCCGTCGGCCGTCGCGTGCACGTCCGTCTCGATGTAGCGGTAGCCGAGGTCGACGGCGCGGCGGAACGCGGCGACCGTGTTCTCCAGGCCGTCCGCCGCCCCGCCGCGGTGCGCGAAGGGGAGCGGGCCCGGATGGTCGAGGTAGGGGTGCGGCGAGGGGCGGCGTACGGGGTTGGTCACCGTCGCAGTATCGCCCCGCGCGCGGGGGCGCGGGCCACCACGGCCGAGTCGGTGCGCGGCCCCGGAACGGCGAGGACCCGCAGGAAGAACTGGGCCAGCGGGCCGATCGCGAGGGCGTAGGCGATCGTGCCCGCGCCGATCGTGCCGCCCAGCAGGAAGCCGGTCACCACGACCACGACCTCGACGGCGGTGCGCATGAGGCGGATCGAGCGGCCCGTGCGCCGGTGCAGGCCCGTCATCAGCCCGTCGCGCGGCCCCGGGCCGAACCGGGCCGCGATGTAGAGGCCGGTCGCGACCCCGTTCAGCGCGATCGCCACCACCATCAGCGGGATCCGCACCGCGTAGGCGTGCACGTCCGGCACGACGGCCAAGGTGGCGTCCATGGCGAGGCCGACGATGAAGACGTTCGAGACCGTGCCCAGGCCGGGGCGCTGGCGCAACGGGATCCACAGGAGCAGCACGATCGCGCCGACGATGATCGACACGACCCCGATGGAGAGACCGGTCCGCTCCGCGAGCCCCTGGTGCAGCACGCCCCACGGCTCCAGACCGAGCCGCGCCTCGACGAGGAGGGCCGAACTGGCGCCGAACAGGGCGAGTCCCGCGTAGAGCTGGAGGAGGCGGCGGGGGAGGTGGCGGGAGGCGGGCGTGGTTGGCGTGACGGACGCGTCCGGTGGCGTGGGTGGCGCGGATGGATTCGGTGGTGCGGACAAGAGGTCCCCCGGTGGTGGTTGTGGCCTGCTGCATGACACTCTGTGGCTCCCAGACGCCTGTCAACCATGGCCAATTCCGGAAAGGTGGACTGATTCGTATGGCTCAGTGGACTTCGGCGATCGGATCGGCCCAGCTCGCCCGGTTGCTCACCTCGCAGCAACCCCGCCCGGCAGGGCCCGGCACCCGCCGCCCGCCCGCCTACCGCGCCCTCGCCGACGGCGTCCGCCTGCTCGTCCTGGAGGGCCGCGTCCCGGTCGCCGCGAGACTGCCCGCCGAACGCGAACTGGCGCAGGCGCTCTCGGTGAGCCGCACCACGGTCGCGGCGGCGTACGAGGCGCTGCGCGGCGAGGGGTTCCTGGAATCGCGGCGTGGGGCGGGCAGTTGGACGGCCGTCCCGGCGGGCAACCCGCTCCCCGCGCGCGGCCTCGAACCCCTGCCGCCCGAAGCGCTCGGCTCGATGATCGACCTCGGTACGGCGGCGCTGCCCGCGCCCGAACCATGGCTCACGCGCGCGGTGCAGGGCGCCTTGGAGGAGTTGCCCCCGTACGCCCACACGCACGGCGACTATCCGGCCGGGCTGCCCGCGCTGCGCGCGATGATCGCCGAGCGGTACACGGGGCACGGCATTCCGACCATGCCCGAGCAGATCATGGTCACCACCGGGGCGATGGGCGCCATCGACGCGATCTGCCACCTCTTCGCCGGCCGGGGCGAACGGGTCGCCGTCGAGTCACCCAGCTACGCCAACATTCTCCAGCTCATGCGCGAGGCGGGCCTGCGGCTCGTCCCCGTCGCCATGGCGGACGGCCTCGACGGCTGGGACCTCGACCGGTGGCGGCAGGTGCTGCGCGACGCCGCGCCCCGGCTCGCGTACGTCGTCGCCGACTTCCACAACCCGACCGGCGCGCTCGCCGACGAACAGCAGCGCCGTTCGCTGGTGGACGCCGCGCGCTCGGCCGGTACGGTGCTCGTCGTCGACGAGACGATGACGGAGCTGCGGCTCGACGAGAACCGGGTGATGCCGCGGCGGGTCTGCGCGTTCGACCCCGCGGGTTCGACCGTGATCACCGTCGGCTCGGCCAGCAAGGCGTTCTGGGCCGGCATGCGCATCGGCTGGGTGCGGGCCGCGCCCGACGTCATCCGCAGCCTGGTCGCCGCGCGGGCGTACGCGGATCTGGGCACGCCCGTCCTCGAACAGCTCGCGGTGAACTGGCTGCTCAACACCGGTGGCTGGGAGGAGGCGGTACGGCTGCGCCGCGACCAGGCACGGGAGAACCGGGACGCACTCGTCGCGGCGGTCCGACAGGCGTTGCCGACGTGGGAGTTCGACGTGCCCGACGGCGGCCTGACCCTTTGGGTCAAGGCGGGCGGCCTCTCCGGCTCCCGCCTCGCCGAGGTCGGCGAACGCGTCGGCGTCCGCGTCCCCTCCGGCCCACGGTTCGGGGTCGACGGCGCGTTCGAGGGGTACGTACGACTGCCGTTCACGGTGAGCGGCGCGGTGGCGGAGGAAGCGGCCCTCCGCCTGGCGACGGCGGCGCGACTGGTCCGGGAGGGGCAGGGGGCGGGCGGGGAGGCTCCGCGAACGCTGATCGCGTGAGGGCGGGTGCGGGTGCGGGTGCGGGTGCGGGTGCGGGGGCGGTGCGATGCGACTGCCCGCCCGGCGGACCGGCGCCGCTCACCGCTCACCGCTCACCGCTCGGCGAGCGCCTCCACCTCAGCGGGAGCGGCGGCAAGGGGAACACCGTTGGCCACCCGGCCGGGCTCGGGTTCTGCGGGGGCGGGCTCTGGCGGGGCGGGCTCTGTGGGGGCGGCTGTGGTTGGGAGGGGCTGGGTGGGGGTGGGTTCTGTTGGGGCGGGCGGTGTTGGGGGGGCCTTCGCTGGGGCGGCGTTGGCGGGGAGGGGCGCCGTCGGGTCGGCCTCTGCCTGGTCGGCCTGGGTGGGCTCGGTCTGGGTGGCCTCTGTGGGGGCGGGTTCTGTTGGGGTGGTGTTGACGGGGAGGGGCGCCGTCGGGTCGGCCTCCGCCCGGCCGGGCCCTGCCGGGGTTGCCTCCATGGGGGCGGCTGCCGTCGGAGCAGTCTTGCCTGGGACTGGCCCTGTCGTAGCGGGCTCCGCTGGGACGGGCCCCGTCGGAGCGGAGACCGCCCGGTCCCGCCCCGTTGGGGCAGGTTCTGTCGGGCTTGGTGTGTCCTGCGCCGGGGTGCTCTGGACGATCTCGCCCCCGGGTGCCTTGGCCTTGATCGGCGCGTTCGGCCCGGGTTCGTCCCGGATCGAGGTGTCCGGGACAGGGGTGTCCAGGACCGGGTCCGGCGCGTTCTGCACCGGCGCGTTTCCGGTCAGTGCGGAACGCACCGGAGCTTGCTCGACCGGTGCGTCCGGGATCGGCGCGCTCCGAGCCCATGCCCTCCGCGCCGGTGCGCCCTGCACCGATCCGTTCTGCGCCGGAGCTTGTTGCGCAGGTGCCTCCTGCACCAAACCGCTCGGCGCCGGAGCCCGCTCGACCGGTGTCTCCGGGCCGAGCCCGCCCGCGACCGGGGCCCGCTGGACCGGCGTCTCCGGGCTCAGCCCGCCCGCAACCGGAGCCTGCTGGACCGGCGTCTCCTGGCCCAGCCCGCCCGCAACCGCAGCCCGCTCGACCGGAGCTCCCCCGTTCTGGGGCAGGCCATCCTGGGACGGGGCCTGGGAGACTGCCTCCCCCGGGATGTCCCCCGGGATGTCCCCCGGGATTTCCTCCGGGATCTCCTCCGGGATCTCCTCAGGGGCCGCGACCGGAGGGGCCGGTGCCGGTGTTGCAGGGGGCGGGGTGGCGCGGGTCGGGAGCAGGGCGATGACCGCCTGGCGGTGGGCCTCGCTCGTGGCGTCGTCGTCCGGGTCGGGAGTGGCCGGTACCTGGAGGCGGAGGACGGGGCCGGTGCCGAGGCGGGCGTAGCCGCGGCCGGGAGGGGCCTCGGCGGTCGGCGTGGTGAGGGGGAGCGCGCCGAGGACGTCCTGGAGCTCCGCAGGGGTGGCGGGGCCGAGCACCACGCGCGCGCGGGTGTGCAGGCCGACGTGTTCGCTGAGGGCGCCGAGGCTGTCGAACTGTTCGGCGACGACGACCGTCACGCCCGCCGCGCGCCCGTGCCGCAGCGGAATCTGCAACAACGACTGAGGGTCCTCGCGGCCGTCCGCCGCCGCCAGGTGGCCCAGGGCGCTGGGCCGGTCGAGCAGGATCCACAGGGGCCGTCGGATGTCGTCCGGCGCCGGGTGCCCGGCCTGCCGCGCGCGGTTCGCGGAGATGAGCCGCCGCTCCGTCTCGTGCGCGGCCCATTCGAGCGTGGCGCGGGCGCCCGCGAGCCCGGACTCGACGGCGAGGACTCCGGCCCGCCCGATCAGGCAGGCGTAGTCACCGGTCCCGCTGCCCTCGATGACGAGGACGTCCCCGTGCTGGAGGGCTTGGAGCGCGATGGAGCGCACGAGGGAGGTCGTGCCCGTGCCGGGCTGGCCGACGACGAGCAGGTGCGGCTCGGTGGAGCGGATGCCGGTGCGCCAGATGACGGGCGGCATGTCGCGCTGCTCCTCGCCGACCATGACGGGGAGGGTGCGCTGGACGCCGGTCTCGTCGGTGAAGCCGAGCACGGTCTCGCCGGGGGACGTGACGAACCGCTGGGCGGCGATGCCGGTGGGCAGGGGGGCGAGGACGGTGACGGTGAGCCGGTTGCCCTCCTCGTCCCACCCGAACCAGTACTCGCGGCCCCGGCCCAGCTTGGCGTTGAGCAGTTGTTCGATACGGGCCCGGGACTCGGGCTCGCCGTCGGTGAAGTAGGCCGGGTAGCGCAGGGAGAGGCTCTCGAAGCGGCCGTCGCCGTCGAACTCGTAGGACTCGAACGCGTTCTCCCACTCACCGCCGTGGGCGTACAGGGGGCTGGGGTCCTCGGCGACGGAGAAGTACGGGACGAGCGCTTCGTAGAGCGAGGAGAGCCGCTGGACCTGCGACTCGTCGGGGCCGGTCGGCTCGGCCTTCTTGGGGTCGCGGCCCTTCCAGGCGGCCACCGCCATGAGGCAGACGAGGGCGAGCAGGGGCGCGTAGGGGAGGAAGACGAGGACCAGGACGGCCGCCCCCGCGAGGAACAGCAGCGGGCTGCGCCGTTCCTTCGGCGTCTCCACCCATTTGCGCCGCCCGGCGGCGGCCAGCCGGCGCAGGCCACGGGTGATCGTGATGAGCGGGTGGAGGATGTCGGTGGCCCCGTCGGCGGCCGTCCGTGCCATCTCCCGGCTCCGGGCGATCGAGGCGCTGCCGGTGCTCAGGATGCGGGGGAGTGGGCGCCTGGCCACGTCGGTCTCCTGGGGGTGTGTGCGGGTGGGTGCGGCGTCAGAACTTGATCCCGCCGAGCAGGCTGGCGAGGCTCGCGCCGCCTGCCTTGATGCTCGGGGCGATGGCCGTGCCCGCCAGGTAGAAGCCGAGGAGGGCGCAGACCAGTGCGTGCGAGGCCTTGAGGCCGTCCTTGCGGAAGAACAAGAAGACGATGATGCCGAGCAGCACGACGCCCGAAATGGAGAGGATCATGAGGGTTCTCCTGGTTGATGGGGACAGTCACCATGAGTTCTTCCAGGCTCACAGCATGTATCTATACGACAAAAGGTGCAAACGGGTGGATTCTGCTGGTATTCACCCGTACAGCAGGCAGTAGGAGGGTTCCCTCGCCCCGTCGTGCCGTCGGACTCTCGTCCGCACTGGGGGTGATCTTTGCCTCGGCGGCGTCGGCTCATGTGCCGTCGGCGGGCAGTACTCTGTCGATTCACTCGTACGGCCGCACGGCCGTACCGGCACACTTGGAAAGGCGGTCCGGCCGATGAGCGAAGCCCCCGACCCGGAGGTCGTGGAGCTGGCCACGAAGATCTTCGACCTCGCCCGGCGGGGCGAGAGCGAGGCGCTCGCGGAGTATGTGGACGCGGGCGTTCCGGCCAACCTCACGAACGACCGCGGCGACACGCTCGTCATGCTGGCCGCCTACCACGGGCACGCGGACGCGGTCCGTGCCCTCCTCGCGCGCGGAGCCGACGCCAACCGCGCCAACGACAAGGGCCAGACCCCGCTCGCCGGGGCCGTCTTCAAGGGCGAGGAGGGCGTCATCCGGGCCCTGCTCGACGGAGGCGCGGATCCGGCCGCGGGCACTCCTTCGGCCGTCGACACGGCCCGCATGTTCGGCAAGGCGGAGCTCGTGGAGCTCTTCGGAGCTTCCTGACGCACAGCGTCTGACCAGGCAAAACGGGGGTGCGGGAAATGTGGTCGCGGCGGGCAGAACCGCTGGGTCATGATGACGACGTGATTTCCGGACGCGACGGTAGGGCAGGTGATGCCCAGGAGCCGCGCGGGCTGTGAACGGCCCGACCGGGCCAAGGACGAGAGGCAAAGAGATGGTCTACAGCAAGCAAGAGACGGCGGGCGCTCCGACGTGTTGTCGCGTGGCCAGGTAGTTCCAGGTCCCCGGTTGCGTCGACGCTTGATGTGAGGCTGTTTCCCATGTTCGAACCGGTCATAGCGCCCAGCGGTACGCTGCTCGGCCTGTTGCAGCGAGGCCGCGGCGACGGCACGCTGCACGCGCTGACGGCCCCGAGGGCCGAGGCCCTCGCCGCCCTCGATCACTGTGTGCTGAGCGACCCCCGCCACGACTGGCAGGTGGAGAACCGCTCCCTCTACTACGCCCGCCTCTACCTCGACCTCCACGGCGAGCTCGGGGAGATCGAGCGGCACCTCTTCGGCCCCGACGACGTCCTCGACACGGACGAGAACCGCACCGGGCTCGCGCTCGCGGTCCTCGGCCACCTCGCCTCGTACGGCAGGCAGGACGCCCTGGAGCTGCTGCGCAGGTACGCGGCCTTCGGCTCGAACTGGGCCTGGGCCCTGGACGAACTGGCCCTGCGCGACGACGACGCCGGTCTTCGCGCCCTCGCCGAGCCGATCCTCGCCAGGTTCCCCGCGCAGGACGAGGCCGCTCTGGTCGCCGCCGTCCGTGACGCCTACGAGCCGCGGCCCTGGCGGCTGTGGGCCGAGGATCCGCGCCCGCACGTGGGCGCACGCGTGCGTGCCGCGCAGGAAGCCGGCTCGTTCGACCGCTGGCAGCGCCAGATGACGCCCTCGGGACCGCGCCCCGGGTGGAGCGTGCAGGCCGTCTTCGACTGGGCGCAGGAGGGCTTCGAGCGCGGCGCCGTCCTGTACGTGCCCGCCGCCCGCTGCCTGACGGCCGTAGCCGGGCCCGAGGACCGTGCGCAGATCGTGCGGGCCGCCCGGGACGGCGACGACGGGGCGCGCTGCACCGCCCTGCGCTACCTCGCCGACGCGCACGATCCCGACGTCCTCGATCTCATCGAGGCCGCCGTCGAGTCACCCGCGCGCGTGGTGGTGGATGCCGCCCTCGACTCCTTCGAACGCATGCGCAGTCTCGCCGCCGTGGAGCGCGCCCGCCGCTGGGGCCGCCGGCCGGACGCGCTCGGCGCCGCCGCGGGCCGCGTGCTCGCCTGCCGGGGCGGCGCCCAGGACAGCGACCTCGTGCTGTGGGCCCTGCGCGAGGCGGTGCGCGGCGACGGACCCGACGCCCCCGCCCTGTGGCCCCTCGTCGACGGGGCCGGACGGCTCGGCATCGCCTGCGCCGCCCCCGTCCTGCGTCACATCTACCGCGAGACCGCCTCCTCCCATCTGCGCGGGCACGCCGCCCGCGCCCTCGCCGTCACCGACCCCTCCTTCGCCGCCGGGTTCGCCGTCGAATGCCTGTGGGACTGCGAGGAGTCCACCCGCGAGATCGCCGCCCGTCATGCCGAGACCGGCGATGCCCGCGTGGTCGACCAGCTCCGCCGCCTCGCCGCCGACCCGGCCGAGGAGGCCGAGGTGCAGACCGCCGTACGGGCAAGGATCGGCCCGGAGGCGGCGGCCTGACGGTCCTCCGGGAGCGTGTGCCGCCCGCTACAGGACCCGGTGCTGTTCGTCCCGGGTGTCCGTGACGAACATGTGGCCCGGCGCGTGAGTGATCGCGAACGGGGGCCGCGACGCCATCACCGCCGCCTGCGGAGTCACCCCGCACGCCCAGAAGACGGGGATGTCCCCGGGTTCACGGTCCACCGGGTCGCCGAAGTCGGGGGCGTCCAGGTCCTCGATGCCGAGGGCGCCGGGCGGCCCCAGATGGACCGGGCCGCCGTGCACGGCGGGCATCAGCGCGGTCTCCCGTACAGCGGCCTCCAGGGCGTGCTGCGGCACCGGGCGCATCGACACGACCATCGGCCCGTGCAGCCGCCCGGCCGGGCGGCACGCGCGCGTGGTGACGTACATCGGCACGTTCCTGCCCTGCTCGATGTGGCGCAGCGGCACCCCGGCCGCGGCGAGCCCCCACTCGAAGGTGAAGCTGCAGCCGATCAGGAACGACACCAGGTCCTCGCGCCAGACGTCGACGACGTCCGTCGGTTCCGCCGCCAACTCGCCGTCCCGCCACACCCGGTAGCGCGGCAGGTCGGTGCGCAGGTCCGCGCCCGGCGCGAGCGGCGTCGTCCAGGAACCGGCGTCCGTCACGTCGAGGACGGGGCACGGCTTCGGGTTGCGCTGGCAGAACAGCAGCATGTCGTAGGCCCAGTCGGCCGGTACGGAGATGAGGTTGGCCTGGGTGTGGCCGCGCGCCCAGCCGGCGGTGGGGGCGCTCGCGCCCGAGCGGAAGTGGGCGCGGGCCTGTCGCGGCGACCAGGACGCGGTACGGGCATCGGCACAGGTGTCCGTACGGGCTTCTGCACGGGCTTCCGTACGGGGGTATGTACGGTCGACGGGGTTCACAGTGTTCACAGGAGTTCCCTTCCGCGTGTCTCCGGCAGTCCGAGGAGCGCCACGACCGCCAGGCCGTAGCCGATCGCCCCGAAGACCAGGGCGCCGCCCACCCCCCAGCTGTCGGCGAGGAAGCCGACGAGGGTGGGGAAGACCGCGCCGACGGCACGGCCCGTGTTGTACGTGAAGCCTTGTCCCGTACCGCGTACGGCCGTCGGATACAGCTCGCTGAGGAAGGAGCCGAAGCCGCTGAAGATGGCGGACATGCAGAAGCCGAGCGGGAAACCGAGCACAAGGAGCAGGGTGTTCGCGCCGTCCGGGATGTTCGTGTACGCCACGATGCACAGCGCGGAGAGCGCGGCGAACAGGACGATGTTGCGCTTCCTGCCGAGCCGGTCGGTGAGGTAGCCGCCGGTCAGGTAGCCGAGGAACGCGCCGGAGATGAGGAACGACAGATAGCCGCCGGTGCCGACCACGGTCAGGCCCCGGTCGTCCTTGAGGTAGGTGGGCACCCAGGTGGCGAGCGTGTAGTAGCCGCCCTGGACGCCGGTCGACAGGAGGACCGCGAAGAGCGTCGTGCGCAGCAGGCCGGGCTCGAAGATCGCCGCGAGCTGCGTGAGCGCCCCCTTGCGCGGGCCCGACTCGCGCGCCCGCGTGGCCTCCGGCGCGTCCTGGACGCGGCGGCGCAGCCACACGACGAGCAGGGCGGGCAGCGCGCCCGTCCAGAACATGACGCGCCAGGCCAGATCCTCGTCGAGGAGCTGGAAGACCAGCGTGTAGACGATCGCGGCGAGCCCCCAGCCCACCGCCCAGGAGCTCTGGATGGCGCCGAGCGTACGGCCCCGGTGCTTCGCGGAGGCGTACTCGGCGACGAGGACCGCGCCGATCGCCCACTCGCCGCCGAAGCCGAGCCCTTGCAGGGCGCGGAAGACGAGCAGCGCCTCGTAGGTGGGCGCGAAGCCGCAGGCCACGGTGAAGACCGCATACGTGAGCACGGTGATCATCAGGGCCTTGACGCGGCCGATCCGGTCGGCGATGACGCCCGCCGCCGCGCCGCCGACCGCCGAGACGACCAGCGTGACCGTGGTGATCAGCCCGGTCTGGCCGCTGTTCAGGCCGAAGTAGGCGGCCAGCGCCACCATGCTCAGCGGCAGCGTGAAGTAGTCGTAGGAATCGAGGGCGTATCCGCCGAAAGCGCCCGCGAAGGCGCGACGGCCGCGCGGGCCGAGGGCGCGCAGCCAGCCGAACGCGCCGCTGTCCGCGGCGGGTTGGGGCCCGGAGTCGGGCGTGGGCCGGCCGTCGGGGAGGGTCGCGCCTGGCGTCGGTGGGGTCGTGCTCATGGGCACCTCGCAGGGGATGTGTGTGCGTGGCGGTGCGTACGGGATGAGCGAAGAGCGCGCGGAAGGGCCCGGTCCCGGAACCCCTCTGGACGTCAAGGTAGGGGATCGTTGAACGATCCCTCAATACCCATGTTGTTTCGTTCCTGTATCTGCGCTTGAATTCGGCCGTGGCCACGGAAGAACTGCACGCACTCGCCGACGACCGCCCGCTGCTCGGGCGCACCAGCACCGCCGAGCGCGTCGCGGACATCCTCAGGAGCCGCATAGCGGACGGCTTCTTCCCGCCCGGCACCCGGCTGTCGGAGGACAGCATCGGCGGCGCCCTCGGCGTCTCCCGCAACACCCTGCGCGAGGCGTTCCGGCTGCTCACGCACGAGCGGCTGCTCGAACACCGGCTCAACCGCGGCGTCTTCGTGCGCGTCCTGAGCGTCGACGACGTCGAGGACATCTACCGGATCCGGCGCATGATCGAATGCGCTGTCGTGCGCTCCCTCGGCGAACCCCCGTACGCGGTCGACGGGGTGGCCGCGGCCGTCGCCGACGGGCAGCGCGCCGCCAAGGCCCGCGAGTGGAAGGGCGTCTCGACCGCCAACATCCACTTCCACCGCGAACTCGTCGCCCTCGCGCGCAGCGAGCGCACCGACGAACTCATGCGCAGCGTCCTGGCCGAACTCCGCCTTGCCTTCCACGTCGTGGACGACCCGCGCCGCCTCCACGAGCCCTACCTCGCCCGCAACCACACGATCGTCCAGACGCTCCGGGAAGGCCGCAGGGACGACGCCGAGGCGCTGCTCGCCGCCTACCTCGACGACTCCCGCGACGGCCTCGTCGAGGTGTACGCGCAGCGGGTCACGGCCGAGCGGTAGACGCCCGGGACCGGGTCGCATCTGCGTCGTTTCGACCGTTGTCAGACCCAGCGCCTAGTCTGTGCTCCGTGACTTCGCCTGCCACCACGGAATCCGTTCCGCCCCAGCTCAGCGCGGGGCCGCGCCCCGCACCGGGGCCGGCCGCCGACGAGGGGCTCGCGCGGCGGCTGCGCGCGCTCGCCTGCACCGCGCCGCTGCACGATCTCGACGTGCGCAAGGCCAATCTGGCGGGCGAGTACTCGACGTACGGCATGGCCGAGGTGGCGCTCAGCGCGATCGACCTCGTCACGCTCAACATGGACTTCGACACCGGCGCCGACCACGAGCAGATAGTGGCGCGACTGGTGCCCCGGATCGCCGCCCAGGCGCCCCAGCGGCCCGCCGCCGAGCACGAGCGCGTCGCCCGCTGGGTCCTGGAGAATTTGATCAACGTCGGCTCGGTGGACCGCGGGTTCCGCGCCGTGTACGGCACGTTCGCGCAGGACGGCTCCTATGTGCGGCGCGACTACGACTTCAAGCTGATCGAGGAGGTCCCGGGCCCCGGCGGCAGCGTCTACCTCCGGACCACCGACGAGGCCGTCAATGTGCTGGTCGGCGCCCTCGACACCGATGTCACCAGCGCTCAGATCGCCGCCGAGGTGAAGCTGGAGGTGCTGATCAGCCGAGGCCGCCTCGCCGACGCCCAGCTCGCCGCCGAGCAGGCCCGGTACCGGACCGTGCAGTACTCCGAGACGCTGCGCAAGGCGCTCGACGCCACGCGCCGCAATGTGCGCGCCGTCGACTGGCTGAAGGCCGTCCCCGACATGATCGCCGAGGCGCTCGACCACGTCGCCGACCGCTACCGCCACGAGAACGCGATCCTGACGAACATCCGCAAGGCGCGCGACGAGTCCGAGGACCCGGAGCAGAAGCGCCGCGCCGCCGAGCTGGTCGACATCGTCAAGGACTGCATCCGCCGCCACACGCAGCTCCAGTCCCGTCTCCTGGAGGCCGGGCCGCTGTTCCGCGCCGAACAGGACCGCCAGGCGTTCGCGACGCCCTCCGCGCGCGCGGGCCTCGATCTGTACGGGCAGCTCGTCGCGCCGCTGCTGCCGCTCCCGGTGCAGGACGCCCGCAAGGTGACCGACGCGTTCTTCGCGCACGGCACCGGGCTGCGCACGCCCGTCTCCGTCCGCGTCGGCGACCTGGTCGACATACTGCTGACCCCGCCGATGGAGCGGGAGCACCTCGGCGCCGAGATGCCCGAGCCCGACCTCATCGCCACCCCGGACGACAGCCGGTTCAGCGAGGAGCAGCTCGCGAGCGCCAAGGAACTGCTCGACCTGCCCGCGGACGCGCCGCGCCGCCTCTCCGGGCTCCTCGCCGAGGCCCGCAAGCGCGACCCCGAACTTCCGTACCTCGTCGCGTTGTTGGCGGTGCACGCGGCGAGCCCGCCCGTCGGCACCGCCTACCGCCAGGGCGAGGGCACGCTGCTCTTCGCCGTGGACGACGGCACCGAACTCGACGACCCGGAGTTCGGCGGCGCCGACCTCAT
The DNA here is from genome assembly GCF_040644575.1 of Streptomyces sp. NPDC046939. Classification (NCBI taxonomy): domain Bacteria; kingdom Bacillati; phylum Actinomycetota; class Actinomycetes; order Kitasatosporales; family Streptomycetaceae; genus Streptomyces; species Streptomyces sp. NPDC046939. The sequence goes on from NZ_JBEYWV010000055.1 coordinate 15,129, forward strand.
CGTGGGCACGGCCCTGCTCGACGCCGCCGGAATGGCGGCCGACCGGACGGAGGCCGCGTGACGTACCGAGAGGTGCCGTACGGAAACGTGCCGTACAGAGACGTGACCCGCCGATGTGTGACCCGCCAAGACACCACCAAGGAGCACCGCCCGTGACCGAGCACCCCGACGACTACGCCGACTGGGGCGAGCCCGAGTCCGCGGGTGCGGGCGCGGTCAAGGCCCCCGCGCCGGTCACGCCCGCCGACGCCGCCGACGCGGCCCGGCTCGTCTCCTTCGGCCTCCAGCCCAAGCTCCAGCCCTCCCGCGACCAGGAGTACGGCGAGCTGCTGCGCCGCTACCGCGAGGACCCGTCCTTCGCGCGCCTCGCCGACGCGGTCGCCACCGGCCTCGGCCTCGTCGTCCTGGAGGTGTCCCCGCGCGCCGGGATGGCCGTGACCGCCGCCGAGGACTCCGTCTTCGCCGTCCGCATGGGCGACTACGCGCGTCGTACCGCCGCCGACTCCACCGACCGCTTCCTGCACGGCCTCGCCCACCTCGCCGTCGCCGCGCTCGCCTTCCCCCGGCCCGAGGACCTCGCCGACGACGGCTACATCGGCCGCGTCAGCGTCAACGGCGTGGACGCGTTCGTGCGCCAGGCCTGCCGCAAGCTGGAGGAGCGCGCCGACGAGCTGGGCGAGAACACCGACCCGGCGACCGACGCGCCGGGGCTCGAAGCGGCCTGGCGGATCTGGGCGCGGCGCAGCTCCACCGGCGCCACCAAGGACGCGCGCCGCCTCGCGGGCTCCACGACCGGCATCGTCGCCAAGGCCGTCGCGTTCCTGACGGACTCCGGGTTCCTGCAGAGAACCGGCGACGACGGCGGCGGCACCTATCGCACCACCGCCCGTTATCAGTTGCAGGTCCGCGACATGGCCGGTACCGCCGCCATGGCCGAGCTCCTCGAACTGGGGGTGGTGGCCGTCACCGACGGCTCCGCGAGCCTCGTGCCGCCGATGGACGAGGACGCGGCGGAGCTGGTCGCGGACGCGGGCCTTCCGTTCCACTCCTGACCGCCTGCCACGACCCCGACCGTCCCCGCCGTCCCCCTTCGACGTCCGTCCGTACCTACCACGAGAGTCCGCCATGTACGAGCTGTCCCGGGTTCGCCTCTACTCCATCGGGCCGGCCGGTGCGCGCTACGCCGACACCGTGCTCGACCTGCGGGGCGTCGGCGCGCCCGTGCCCAACCCCGCGCCCGCCCAGGCGGAGTTCTTCGAGGACGAGCCCGTGGGCCCGCCGCGCCGCCCCGCGCCGGCCGGTGTGCTCTTCCTGGAGAACGGCGGCGGCAAGTCGGTCCTGCTCAAGCTGATCTTCTCGGTGATGCTGCCGGGCCACCGCAACACGCTGGGCGGCGCCAGCTCCGGCGTGCTGCGCAAGTTCCTCCTCGCCGACGACTGCGGACACGTCGCCCTGGAGTGGCAGCACACCCTCACCGGCGAGTGCGTCGTCGTCGGCAAGGCGAGCGAGTGGCGCGGGCGGCAGGTCTCCAACGACCCGCGCAAGTTCGCCGAGGCCTGGTACTCGTTCCGGCCGGGGCCCGGCCTCAGCCTCGACTCGCTGCCCGTCGCCGAGTCCACCGCCGTGCGCCCCGCCGTCGAGGGCGTCTCGGGCGCGAGGGGCCGGCGCCGGACCATGAAGGGGTTCAGGGACGCGCTGACCGAGGCGGGCAAGGCGTACCCCCACCTGGAGGTGCACTGGGAGGAGATCCACGACCGGTGGAACGAGCACCTCGGTGACCTGGGCCTCGACCCCGAACTCTTCCGCTACCAGCGCGAGATGAACGCCGACGAGGGCGAGGCCGCCGGTCTCTTCGCCGTCAAGAAGGATTCCGACTTCACCGACCTGCTGCTCCGCGCGGTCACCGACACGCGGGACACCGACGGCCTGGCCGACCTGGTCAGCGGCTTCGGCAACAAGCTGGGGCGGCGCGCCGAGCTGATGGCCGAGCGCGACTTCACGGCGGGCTCCGTCGATCTGCTCACCCGCATCGTCGAGGCCGCCGACACCCGTGCACGCGCGCGGGACATCCACGCCGCCGCCGAGCGCCGCACCCGCACGCTGGCCCGGCGCCTCTCCGCACGCGCGGCTGTCGAGCGCGGGCGCGCCGCCGACCTCGCCCAGCAGGTCACCGCCGCCGCGCACACCGTCACCGAGGCGGAGTCCGCGCGCCAGCGCAGCGCCCTCATCGCCGCCGAACTCGCCTACCGTCACGCCTCCTTGGCGCTCGCCGGGGCCGAGAAGGCCGCCGCCGCGCAGAAGCGCGAGCTGGCCGACGCCCGCACCCTGCACTCCGCCTGGCAGGCCGCGGAGGCCGTCCTGCGCCACCGCGCCGCCGCCGACCGCTCCGCGCGCGTGGCCGCCGCCATCCGCGAGGCCGAGCGCGACGCCGCCCCCGCCCTCGCCGCCCGCGCCAAGGCCGCCGCCGAACTCGTCCGCGCCCTGCACAGCGCCGCCGAGAAGGCCGAGCACCACGCCAACGAGGAGGAGGAGCGCTCCGCCGTCCTCCAGGAGGCGGGCGAGACCGCGCACCGCGACGCGACCGCCGCCGCCACCGAGGCCCAGCGCGCCCGCAGCGAACTCGGCCACCTGCGCCAGCGCCTCGCCGAGGTCGAGCAGGAGACCGCCGAGGCCGTCCGCGCGGGCTGGCTCGACGACAGCGCGCCCGACGCCGACCCGGCCCGCGCCGCGCTCGCCGCGTCCGACGCCGAGAAGACGGCCGTCGCCGCCTGGGACACCGCCCGCGAAGCCGCCCGCCGCGCCACCGAGCACGCGCGCGAGGCCGCCTCCGTGGAGGCCCGCGCCGAGCTGACCGCCGCCCGCGCCGCCGACGCCGCGAACGCCGCCGAGCAGGCGTACCGGGCCGAGGAGCGCGCCGCAGCCGCCCTCGCGGGGGAGGAGCGGCTCGCCGAACTCCTCGGCGTGGACGGCCCGTTGGGCGGCGTCGCCACGGCCGACGGGGGCAGCGCCGCCGACGCGCCGCTCACCCCCGAGGACCTCGACCGCGCCGCCGACGACCTCACCACCCTCCTCGACGACTCCGTCGTCGCCGCCGAGCGGCAGTTGTTCGAGCTGCGCACGGCCGCCGCCGACGACGCCCGCATCCTCGGCGCCCTCGGCGACGGCGGCCTCCTGCCGCCCGGACCGGACGTCCTGGCCACCGTCGAGTACCTGGGCGAGCACGGCATCCCCGCCCTGCCGGGCTGGCGCTACCTCGCCCAGTCCGTCGACCCGGTCGACCACGCGCGCGTGCTCGCCGCCCGCCCCGAGCTGGTCGACGGCGTCATCATCACCGACCCCGCCTCCCACGCACGCGCGCGTGAAGCCCTCGCGAGCGCCGCGCTCCTGCCCCGCTCCGCCGTCGCCGTCGGCACCTCCGCCGCGCTGCTCGCCCCCACCCCGGGCGAGAGCGCCGCCGACGACGGCGTCTTCCTCGTGCCGCCGAACCCGGCCATGCACGACGAGCACGCCGCCGACGAGGAGCGCCAGGCGCTGCGCGCGCGTGCCGCCCAGCGCGACGAGGACATCCGCGCCCTCGCCGGACGCCTCGCCAAGGACCGCGAACTGTCCGCCCGGCTCACCTCCTGGCGCGCGGGCTGCCCGGCAGGCCGCCTCACCGAACTCGCCACGGCCGCGGAACAGGCCCGTACGTTCGCCGGGGAGACCGAGGCCGAGCTGGCCGAGGCCCGCACCGTGCGCGCCGAGGCCGACGAGGCCGCCGCCGAGGCGACCCGCGTGCGCGACGAGCGCCAGGAGGCGGCCCAGCGCGCCCGGCGCACGGCCGACGCCCTCGCCGGACTCGCCTACCGCCTGCGCGAGCGCGCCGCCTGGCAGGCCAAGGTCCGCGAACTCGCCGACGAGGCCGTCGAGTGCGAGGCCCGCGCCCAGGCCTGCCTGGAGGCCGCCCGCGCCGCCGATGAGGACCGCCGCTCCGCCCAGCGCTCCGCCGACGACACCCGCCGCACCGCCCGCGCCCTGCGCGCCGAGCGCGCCGAGATCGCGGGCGCCCCCGACGACGTACCCGAGGGGGAGGCGCCCAAGGCGTCGCTGCCCGCCCTGCGCGAGGCGTACCGTGCCGCGTCCCAGCTCTACGAGAAGGTCGGCGTCGGCGCCGACCTCCGCGCCGAGCAGGCCCGCGCCGAGAGCGACGAGTCCGCCGCGCTCAACGAGCTGGACCGACTCAGCAACAAGGTCCGCACCCGCGCCGCCGCGCTCCTCGAATCCCCGGACGGGGCCGACGGCCCGTCCCGGCAGGCCGCCGCCGCCCGCGCCGAACAGCTCGTCCAGCTCCTGGAGACCCGCGCCTCCACCGCCAGCGAGCAGCTCGGCCGGCTGCGCGGCGAGGCCGAGCGGCACGCGCCCGAGGACGGCGAGGCCCACACCGAACTGCCCGAGGAACTCGTCCCCGCCGACGTCGAACAGGCAGCCACCCTGCTGCGCACCGTCACCACCGAACTGGCCGCGCGCACCGAGGCGCTGTCCACCGCCCGCGCCGCGCACAGCGCACTCCTCGACGCCCACCGCGCCGCCGAGGACGGCACCGGCGGCTTCGAGGAGACGGCCGCGCTCCTGCGCGACCTCCTCCGCGACCACACCGACGGCGAGGAGCAGGACGAGCCGGAGCCCTACCCCGGCACCCTGGAGGAGGCCCGCACCGCCGCCGCCGAGACCCGCCGCTCGCTGCGTGGCTGCGCCGCCGACCTGTCCGCCGCCGAGGCCGCTGTCCGCGAGGCGAGCGACATCCTCGTACGGCACGCGAACTCCACGCGCTACGAGCAGGTGCGCACGCCCGCGCGGCAGCAGATCCGGGAGCTGCCCGCCTCCGCGCTGCCGGAGCACGCGCAGCGCTGGGCGGACGCGTTCGCGCCCCGGCTGCGCGTCCTCACCGACGAGCTGGCGCAGTTGGAGCGCAACCGGGACTCGATCGTGGACCGCCTGCGCGGCCTCGTCGAGTCCTCGCTCGCCACGCTCCGCTCCGCCCAGCGCCTCTCCCGCCTGCCCGAAGGGCTCGGCGAATGGTCGGGCCAGGAGTTCCTGCGGATCCGCTTCGAGGAGCCCGACCAGGCCACGCTCACCGAACGCCTCGGAGTCGTCATCGACGAGGCCACGCGCGCGGCCGTGAAGAAGAACTCCGACATGCGCCGCGACGGCATGTCGCTGCTGCTGCGCGGTGTCGCCGCCGCGCTCGAACCCAAGGGCGTCGCCGTCGAGATCCTCAAGCCCGACGCCGTGCTGCGCGCCGAGCGGGTGCCCGTCGGACAGATGGGCGACGTGTTCTCGGGCGGCCAGTTGCTCACCGCCGCCATCGCCCTGTACTGCACGATGGCCGCGCTGCGCTCGAACGACCGGGGCCGCGACAAGCACCGCCACGCGGGCACCCTGTTCCTCGACAACCCCATCGGCCGCGCCAACGCCACGTACCTCCTGGAGCTCCAGCGCGCCGTCTCCGACGCGCTCGGCGTCCAGCTCCTCTACACCACCGGCCTCTTCGACACCACGGCGCTCGCCGAGTTCCCGCTGGTCATCCGCCTGCGCAACGACGCCGACCTGCGGGCGGGCCTGAAGTACATCAGCGTGGAGGAGCACCTGCGCCCGGGGCTGCCGCAGCAGGACCCGGACGGAGAGACGGTGCACGGGGAGATCACGGCGACCCGGATGTTCAAGCGGCCCACCGAATCCGGCGAACCCGCCGAGCCGACTGTGCCCGCCGCCCGCGCGGAGCAGGCGGTCCAGGAGGCGTGAACGACCGCTAGGCGGCGTCCAGTTGCTCCCTGACCCACGCGTGGAAGAGCCCGATGTGGTGCTCGGTGGGCACGAGGACGCCGCCGTCGCGGTAGGCGCGCGACACCATCGCCGGCTGGGTGCGCTCGCACGCCGCGAAGTCCTGCGCGTTGACGCGGTGGAACAGCTCGACCGACCGCGACAGATCGGCCCCCGACGCCACCACCTCGGGCGCGTACAGCCAGTCGCACTCGACGACCGTACGGTCCTCGGCCAGCGGGAACATGCGGTGCAGGATGACGTGATCGGGCACGAGGTTCACGAAGACGGTCGGCTTCACCGTGACCGCGTAGTAGCGCCGGTCCTGCTCGGGCGTCACCTCGGGCAGGCTGCCGAAGCCCTCGCCGCCGTCGACGGTGAACCCCGCCACGTCGTCACCGAACGCGGCGCCGTGCCCTACGTAGTACTGGGCCGCGTAGCCGCTCGCGAACTCCGGCAGCACATGGGTGAGTTCGGGGTGGATGGTCGCGCAGTGGTAGCACTCCATGAAGTTCTCGACGATCAGCTTCCAGTTGGCGCGCACGTCGTAGCTGATCCGCTTGCCGAGCGCGAGCCGTTCGGTGCCGTAGTGGTCGATGGCCGCCGCGTCGCCCAGCCGCTCGACCGCCGCGGACCGCACCGACGCCTCGAACGACGGCGGCTCGTCGGCCAGGCACACCCACGCGTACCCGAGCCACTCCCGCAGCGCGACCGCCACGAGACCGAACGCGGAGCGGTCGACGTCCGGCATCCGCACCAGGTGCGGCGCGGCGATCAGCTTCCCGTCGAGGTCGTACGTCCACGCGTGGTACGGGCAGCGCAGACTGCGCCTGACCCGGCCCTCCGTCTCCGTGCACAGGCGGGCGCCACGGTGGCGGCAGACGTTGAGGAAGGCGCGCAGCGCGCCCGTACGGGACCGGGTGACCAGGACGTTCTCGCGGCCGATCTGGACCGTGCGAAAGGCGCCGGGCTCGGCGAGGTCGGCGCCGCGGACGGCGCAGATCCACCGGCGTTCGAAGATCCGTTCCTGTTCGGCACGGAAGAGGTCCGGGTCGGTGTAGTAGCGGCCCGGGAGCGTGGCCGCCAAGCTCGGCGGCAGCGGAAGGGGCGGCACGGCGGACTCCTCAGACAGCGGGTGCGCCGGAGAACCGGCGCGGAAAGCATCAGACGGTGGGCGCGCCGGTGAGGCGGCGCGGGTCGAAGAGGTCGATGGGGTGCGCGGTGGCGCCGGTCAGCGCCAGATCGGCGAGGATCTCCCCGACGACCGGCACGAACTTGAACCCGTGCCCGGAGAACCCGCACGCCACGACCACGGAGTCCGGGTGCGCGGGATGCCGGGCGATGACGAAGTGCTCGTCGGGCGTGTTGGAGTACATGCAGGTCACGGCCTTGAGGAAGGTGCCGGGCAGCGCCGGGATGTGCCGGGACATGTGGTCGGCCATGGCACGGACCTCGGCGTCGTGGACGGTCCGGTCGACGGTCTCCGGGGTGCACTCCGCGCCGCCCCGGAAGAAGGCGACCTTGGCACCGAGATCGGGCCCGTCGATGGCGGGGAACCCGTAGACCTGGACGCCGGCCGCGTCCTCCCAGATGTAGATCGGATGGTTCTCGGGGCGGAACGGCCCCACCCCCGTGCTCGGCTGGAACCAGTACATGACCTGCCGCTCGATGGTGAGGGGCACGCCGAGATCGGCGAGGACCCGCGGCGCCCAGGCGCCGGGGCAGATCACCAACTGCCCGGCCGTGTACGTGCCCCCGGCGGTGTGCACGCGTACCCCGCCGCCCGCGCACGGCTCCCAGCGCGTCACCGGCTCCTCGAAGCGCAGCTCGGCACCGGCCCGCTCGGCGAGCTGGAGGTGCGCGGCGACCGTGGTCTCGGGGCGGACCAGCCCGGCCTTGCGCTCGAACAGCGCGACCTCGTCGTCGGCGGGCGTCAGCGTCGGGAACCGCCGCCGGATCTCGCGCGCGTCTAGCATCTCGTGCGGCAGATCCCACTGCTCGGCCGAGTGCCGCGAACCCTCCACCGTACGGGAGTCCGGACGGCCGACCATGACGCCGCCGCACAAGGTGGCGATGGAACGGCCCGTGGCCCGCTCAAGATCGGCGTACAGCTCATAGGAGCGCAGCAGCAGCGGCACGTACGCGGGGTCCTCGAAGTACGACTGCCGGGTGATGCGCGAACCGCCGTGGCTGGAGCCCCGGTTGTGTACCGGCCCGAACTTCTCCAGGCCGAGCACGCGGGCGCCGCGCGCGGACAGATGGTGCGCGGCGGCACTGCCCATGCCGCCGAGACCGATGACGATCACGTCGTGGGTGGGGGACATGGGCGGCCTCCGAGACGGTCCGGACAAGGGTCGTCGCTCACGTGCGGATACGGGTCATCTTCGGATCGAACAGCGGCTCGTCGGCGACCGTCGCGGGCAGCCGCTCGCCGAAGTACTCGACGTGCACGGCGGTCCCGGCCGGCAGCGGCGCCGGTGTCTCCAGCCAGGCGTACGCGACGCAGCGGCCGAGGCTGTAGCCGTACGCGGCGCTCGTGACGTAGCCGGACGGCGCACCCCGCACGAGAACGGGCTCCTTGCCGAGCACGGCGGCGGACGGATCGTCCAGGAGCAGCGGGGTGAGGCGGCGGGCCGACGGCGGCAGGCGTTCCAGCGCCGCCCGCCCGACGAAGTCACCGTGGTCCATCCGCACGGCGAAGCCGAGCCCCGCCTCGTACGGCGTGTGCTCCTCCGTCATGTCGACGCCCCAGGCCCGGTACCCCTTCTCCAGGCGCAGACTGTTGAACGCCGAGCGGCCCGCCGCGACGACACCGAACGCCCGCCCCGCCTCCCACAGCGTGTCCCACAGGCGAAGGCCCAGGTCGGCGGTGGTGTACAGCTCCCAGCCGAGTTCTCCGACGTAACTGACGCGCAGCGCCGTGACCGGGACGTGCCCGATGTACGTCTCCTTCGCACGAAAGTACCCGAAACCCTCGTGCGAGAAGTCGTCGTCGGTCAGGGGCTGGACGAGGGCGCGGGCGAGCGGCCCCCACACGCCGACGCAACAGGTACCGGAGGTGATGTCGCGGATCCGCACGTCGTCCGGCGCGTGCCGCTCAAGCCACACCTGGTCGGCGGGCGAGTTGGCCCCCACCTGGAACCGGTCGGCGCCGAGCCGCGCCACGGTGAGGTCCGAACGGATGCCGCCCTTCTCGTCGAGCAGGAGGGTGTACGTGACCGCGCCCGGCCTCTTCGCGACGTTGTTGGTGGTCATGCGCTGCAAGAACGCGAGCGCGCCGGGCCCGGTGACCTCCAGGCGGCGCAGCGGGGTCATGTCGTACAGGGCGACGCGTTCCCGGGTGGCCCTCGCCTCGGTGGCGACGACGGGGGACCAGTGGCGGGCGGACCAGGGGTCGCGCTCCTCGACCCCCTCGGGCGGCACGGGGTTCGCGTCGTACCAGTGCGGCCGCTCCCAGCCGCCACCCTCCAGGAAGTACGCGCCGAGCTCCCGCTGCCGCGGGTGGAAGGGGCTGACCCGCAACGGGCGCGGCCGCTCCATCGGTTGCAGCGGATGGATGACGTCGTACACCTCGACGAACTGCTGCGCCGCCCGGTCGCGTACGTACGCGGGTGAACGCTGCGCCTCCTCGAACCGGTGCGGGTCACATTCGTGCAGGTCCGTCGAGGCATGCCCGTCGACGATGGCCTCGGCGACGGCTCGCGCGGCCCCGGCCGAGTGCGTCACCCACACGGCCTCGGCCAGCCAGAACCCGCGCAAGGCCCGGGACTCGCCCAGGAGCGGCATGCCGTCGGGGGTGAAGGAGAAGACGCCGTTGAAGCCGTCCTCGATGTCGGCGCCCCGGAGTGCGGGCATGAGGCGTCGGCAGTCTTCCCAACTCGGCGCCCAGTCGTGGTCGGTGAAGGGGAGGGAGGAGGTCTGGACTCGTAAGCGTTTGGGGTCGTGGGGGAGGGGGCGGTGGGCGTAGCTGCCGATGCCGATACGGGTGACGGGCGGGGTGACGGGCGGAGTGCCGGGTGAGGCGCCGGTGTGGTCCGTGTGTTCGCGGAAGTAGAGGTCGCGGTCCTGGTACCGGAGGATCGGCTTCGGGGGCCCGGGGCGAGGCGCGTCGGACGCGGCGGGCTCCTGCAACGGCTTGGTCCGCGCGTACTGGTGAGCGAGTGGGAGCAGCGGGACGTCCACGCCGGCCATGCGTCCGATCACCGGGCCCCAGAAACCGGCCGCGCAGACGACGTGGGTGGCCGGGAAGGTGCCGTGGCCCGTGACGACACCCGTGACGTGGCCGTTCTCCCGCTCGATGCCGGTGACGGTGTGCCGGTCGAGGACGCGGGCGCCGCGTTCCCGAGCGCGGAGCAACTGGGCGTGGGCGGCGGGGACGGCGCGGGCCAGACCGTCGTCGGGCGTATGGAAGCCGCCGAGAATCATCGACTCATCGACAAGGGGCCACAGCTCTTTGCAGCGCGCGGCGGAGACCAGCTCACCGCGTATGCCCCAGGAGGCGGCCCAGCCGGACTTGCGGTGCAGATCGGCCCAGCGTTCGGGGGTGGTGGCCAGTTCGAGGCCGCCGACGCGGTCGAAGCAGGGCTGTCCGTCCACATGGAGCGCGGAGAACTTCTCGACCGTGTAGCGGGCGAAGCCGGCCATGGTCCGTGAGGGGTTGGTCTGGAACACGAGCCCGGGCGCGTGCGAGGTCGATCCGCCGGGCGCGGGGAGCGGCCCCTGCTCCAGGACCGTGACGTCCGTGAGGCCGCGGGCGGTCAGCTCGTCGGCGAGCGAACACCCGACTATCCCGGCCCCGATGACAACGACCTTCGGCGACTTGCCCTCGACCACGGCGCTGGACATGCCCCTCCTCCAGAACCCACGTACCTCAGGACTTCACCCGGTTGTTGCGTATTGCAGGATCTGTTGCGCAATGAGAGACGCGCTGGACGCCCATAGTGGGAACGCGGAAGAGTCGGCGTCAAGGGGTACCCCGAGCACATCTCCACGCCCGGGGCCCGGCTGGACGCGGGCAGCGGGCCCACCTTGTGCGGCTGAGCTGCACTGGCTTCGGTAGCGCGGGCCCTCACCCCGCGCCCAGCGCCAGCCGCCCCCACCAGCCCGACCCGGGCCACCTTCAGCAGGGCGAGTCCTCGACCCCAACCGATCAGAACCCGTACCCCATCCGCCGCGACAGCTCGACCCCCGCCCCGACCACCCGTTTCGCCAGCGTCGGCAACGCTTCCTCGGTCAAGCGGTACACCGGGCCCGACACGCTGATCGCCCCGATGACCTTGCCGTCGTGGGAGCGGGCCGGGGCCGCCACCGCGGCGAGGCCGAGCTCCAACTCCTCCACGGCCACGGCGAACCCCCGCTCGGCCACGTCCTCCAGCTCCGCCCGGAGGGCTCCCGCCCCGGTGATCGTGTGCTCCGTGAAGCGGGGCAGCGTGCGCGCGAGCAGCCCCTCACGCACCACCGCGGGCTGATGCGCGAGCAGCACCTTGCCGCTGGACGTGGCGTGCAGCGGCGTCCGCCGCCCCAGCCAGTTCTGCGCGGTCACGGACGCGGCGCCGCGCGCCTGCATGATGTTGACCGCCATGTCCTCGTCGAGCACGGCGATGTTGACCGTCTCGCCGAGTTCGTCCGCGAGGTCGCGGCAGACGGGGCCGCCCTCCTGGGAGATGTCCATGCGTACGGCGGCCGCCCCGGCGAGTCGCAGCACCCCGGCGGCCAGGTAGTACTTGCCGCGCTCCTTGGCCTGCCCGACGAGCCCCCGGTTCTCCAACACGCCGAGCAGCCGGAACGCCGTGGACTTGTGCACGCCCAGTTCGTCGGCGATCTCGGTGACCCCGGCCTCTCCACGCCGCGCGAGGCTCTCCAGGACGCTGACGGCGCGGTCCACGGACTGGACGGAGGAGGACGAGGTGCCCGCTTCGGTCGGGGCCTGCTTACGTGGCATGGCTCAGCTCTCACCACCCGGCGGCCCGTTGCCGGGACGCATCGTTGCGCAAGACGCGCCCTCGTGCGCGATGTGGAACATCATGTTATCGGCACCGTACGCAACTCCGGCTTAGGGCAACCGACTTCACGCTCAGGTGTGCTTCAACTGGCCGGCTCCACCGGCCCGCCGTATGCCCTCCGGCGCCCGCCGCTCCGCCCGCCGGGCCTGTCGCCGCTCCTTGCGCAACTGGCGGGCCGTGGAGGCCGGGACCGACACGACGCCGTGGCGCTGGTACCAGACCTGACGCGTGACCCAGACGTCGAGCACGCTCCACGTGGCCACGACCGTGCTGGCCACGCTGCTGAGCACCATGGGGAACGCCAGCCAGGAATCGGCCAGCGTGCACAGGAAGGCGATCATCGCCTGGATCAGCGTGACCGAGCTGATGAGCGCGGCCCGCACCGCCGCCGTACGCACCGGGTCCGGCATCCGGCGCCGCTTCGCCGGCTCCTCGACCCACAACTCCCGCCGCCCCGTCGTCTCCACCACCACGTCACTCCCCACCGCTCTCAGGCCTTGCCCGCGACACCACGCTCCGATGCCCCCGCACCGGCCGCCTGCACAGTGAGTGCCCGGCCTGCTCCGCTTCACGCCACCTCTCGGTGCTCGCTCCGCGCCCCGTACACCCCCCGTACATCCTGCAAGAAAGACGAATGGCAGCCCGCAAAGATTCCCGTTCCGGACAACTGCCCCGATGTCGAATCCGGGAGCGAAGAATTCCAGCCAACTGCCTGTCACAAGCGCTCGACAGTACGGGAAGCCGACAACCGGAATCCCGGGATGCAATCTCCCGCAATGCCCGGACAACTCCGGGCACCCTGGCCGCGATCGGACCGGACAGCATCCGGACAAGCCTTCGAGTTGCGCGTGTCTCAGTAGTAGGCTCGCGCCGTTTGTTGACGCACATGTGTGCCCCTGGCGACCACACGGGGGCGATCTGGGGGAGGCCATGCGCTTTCGCGGGAAGTCCATCCGCCGGAAGATCGTGGCGTTGTTGCTGGTGCCTCTCCTGTCGCTCACAGCCATCTGGGCGTTCGCCTCGGTGATCACCGGACGGGCCGCCATGCAACTCCTCTCGGCGAGCAGGGCCGCCGACGCGATCGGCTATCCGCTGCTCGACACCAGCCGCGCCCTCCAGGACGAACGCCGCCAGACCCTCGTCTACCTCGCCGACCCCCGTGCCTCGGAGGCCCAGTCCGACCTGCGGACCCGTCGCACCGCCGCCGACGAGCAGATGACCCGCATCAAGCGGAAGGCCGCCGACTCCGGTCTGCGCGACGATCTGAACGGCGACGCGCGCGGCGCCCTGGACGCCGCCGTCGAGGGCTTCGAAGGCATCGAGTCCCTGCGCAGGAACGTGGACGAGGGAACCGTCACACGCGCGCAGGCCCTCGACTTCTACACGCGCCTGATCGAGCCGACGGACCGCTTCCTCCGCCACCTCACCGCTCTCGACGACTCCGACGTGGAGAGCCAGGGACGCGCCGTCGGCGGTGTCATCAAGGCCCGCGAACTGCTCTCGCGCGAGGACGCGGTGGTCGGCTCGGCCCTCGTCGCGGGCCGTCTCACCCAGCCGGAGCTGCGCCAGGTCTCCGACCTCGTGGCGCAGCGCACGCTCCTGTACGACACCAGCCTCGCCCTGCTGCCCGCCGACGAACGCGCCCGCTACCAGCGCTACTGGCGCGGCCCCGACACCAACCCCTTGCGCACCGCCGAGAACGCCCTCGTCAACGGCGCCCCCGGCACCCCCAGGGGCACCACCTCCGCCACCTGGGACAAAGCCGCGAGCCAGGTTCTCGGCGAACTCGCCCGGCGCGACACCGCGGCCGCCAAGCGCTACCAGGACCGGGCCGAACCGATCGCCGTCAAGGTGTTCGTCCGGGCGGGCATCGCCGGGGTCCTCGGCCTGCTGGCCCTGCTCGTCTCCCTGTTCATGTCCGTCCGCGTCGGCCGCGGCCTCGTACGCGACCTGCGCCGTCTGCGCCTGGAGGCCCACGAGGCGTCCGGCGTCCGGCTGCCTGGCGTGATGCGCCGCCTCGCCGCGGGCGAGACGGTCGACGTGGAGACCGAGTCCCCGCGCCTGGAGTACGACAAGGACGAGATCGGCCAGGTCGGCCAGGCGCTCAACACCTTGCAGCGCTCCGCCGTCGAAGCCGCCGTCAAGCAGGCCGAACTCCGGCGCGGCGTCTCCGAGGTCTTCGTCAACCTCGCCCGCCGCAGCCAGGTGCTCCTGCACAAGCAGTTGACCCTGCTCGACGCCATGGAGCGCAGGACCGACGACACCGACGAACTCGCCGACCTGTTCCGACTCGACCACCTGACCACCCGCATGCGCCGCCACGCGGAGGGCCTCGTGATCCTCTCCGGGTCCGCGCCGTCCCGGCAGTGGCGCAAGCCCGTGCAGCTCATGGACATCGTGCGGGCCTCCGTCGCCGAGGTCGAGGACTACGAGCGCATCGAGGTGCGCAGGCTGCCGCGGATCGCGGTGACCGGCCCCGCCGTCGCCGACCTCACCCACCTGGTGGCCGAACTCCTGGAGAACGCCACGGTGTTCTCGCCCCCGCACACCGCCGTCCAGGTCCTCGGCGAACGCGTCGCCAACGGCTTCACCCTGGAGATCCACGACCGTGGCCTCGGCATGACCTCCGACGCGCTCCTCGACGCCAACCTGCGCCTCGCCGAGACCCCCGAGTTCGAGCTCTCCGACACCGACCGGCTCGGCCTCTTCGTCGTCAGCCGCCTCGCCCAGCGACAGAACGTCCGCGTCTCCCTGCAGCCCTCCCCGTACGGGGGCACCACCGCGGTCGTCTTCATCCCGGACGCGCTGCTCACGGACGCCCCCGACACCGAGGGCGCCGGGTTCCGCCTCGACCGGCCCGAGGGGACGCGCCACGCGCCGCTGCCCGGCCTCGGCACGTCCGACGGCCTGCCCGGTCTCCCGGCCTCCGTGCTCGGCGGGCCCGTCGAGCTGGACAGCCCCATCACCCTGGAGGCGCCGCCGGTCACCTCCGACCCGGCCGCCTTCCCGGGCGCCCTGGGCGACGAGGACAGCGAGCGCGGCGCCCTGTTCCGGCCCCGCCGCCCCGTCGCTGGCCTCCCCGGCGAACAGCACCAGCAGGCCGACGAGCACATGACCGCCGAGAACGGCCGTGACGGGGGCCGTGACGCGACGCCGGAGGGCCTCGTGCCCCTGCCGCGCCGCCGCGCCCCCAAGCTCGTCAGCTCGCACGGCAGGCCCGTCACCCGCACCCGGCCCGCCGCCCTCGACCGGCCCGCCGCTCTCGACCGGCCGGCCGCCCTGGACCGGGGCGGTGCCACCGAGCCGGGGGAGCGCCACGACCGGGACGCCGCCGACGGACCGCGCGGCCTCGCGCCGACGCCCCCGGCCGACCTCCCGCGCAGGCGCGCGCGTGCCACCGCGCCCGCCGAGCCCGAGCGGCCCGACGCCACGCTCGGGGGCCTCCCCAGGCGCGTACGCCAGGCGAACCTGGCGCCGCAGTTGAAGGACGGGCCCGACCTGCGCGGCGACCGCGCGAGCGCCCGCGACCAGACAGTCTCCGCATCGCCCGCCGACCGGGACGCCGATGAGGTACGCAGCCGGATGGCCTCGCTCCAGCGTGGCTGGCAGCGCGGCCGCGCCGAGAACGCGGAGAACGCCGGAAGCGCCCACGGCGCCGACGGCACAGCACAGGGAACGACTTCTGAGGGGGACGGTCGATGACCGCACCGAAGGCCACCGCGCAGACCACGAACGGTGGGTCCGGGGAGCTCAACTGGCTCCTGGACGACCTCGTCGAGCGCGTCGCCAGCATCCGCAAGGCGCTCGTGCTCTCCGGGGACGGACTGCCGACAGGCGTCTCCAAGGACCTGAGCCGGGAGGACAGCGAGCATCTCGCCGCCGTCGCCTCCGGCTTCCACAGCCTCGCCAAGGGCGTCGGACGCCACTTCGACGCGGGGGGTGTCCGCCAGACCGTCGTCGAGCTCGACGAGGCCTTCCTGTTCGTCACCGCCGCCGGTGACGGGAGCTGCCTCGCCGTCCTGTCCGACGCGGACTCCGACGTCGGCCTCGTCGCTTACGAGATGACCCTGCTGGTCAAGCGGGTGGGCGCGCATCTGGGCACGGCTCCGCGCACGGACCAGACCGCCGGGGGGTAGTGGGCCGGCATGAGCGCAGACGGTGAGGAGACGCAGGAGACGCAGGCGTGGTTCGACGACGAGGCAGGCCCCGTCGTCCGCCCGTACGCCATGACACGCGGCCGCACCAGCAGCGCGGCCCAGCATCGCCTCGACCTGATCGCGGTCGTCGTCGCGGAGTCCCCCGCCACACCCCCAGCCACGGCGACCGACCAACCGACCAAACAAGTCACTACCAATCAGAAAATATACCAAAAA
>NZ_JBEYWV010000056.1:0-26626 GCF_040644575.1 Streptomyces sp. NPDC046939
CTGAAGGCGCGGCGAAGCCGCATGCCTTCAGGGGCGCGGGGAACTGCGCGACCAGCCACGACGAGAGGTGCGGTCGCATGATCACAGAGTGGCCTACGGCGCGTGGGCGGCTCACCCGGTCACCCGCGGTAGATCGCCTCGATCTCGTCCGCGTAATCCTTTGCCACAACGTTTCGCTTCAGCTTCAAAGACGGAGTCAAGTGCCCCGACTCCTCCGTGAACTGCGTCCCCAGCACCCGGAACTTCCGGACGGACTCCGCCTTCGACACCGCCGCGTTGCCGTCGTCGACCGCCGTCTGGATCGCCGCCAGCAGATCCGGGTCGGTCCGTAGGGAGGCGACGGAGGAGTCCGCCGGCTTGTCGTTGTCCGAGGCCCACTTGGCGAGGAACTCCTCGTCGATGGTGACGAGGGCGCCGACGAACGGCCGCCCGTCCCCGACGACCATGCACTCGGCGACGAGCGCGTGCGCGCGGATGCGGTCCTCGATGACGGCCGGGGCGACGTTCTTGCCGCCCGCCGTGACGATGAGCTCCTTCTTGCGCCCGGTGATCCGGAGGTACCCGTCCTCGTCGAGCGTGCCGATGTCCCCGGTGTGGAACCAGCCGTCGGCGAGGGCCTCCTCCGTGGCGCCCTCGTTGTTCCAGTAGCCGGTGAAGAGGTGTTCGCCGTGGAGCAGCACCTCGCCGTCGTCGGCGATGCGGATCACGGAGCCCGGCAGCGGCTGCCCGACCGTGCCGATCTTCTGCCGGTCCCAGGGGTTGAAGGCGGTCGCGGCGCACGATTCGGTGAGGCCGTAGCCCTCCAGGACCGTGAAGCCGATGCCACGGAAGAAGTGGCCGAGCCGCTCGCCGAGCGGGGCGCCGCCGGAGATCGCGTACTCGCCGCGCCCGCCAAGGACGGCCCGCAGCTTGCTGTAGACGAGTTTGTCGAACGCTTTGTACTTCAGTTTCAGGGTGAAGGAGGGGCCTCTCGGCGTGTCCAGCGCCCGGCTGTACTCGATCGCCGTGTCCGCCGCCTTGTCGAAGATCTTGCCCTTGCCGTCGGCCTGCGCCTTGGCCCGCGCCGAGTTGTAGACCTTCTCGAAGACGCGCGGCACACCGAGGATCAGGGTGGGCCGGAACGCGGCGAGCTCGTCGGTGAGGTTCTTGATGTCCGGCGCGTGCCCGAGCTTGATCGGCGCCATCAGCGACGCCACCTCGACGAGCCGCCCGAAGACGTGCGCGACCGGGAGGAAGAGGAGCACCGAGCACTCGCCCGTACGGAACAGGGGCTTCAGGCGCTCCACGACATTGCCGCACTCGGCGAAGAAGCTGCGGTGGGTCAGGACGCAGCCCTTGGGGCGGCCGGTGGTCCCGGAGGTGTAGACGATCGTGGCCGGGTCGTCGGCCTTCGCGACGCGGCTGCGCTCGTCGACACTCGCGTCGGGGACCTCGGCCCCGTCGCGGCGCAGCTCGTCGACGCCGCCGCTCTCGATCTGCCAGACGTGCCGCAGCTCGGGGAGGCGTCCGCGTACGGAGTCGACGGCGGCGGAGTGCGCCGGGGACTCGACGACGATCGCGACGGCGCCGGAGTCGCCGAGGATCCACTGGATCTGCTCGGCGGAGCTGGTCTCGTACACGGGTACGGTGATCGCACCCGCGCTCCAGATCGCGAAGTCGAGGAGCGTCCACTCGTAGCGGGTACGGGACATGAGGGCGACCCGGTCGCCCGCCTGGACGCCCGCGGCGATGAGCCCCTTGGCGGCGGCCCGCACGTCGGCGAGGAACTCGACGGAGGTGACGTCCTGCCAGACGCCGTCGGTCTTGCGGCCGATGACGGCGACGTCCGGATGCTGCGCGGCGTTTCTGCGGACGATATCGGTCAGATTGCCGTCCGCAGGGACCTCGTACAAAGCCGGAAGGCTGAACTCGCGCAAGACTGCTGCTCCTCATAAGGCGCCGGCGCCACGACTCTGTGCGATGCGTCGGTGCGGTCCAAGATCGGGCAGGTGCTCAGTACTCCGCCGACAGGCGCCGACAGACTGATCGGTCGGCCGACGACTCGTTGATTGAACTGAGCACGACTGGACTGCCCGGACGTTACCCACCAGTACTGCTTTTTCGGTAGGGGGTCCGAGCCAGATGTTCGCTGCGTCACACGTCACGGCGGTGCTCAGCGCACAGTAGTCCACGTGTCCGACGACTCGGAAGTAACCGCAGGTCCGGGCCTTGCGGCCGGGGACGGCCCCGTACTTCCGAGTGGTCGGCCGGTGGTCCTAGGGTGATCACATGCGCGTTCATGTGGTCAGCGATGTGCACGGAAACTCCACCGACCTCGCACGGGCGGGAGACGGCGCCGACGCCGTCGTCTGCCTCGGTGACCTGGTCCTCTTCCTCGACTACGCCGATCACTCGCGCGGCATTTTTCCCGACTTGTTCGGCGAGGCCAACGCCGACCGGCTCGTGGAGCTGCGCACCGCCCGCCGCTTCGAGGAGGCGCGCGCCCTCGGGGCCGAGCTGTGGGCGGGCATCGACCGGCGGCCCGCCATCGAGAAAGCGGTCCGCAAGCAGTACACGGAGCTGTTCGCCGCGTTCCCCACACCGACGTACGCCACCTACGGCAATGTCGACATGCCGCACCTGTGGAGTGAGTACGCGGGCCCCGGCACGACCGTGCTCGACGGGGAGCGGGTGGAGATCGGCGGCTGGGTCTTCGGGTTCGTCGGCGGCGGGCTGCGCACCCCGATGCGCACCCCGTACGAGATCTCCGACGAGGAGTACGCCGCCAAGATCGAGGCCGTCGGGGAGGTCGACGTGCTCTGCACCCACATTCCGCCGGAGGTTCCGGAACTGGTCTACGACACGGTCGCGCGGCGCTTCGAGCGCGGCAGCCGCGCGCTCCTGGAGGCCATCCGCCGCACCCGGCCCCGTTACTCCCTGTTCGGCCACGTCCACCAGCCGCTCGTCCGGCGCATGCGGATCGGGGCGACGGAGTGTGTGAATGTCGGCCACTTCGCGCGCACGGGGCGGCCGTGGGCCCTGGAGTGGTGACGGCGGGGCCCTCCCCGCGCGATAACCTGCACTGCATCTACGCGAGACATACGCCCGTACGCCGGACCGCATCTGGAGGAGCCACCGCGATGGCGGAACACACCAGCTCGAGCATCACGATCGAGGCGGCGCCGGCCGACGTCATGGCGGTCATCGCCGACTTCGCCCGCTACCCGGACTGGACCGGCGAGGTGAAGGAGTCCGAGGTCCTCGCGGTGGACGAGGCCGGGCGCGCCGAGCAGGTCCGCCTCGTCATGGACGCCGGCGCGATCAAGGACGACCAGACGCTCAAGTACACCTGGGCCGGGGAGAACGAGGTGTCCTGGACCCTCGTGAAGTCCCAGATGCTGCGGTCGCTCGACGGGTCGTACGTGCTGAAGCCCTCCGGGGCCGGGACCGAGGTCACGTACTCCCTCACCGTCGACGTCAAGATCCCCATGCTCGGGATGATCAAGCGCAAGGCGGAGAAGGTCATCATCGACCGGGCGCTGGCCGGGCTGAAGAAGCGGGTGGAGTCGGGCGGGCCCGCGTAATCCCTGGCGGGGTTTTCCTGTGCGGGCCGGATTCAGGTTGAAGTGCGCGGTTCCTCGCGCCCCTGAGCTCGCGCCCCTGAGGGGGCGTTTTCGGGGCAGGTAGATTCGGGTGTCATGCGTACCCTCTTCGTCACCGGGGCCGGCGGTTCCGGGTGTACCACCATTGCCGTCGCCACCGCGCTCAGGGCCGCCCGGGACGGGCTGCGTACGCATCTCATCAGCGCCGACGCCGGACGGTTCGGGGAGCTGGGGGACGGGGTCGACGTCACGCGGCTCGTTCCGGACCAGCGGTTCCGCGAGGATCTGCTCGCGCTGCAGGAGCGGGCCGGGTCCGCGCTCGATCTGCTCGGCGCCGCCAAGCTGGACGCCGACGAGCTGACCCCGCTGCCGGGGAGCACCGAACTCGCGTTGCTGCGGGCCCTGCGCGACAGCGCCGAGGGCGGCCACGACCTGGTCGTCGTCGACATATCGCCCGCACCCCGCGCCGTCGCCACGCTCGCCCTGCCCGGGCAACTGCGCCGCTACCTGCGCCGCCTCCTGCCCGCGGAGCGCCAGGCGGCCCGCGCCCTGCGCCCCGTCCTCGGACGGCTCGCCGGGGTGCCGATGCCGACGGAGGGTCTTTACGAGGCCGCCGCCCGCTGGGACGCGGAGCTCGCCGCCGCGCAGGCCGTGATCGACGCCGACTCCAGCCACGTACGCCTCGTCGCCGAACCCACCCTGGCCGCCGTCGAGACCCTGCGCACCACCGGCACCGCACTGGCCCTGCTCGGCCTGCGCACCGAGGCGCTGATCGCCAACCGGGTCCTGCCCGACGGCTCGACCGACCCGTGGCTGGCCGACGCCGCCGCCCGGCAGCGCAAGATCGTCGGCCAGTGGGCGGGCGCGTACGAGACACCTCACCTGGGCCACGACCCGAGCACCGCCGACCTCGACGCCCTCGCCGTCCCGGCACCGGGCGAGCCCGGACCCCGTAGCTCCTGGTCCATAGAGGACCGCATAGCCGGGGACGGGGTCCTCGTCTGGCGGATCCCGCTGCCCGGCGCCGTCCGCGAGGAGCTGACGCTGATCCGGCGCGGCGACGAGATCGTCGTCGGCGCGGGAGCCTTCCGCCGTATCGTTCCGCTGCCCTCGGCGCTGCGCCGCTGCACCGTCGCGGGGGCCGGGCTCGTCGAGGGTGAGCTGCGGGTGCGGTTCGCCCCGGACCCGGATCTGTGGCCGCGGAACCGGTGAACGGCCCGCACCCGTTCGGGTACCGTCGATGGGGTCAGCGTTTCCACGTGTTCTTCGCTCCCCGCAGGAGTCAGCCGTCATGAGCGACGCCACCGAGCAGTCCGCACCCCGGGTCGACGCCGACGCCTGGGAGCAGGCGTGCGCCGAGGATCTCGCGGCGGAGAAGGCCCGCCGCCGGGCCGAGTACGGGGCGCCTCCCGGCTCGGCCGCCGAGGAGCTGCGCAAGCTCGTCGACGCGGTCACCGACAAGCTGTCCGGGATACAGGCCCCGTTCCTGGGCGCTGTCGCGCAGGGCACCGCCGAGCAGGTCGCCAGGCAGTTCGTCCGCCAGGCCCGCTCGGTCGTCGAGCCCGTCATCGAGCGCAACTCCGATGTCTTCGACCACCTGGCCGCCGCGGGCTCCGAGCTGCTTGCCGCCTACCGCTCCGCCGTCGAGACCCAGGAGCGCCGCTGGACGCAAGGGGCACAGGAGGCACGGCCGGCGCCGGGTCCCGAGGACGTGCAGGCCCCCCGGAAGCCCACGGACGAAGGCCCCGGCGGGGAACACATCGACCTCGACTGAACGCCGCTCAGGTACGGTGGGCCCTAGCGGGGCTCGACCGAACTGAGGGATTCATGGGACTCACCATCGGCGTCGATATCGGCGGCACGAAGATCGCGGCCGGCGTGGTCGACGAGGAGGGCAACATCCTCTCCACGTTCAAGGTGCCGACGCCTTCCACGCCTGACGGGATCGTGGACGCGATCGCCTCGGCCGTGGAAGGTGCCAGGGCCGGGCACGAGATCGTGGGCGTGGGCATCGGCGCCGCCGGCTACGTCAACCGCCAGCGCTCCACCGTGTACTTCGCGCCGAACATCGACTGGCGCCAGGAGCCGCTGAAGGAGAAGGTCGAGGAGCGCGTCGGCCTCCCCGTCGTCGTGGAGAACGACGCGAACGCGGCGGCCTGGGGCGAGTACAAGTTCGGGGCCGGCAAGGGCCACCGCAACGTCATCTGCATCACCCTCGGCACCGGCCTCGGCGGCGGCATCATCATCGGCAACAAGCTGCGCCGCGGCCACTTCGGCGTCGCCGCCGAGTTCGGCCACATCCGCATGGTGCCGGACGGCCTGCTGTGCGGCTGCGGCTCGCAGGGCTGCTGGGAGCAGTACGCCTCCGGGCGCGCCCTCGTCCGCTACGCGAAGCAGCGCGCGAACGCGACGCCGGAGAACGCGGAGTACCTGCTCTCGCTCGGCGACGGCACCCCCGACGGCATCGAGGGCAAGCACATCTCGATGGCCGCCCGCCAGGGCGACCTGGTCGCCGTGGACTCCTACCGCGAGCTGGCCCGCTGGGCCGGTGCGGGCCTCGCCGACCTCGCCTCGCTCTTCGACCCCTCGGCGTTCATCGTCGGCGGCGGCCTGTCGGACGAGGGCGAGCTGGTCC
Organism: Streptomyces sp. NPDC046939; assembly: GCF_040644575.1. Classification (NCBI taxonomy): domain Bacteria; kingdom Bacillati; phylum Actinomycetota; class Actinomycetes; order Kitasatosporales; family Streptomycetaceae; genus Streptomyces; species Streptomyces sp. NPDC046939. The sequence continues at coordinate 6,217 of NZ_JBEYWV010000056.1, forward strand.
TCGACCCGATCCGCAAGTCCTACAAGCGCTGGCTCGTCGGCGGCAACTGGCGGCCGGTCGCCGACGTCATCGCCGCCCAGCTCGGCAACAAGGCGGGCATGGTCGGCGCGGCCGACCTGGCGCGGGAGCCCGACCCGATCATGTGACGCTCCGCACGGCCTTCCGTGCCCGTCGGGTGCCCGTCGTTCCCTCCGGGGACGGCGGGCACCGGCGTATCTTGATCTTCATGGACTCCGGCACGCTCCCCGACTCCCGCACCGAAGCGGACGGTTCCGCCGTCATCCGCGTCCTCAGCTACAACATCCGCTCGATGCGCGACAGCCCGGTCGCCCTGGCCCGCGTCATGAAGCGGTGCGCCCCCGACCTGGTCCTGATCCAGGAGGCGCCGCGCTTCTTCCGCTGGCGCAAGCAGCTCGCCCGGCTCGCCCGCGCCTCGGACCTGGTCTACCTCTCGGGCGGCGGCAGCGCGGCGGGCCCGGCCCTGCTGTGCTCGCTGCGGGCCACGGTGGAGCGCACCGAGGACGTGCTCCTGCCGCTCACGCCCGGGCTGCACCGGCGCGGCTTCGCCACCGCCGTCGTCCGGTTCGGGGGCGCCCGGCTCGGTGTCGTCAGCTGCCATCTGAGCCTGTCGAAGGAGGAGCGGTACGCGCAGGGCGGGATGCTGCTCGACCGTGTCGAGGCGATGCGGGAGGCGGGCGTCGAGCACGTCGTCGCGGGCGGTGACCTCAACGAGCGGCCCGACGGACGCACCTTCCGGCGCCTCGCCGCCGCTCTGAACGACGCGTGGGCGACCCGGCCCTGGGGCCGCGAGTTCACCTCGACCCCGGCCGACCCCCATCAGCGCATCGACGCGATCCTCGCCACCAAGGGCATCGAGATCCTGGGCTGCGGGGTTCCGGCGGACCTGCCCGAGGACGAGCTGAGGGCGGCCACGGACCATCTGCCGGTCCTGGCCGCCCTCAAGGTCCCCGCCGCCGCGGCCGAAGAAAGGCCCTGAGCCTCAGACCACCGCTCCGCGGCCCGGGTCGTCGTCCTCGTCGTCGTCCGACTGCATCCGGGCGACCAGCGTGCCGAAGCCGCCGAGGAAGCCGCCGATGCAGAGCGTCGCCAGCCACCACGTCATCGACCAGCCGAGCAGCACCGCGACGAGCAGCAGCACCGGGCCGCCGACCACGGCCAGCCAGGCGAACCGGGCCGTCACGTCCGCGTCGGGCAGCGGCGGCGGCTCCGGCGGGACGAAGTGGCCCTCGTCGTCCGCGTCGAAGTCGTCGTCGGACGGCTCCGCCGGGGTGTGGTCGCGGGGGCCCGGCATGGCGCCGCCGACACCGGGCGCGAAGGAGACCGAGGAGCCCAGCGGGCCCTTGGCGTCCTTCTTCGCTCCTCTGTCCGCCGCGTCGGCCCCGCCCGGCCCTTCTGCCCCGTCCTCGTCCGTCCCGTCCCGGTCCGCCGACGGCGTCGGGTTCGGCTCCGTCTCCAGGAGCGCCAGGTCCTCCACCGACTTGAACGGCTTCGCGCCCGGCGGGTCCGGCGGCTCCTCCCCATACCCCGCGACGATCTGCGCCCACACCGCGTCCTCGTCGAGCGGCAGCGCGCCCTGCTCCTCCCCGTCCCGCCGGGACTGCCCGGCCCCGGCCGCGGGCGGCGCCTGCTCCTCGCCGCCGTCCGGGCTGTCCGGGCTGTCTGGGCTCCCCGGCTCCCGCCGCTCCTGCTCAGCCACTGCTGGCCGTCCCTTCCGCGCCCTCGCCGGGCCCGCTCACACCCGCGCTGGGCGTCTTGCCGACACTCGGAGCGAGCCGGGCGATGAAGGCGTGGCTCTCCTCGAAGATCCGGTCCGCGTCATGGTCCAACGTCGCGACGTGGTAGCTCTGTTCCAGCAGGATCTCCGTGACGTCCCTGGAGGAGACGCGGCTCAGCACGCGCGCGGAGTCGACGGGCGGCACCACATGGTCCACGGCGCTGTGCAGCAGCAGCAACGGCTGGGTCACCTGCGGCAGTTCACGGTCCACGACCTGGAAGAAGCGGCGCAACTGGTGCGCGGAGTGCAGCGGCACCCGGCTGTAGCCCACCTCGTGCGAGCCCTCCTTGGCGATGTCGTCGACGATGCCCTTGATCGACGGGACGAGATGCCGGACCACCGGAAGGGCGTGCGCGGCCAGACCGTGCACCTTGTTGCCCGGGTTGACCACGACCACGCCCGCCACCTGGTCGCCGTGGAGCGCCGCGAGACGCAGCGCGAGGGCGCCGCCCATCGACAGGCCCGCGACGAACACCTGGGAACACCGCTCTGTGAGGTCGCGCAGGGCGCGGTCCACCTCCGCGTACCAGTCCTGCCAGCCGGTGACCGCCATGTCCTGCCAGCGGGTGCCGTGGCCCGGCAGCAGCGGCAGCGAGACGGTCAGGCCCCGAGCGGCCAGATGTTCGGCCCAGGGGCGGAGCGACTGGGGTGATCCGGTGAAACCGTGACAGAGGAGGACGCCGACCTCGCCGCCGTCATGGCGGTACGGCTCGGCTCCGGGAAGGACCGGCACGTTCGGTCTCCAGTTCGTGAAATCCGTGGAAGAGGCAGAAGAGGGGTGGGACGTGCTCCTCACCGTACGCGACCGGACTGACACCGACCAGGGTCGTCGGGCCGCCGGACGGCCCCGCGGGTTAAGGTCTGAACCTCGGACGAGGGAAGGCAGTGGGTTGATCTACGGCGCAATGAAGGTGGCCATCGGGGGGCCGCTGAAGCTCGGTTTCCGGCCGTGGGTGGAGGGCATCGAGAACATCCCCGCCGAGGGAGCGGCCATCCTCGCCAGCAACCACCTCTCGTTCTCCGACTCGTTCTTCCTTCCGGCCGTGCTCGACCGCAAGGTCACCTTCATCGCGAAGGCCGAGTACTTCACCACGCCGGGCGTGAAGGGCAAGCTGACGGCCGCCTTCTTCAAGGGCGTCGGCCAGCTGCCCGTGGACCGTTCGGGGTCGCGCGGAGCCGGTGAGGCCGCCATCAAGAGCGGCCTGGAGGTCCTGGAGCGCGGCGAGCTGTTCGGCATCTACCCCGAGGGCACGCGCTCGCCCGACGGCCGCCTGTACCGGGGCAAGCCGGGCGGCCTCGCGCGCGTGGCGCTCGCCAGCGGTGCGCCGGTCATCCCCGTCGCCATGATCGACACGGAGAAGATCCAGCCGCCGGGCAAGGTGATGCCGAAGTTCATGCGCCCCGGCATCCGGATCGGCAAGCCGCTCGACTTCACCCGCTACCAGGGCATGGAAGGCGACCGGTTCGTGCTGCGCGCGGTGACCGACGAGGTCATGTACGAAATCATGAAGCTGTCCGGCCAGGAGTACGTCGACATCTACGCGACCGCCGCGAAGCGGCAGATCGCGGAGGCGGCGAAGGCCGAGAAGGAAGCGCAGAAAGAGGCGCAGAAGGAGCGGGGCGGCGCGCCTCGCCCGTAGCGGTGAGCGGTGAGCGGTGCACGGGGGGCAGGGATCATGGGGAGCACGGTCAGGCGCGAGCAGGTCGTACGGATGTCGGTGGAGCAGCCGCTGTGGCACGCCCTGCGCGGCTACCGCGTCCTCACCATGCTGTACGCGATCGGCCTCTTCGCGTCGGCGTACGAGGTGTACGAGCGGCCCTGGGTGGCCATCGCCTACTTCGCCGTCATGGCGGTGTGGACGCTGGCGACGCTGCCACGGGTGTCGGGCGCGGGCCGGTGCACCAAGCGGTTCCTCGCGGCCGACCTGACGGTCGCCGTCGCGGGCATCCTGCTCTCGCCGGTCGCGGGCCACGAGCGGGCGGTGACCGGCGGCTCGACCCTGCCCTCGATATGGACGGCGGGCGCGGTCCTCGCCTGGGCGCTCAAGGGCGGCTGGCGCTGGGCGGCCTCGGCGTCCCTGCTCGTCGGCGTCGCCAATGTGATCCAGCGCGGCGTCCTGAGCCGCAGCACCCTGCACAACGTGGTGCTCGTCTGCATCGCCTCCGTCGCCATCGGCTACGTGGTCGAGGTGGCCCGCGCCTCCGAGCGCACCCTCGCCCGCGCCCTGGAGATCGAGGCGGCGACGAGGGAGCGGGAGCGCCTCGCCCGCGACATCCACGACAGCGTCCTCCAGGTCCTCGCCATGGTGCAGCGGCGCGGCAACGCCCTGGGCGGCGAGGCCGCCGAGCTGGGCCGGATGGCGGGCGAGCAGGAGGTAGCCCTGCGCACCCTGGTCGCCGGCGGCCTGAACCCCGCATCGCGGGTCTCCGAGGACGCGGCGCAAGGAGCCGTCGTCCGTACGGTGTACGAGCCCGAGCGGGCCGGGGACCTGGCGGACGCCGGGGGACCGTGTGACCTGCGGCCCCTGCTCGCCGGGCACGCGGGCGCCCGCGTCACCTTCTCCGAGCCGGGCGCCCCGGTCCTGATGCGACCCGCCGCCGCCCGCGAGCTGGCCGCCGCCGTCAGCGCCGCCCTGGACAATGTGCGGCAGCACGCGGGCGCGGACGCGCACGCGTGGATCCTCGTCGAGGACGACCCGGACGCGGTGATCGTGACCGTACGGGACGACGGGCCCGGCATCCCGGCGGGTCGGCTCGCCCAGGCCGAGGGCGAGGGGCGGCTCGGTGTCGCCCTGTCCATCCGCGGCAGGCTGCGCGACATCGGCGGCACCGCCGAGCTGATCTCCGTACCCGGGCAGGGCACGGAGGTCGAGCTGACCGTACCGAAGAAGAACTGACCGGCTTCGACCGGCTTGCACGGCACAGAAAACGAACGACACGGGGGAAGGCGGGACCGGAACGATGAACGAGTGGCAGACCGGCGGAGGAGGCTTCGGCGGCGACGACGGACGGCCGGCGATCAAGGTCATGGTCGTCGACGACCATCCGATGTGGCGCGACGCCGTCGCCCGCGACCTCGCCGCGGCCGGGTTCGACGTCGTCGCCACCGCGGGCGACGGCGAGCAGGCGGTGCGCCGCGCGCGGGCGGCGGGCCCCGACGTCCTCGTCCTGGACCTGAACCTGCCCGCCAAGCCGGGCGTGCAGGTCTGCAAGGAGCTGGTCGGCCACGACCCGTCGCTGCGGGTCCTTGTGCTCTCCGCGAGCGGCGAGCACGCCGACGTCCTGGAGGCGGTCAAGTCCGGCGCCACCGGCTATCTGCTGAAGTCCGCCTCCACCGAGGAGCTGATCGACGCCGTGCGCCGCACCGCCGTCGGCGACCCGGTCTTCACGCCCGGCCTCGCGGGACTCGTCCTCGGCGAGTACCGGCGCCTCGCCTCCGAGCCCGCCCCGGCACCCGACGCCGACGAGCCGAAGGCGCCCGAGCTGACCGAGCGGGAGACCGAGGTGCTGCGCCTGGTCGCCAAGGGCCTCAGCTACAAGCAGATCGCCGAGCGCCTGGTCATCTCGCACCGCACCGTGCAGAACCACGTGCAGAACACCCTCGGCAAACTCCAGTTGCACAACCGGGTCGAACTCGTCCGCTACGCCATCGAACGGGGTCTGGACGACGAGTGACCCCGCGCGGGACAGTTGCTCCAACTGCTCACCGTGACAAGGGAGTTACGCGATGAGGGTCGGAGTACTGACCGGCGGCGGCGACTGCCCCGGGCTCAACGCCGTCATCCGTGGCATCGTCCGCAAGGGCGTGCAGAGTTACGGCTACGACTTCGTCGGCTTCCGGGACGGCTGGCGCGGGCCCCTGGAGAACGCCACCGTACGGCTCGACATCCCGGCGGTCCGCGGCATCCTGCCGCGCGGCGGCACCATCCTCGGCTCCTCGCGCACCAACCCCCTCCAGGCGGAGGACGGCATCCGGCGCGTGAAGGAGAACCTCGCGGCCCAGGGCGTCGACGCGCTCATCGTGATCGGCGGCGAGGACACGCTCGGCGTCGCCGCCCGGCTCACCGAGGAGTACGGCATCAAGGCCGTCGGCGTCCCGAAGACCATCGACAACGACCTCTCCGCCACCGACTACACCTTCGGCTTCAACACGGCCGTCGGCATCGCCACCGAGGCCATCGACCGGCTCCACACCACCGCCGAGTCCCACATGCGCGTCCTGGTCGTCGAGGTCATGGGGCGCCATGCGGGCTGGATCGCCCTGCACTCCGGCCTCGCGGGCGGCGCCAACGTCATCCTCATCCCCGAGCAGCGCTTCGACCTCGACCAGGTCTGCGCCTGGGTGACCTCCCGGTTCACGTCCTCGTACGCGCCGATCGTCGTCGTCGCGGAAGGTGCGATGCCGCGCGACGGTGACCTGGTCCTCAAGGACGAGTCCCTGGATTCGTTCGGGCATGTGCGCCTCTCCGGTGTGGGGGAGTGGCTGGCCAAGCAGATCGAGAAGCGGACGGGGAAGGAGGCGCGGACGACGGTGCTTGGGCATGTGCAGCGTGGGGGGACTCCGTCGGCGTTTGATCGGTGGCTGGCCACCAGGTTTGGGTTGCATGCGATTGATGCTGTGCGGGATGGGGACTTCGGGAAGATGGTTGCGCTGCAGGGGACGGATATTGTGCGGGTGCCTATTGCGGAGGCGACGGCGCGTTTGAAGACGGTGGATCCGGCCCTGTACGAAGAGGTGGGCGTCTTCTTCGGCTGAGGTCACGGGGCTCTGCCCCGGACCCCGCTCCTCAATCGCCGGAGGGGCTTGATCGGGTCGGCCGAGGGGCTTGGGTTGCGATCGCTGGGGCGGAATGGGCGGCTTAGACTCGCGGGCATGGAGATCCTCGCATTCGGCGTGCAGTCCGACGAGAAGCCACTCATCGAGAAGGCGTTCGAAGGCCACCACGACGTCCGCTGCCTGGACGTCTTCCTCAACGAGGACACCGCGCCCATCGCCGCCGGCTACGAGATCATCTGCACCAGCGTCAACGCGACCCTCAACCACCACGTGCTCCAGACCCTCGCCGCGGGCGGCACCCGGATGATCGCCCAGCGCTCCACCGGCTTCAACAACATCGACCTGGAGGTCGCCGAGCGGCTCGGCCTCACCGTCGCGCGGGTCTCGTACTACTCGCCGTACTCGGTCGCCGAGTTCGCCTGGACCCTCGCGATGGCCGTCAACCGGCGCATCGTCCGCGCCAGCAACCGCACCCGCGACTTCAACTTCCGCCTCGACGGGCTGCTCGGCCGCGACATGCGCGGCCGCACCGTCGGCGTCCTCGGCACCGGCAAGATCGGCGCCGCGTTCACCCGTATCGCGCACGGCTTCGGCATGAACCTGCTCGGCTGGGACGTCGCCGAGAACCCGGCGTGCGTCGAGCTCGGCATGAAGTACGTCGACAAGGACCGCCTCTTCGCCGAGGCCGATCTGATCAGCCTGCACGTCCCGCTGCTGCCCTCCACCGAGCACATCGTCGACGCCGCCGCCCTGCGCGCCATGAAGGACGACGCGATCCTGGTCAACTCCAGCCGCGGCGGCCTCATCGACACCAAGGCCCTCGTCGCCGAACTGCGCGAGGGCCGCTTCACCGGGGTCGGCCTCGACGTGTACGAGGCCGAGGCGGGCCTGTTCTTCCTCGACAAGTCCCTGGAGATCGTCGACGACGACACCCTGGCCCGCCTCGTCACCTTCCCGAACGTCCTGGTCACCTCGCACCAGGCGTACTACACCGAGGACGCCGTCGGCCAGATCGTCGGGACCACCGTCAACAACGTCCTGGACTACCTCGCGGGCCGCCGCTCCGAGAACGTCCTCGTCCCGGCCGAGGCCAGCTGAGCCATCAGCTCCCGTACGATCCCGGCGCCGCGCAGCGACAGCACCGACTCCGGGTGGAACTGCACCCCGGCGAAGCCCGGACCCCGTACGGCGTGCACCTCGCCCGTGGCTTCGTCCCGGCTGACCTCGATGTCGTGCGCGGCCAGTTCGCGCGCGGCGTCGTCGTCGCAGCGGGCCACGAAGCTGTTGTAGAAGCCGACCGTCTCCGCCCGCCCGAACAGATCGATGTCCGTCTGCGCGCCCTGGTACGGCACGTCCTTGCGGACGATCTCCAGGCCCAGCTCGGCCGCGATCAGCTCGTGCCCGAGGCAGACGCCGAGCACGCCGTGCCGGTGCCCGGCGATCACCTCGGCCGTCAGCGACCGCAGGAACGTCATCTTCGGGTCGGTCAGGTCGGAGGGGTTCCCGGGGCCCGGGCCGAGCACCAGCGGGCCCTCGTGCGCCAGGACCGCCTCCCGCAGCCCCGCCTCGTCGTAGCGCCGCACCGTCACGTCGAGCCCCGACGAGCGCAGTACGTGCGCCAGCATCGCCGTGAACGTGTCCTCCCCGTCCACCACCAGCGCGTGCCCGCTCAGCTCCCCGTCGCGCTCCTGCATCCGGAGCCAGAACGGGGCGAGCGCCGCCCGGCGTCCGTCGAGCGCCGCCCGTACGCGCGGGTCGTCGGCGAGCGCGGGCCGGGCGGACTCCTCGCGCGGACGCCCGGGGCGCACGCCGAGCGCGGCCAGGACCCCGGCCGCCTTCGCATGCGTCTCCGCCACCTCGCCCGCCGGGTCCGAACCCCGTACGAGCGTCGCGCCCACCGGTACGCGCAGACGGCCCGCCGCGTCGATGTCCGCCGTCCTGATCAGGATGGGGGAGTCGAGCGTCTGGGCGCCGCCCGCGTCCCGGCCGATCAGCGCCAGGGCGCCCGCGTAGTAGCCGCGCCCGCCCACCTCGTGGCGCTCGATCACCCGGCACGCGTTCTGCACCGGTGACCCCGTCACCGTCGCCGCGAACATCGTCTCCCTCAGCACCTCGCGCACGTCCAGGCTCGACTTCCCCCGCAGCTCGTACTCCGTGTGCGCGAGATGAGCCATTTCCTTCAGGCGCGGCCCGACGACGACACCGCCCATGTCGCCGACGGTGCACATCATCTTCAGCTCCTCGTCCACCACCATCGACAGCTCCTCGATCTCCTTGCCGTCGGCGAGGAAGGCGAGCAGGTCGTCGGGGGTCGGTCCGGCGGCCGGATAGCGGTACGTGCCGCTGATCGGGTTCATCACGACCGTGCCGCCGGACATCCGCACATGGACCTCCGGGCTCGCGCCGACCAGCGTCCGCCCGCCCGCGCCTTCACCCGTGTGCACGACGAACGTCCAGTACGCGCCCCGTTCGCCGGCCAGCAGGCGCCGGAACAGCGCGAGGGCGTCGGCCCGTGAGAACCCCGGGATCTCACCCTCGTACGTCCGTCGGATCACGAAGTTCGCGCCCTCGCCGCGGCCGATCTCCTCGTCCAGGACACGCCCGACGATCCGCGCGTACGTGGCGTCGTCCACGTCGAAGGCGCCGTCCCGGACGGACACGTCGTGGTGGGGGAGGTGCGCCAGGGCCTCGGTGAGGGGGATCTCGTGGGTCTCCTCCGGCATGAGGACCGTGAGCGGGGTGCCGTCGTCCCGTACGTCGAAGCCCCGCTCCCTGATCTGCCGGAACGGGACCAGGGCCAGGCCCTCCGGGACGTCCGCCAGACGGTCGTACTCCTGGGTCCGGCCGATCAGGACCTCGACCGTGTCGTGGTCGCGGCCCGGGGTGCGCCTGCGGAGCAGGGCGAAGGGGCGCGTGTCGTCGATGATCTCGTTCAGTACGGACATGGGGCTGTTCCTTCCTGAGAGAGGAACAGCCCGGGTCGCAAACGACTGAAGGCCGCCCCTCGGGCGGCCTTCGCGGTTTCTTGGGAACGCGCAGTCAGTGGGCCGCCGGATCTGCGGTCCACCACCAGGTGCGGGTCAGCGCTTGCGCGAACATGGGCGCAACCGTACCCGAAGCCCGGCTCATGTGAGGCGTCCGGCGTACACCTGTCTCAAAAGATGAGCGGAGGGCTGGACGCCGGTCATGACCCCGTAATGTTGTCGGGGTGACCGTGAACGCTAAGACCAGCGCGAGCGCTGGCAACACCTGGCGAAACCTGCCCGCGGCGCAGCAGCCCGAGTACCCCGATGCCGAGGCTCTGCGCGATGTGATCGCGGACCTCGAGTCGTATCCGCCGCTCGTCTTCGCGGGCGAGTGCGATCTGCTGCGCGCCCGCATGGCGGCCGTCGCCAAGGGAGAGGCGTTCCTCCTCCAGGGCGGCGACTGTGCCGAGGCCTTCGACGCCGTCTCCGCCGATCACATCCGGAACAAGCTGAAGACCCTGCTCCAGATGGGCGCCGTGCTCACGTACGCCGCCTCGGTGCCGGTCGTGAAGGTCGGCCGCATCGCCGGCCAGTACTCCAAGCCGCGCTCCAAGCCGACCGAGACCCGCGACGGCCTCACCCTGCCGACCTACCGCGGCGACTCCGTCAACGGCTTCGAGTTCACCGAGGCCGCCCGCGTCCCCGACCCCGAGCGCCTGAAGCGGATGTACCACGCCTCCGCCTCCACGCTGAACCTCGTGCGCGCCTTCACCACCGGCGGCTACGCCGACCTGCGCCAGGTCCACGCCTGGAACCAGGACTTCGTGCGCTCCTCCCCGTCCGGCCAGCGCTACGAGCAGCTCGCCCGCGAGATCGACAACGCGCTGAACTTCATGCGCGCCTGTGGCACCGACCCGGCCGAGTTCCAGACCGTCGAGTTCTACGCCTCCCACGAGGCGCTGCTCCTCGACTACGAGTCGGCCCTGACCCGTGTCGACTCGCGCACCGGCAACCTCTACGACGTCTCGGGCCACATGGTCTGGATCGGTGAGCGCACCCGGCAGCTCGACGGCGCCCACATCGAGTTCGCCTCCCAGATCCGCAACCCGATCGGCGTCAAGCTCGGCCCCACCACCACGGCCGAGGAGGCGCTCCAGTACATCGAGCGCCTCGACCCGGACCGCGAGCCCGGACGCCTCACCTTCATCGTCCGCATGGGCGCCGACAAAGTCCGGGACAAGCTGCCCGAGCTGGTCGAGAAGGTCACCGCCTCCGGCGCGACCGTCGCCTGGGTCACCGACCCCATGCACGGCAACACGTTCGAGGCCGCCTCCGGGCACAAGACGCGCCGCTTCGACGACGTGCTCGACGAGGTCAAGGGCTTCTTCGAGGTCCACAAGGCGCTCGGCACGCACCCCGGCGGCATCCACGTCGAGCTCACCGGTGACGACGTCACCGAGTGCGTGGGCGGTGGCGACGAGATCTTCGTCGATGATTTGCACCAGCGATACGAGACCGCTTGCGACCCGCGGCTCAACCGCAGCCAGTCGCTCGACCTCGCGTTTCTCGTCGCCGAGATGTACCGCGACCAGTAGGGCGCCGGTTGTGTAGGACCTTGGTTGCGTAGAGCGCCGTGGGGCGCGGATCACAGCGATCCGCGCCCCACGGCGCTTTTGTGCTTCCGGTCGGGCGGGTAAGGTTAGGTTTGCCTCACCGATGAGTCGGGACGGCAACGCCCATGAGTCCCGACCGGGGGGTGAACCCGCGTGTACGTCTGCAACTGCTTCGGAGTCACCGAGGACCAGGTCAAGCAGCACGCCGCCGCCGTCGGCGGCGCCTGCACCCCGCGGCAGATCGCCTCAGCCTGCAAGGCCGGCACCGACTGCGGGTCCTGCGTGCGGCGGATCCAGGCGTTGCTCGGGCGGGGTGAGTCTGTGCCGCGGAGGGGTTCCTCTCTCGAAGCGGTCGGGGGCGTTGAGTCCGTGCGGACCGTGGAGGCCGTTCGGTCCGTCGAGACCGTTCAGGCCGTTGAGACCGTTCAGGCCGCCGGGGACGAGGCCGTCGCCGCCTAGCTGTCCGGCTGCTCGATCTGCTGGGCCAGGTAGAGCGCCTCGCCGAGCTTCTCGATCAGCTCCAGTTGCGTGTCCAGATAGTCGATGTGGTGCTCCTCGTCCTCCAGGATCTCCTCGAAGATCCGCGCCGACGTCACATCACCCTTCGCCCGCATCACGTCGATGCCGCGGCGCAGCCGGTCGATCGCCTCGACCTCGACCTGCCGGTCCGCCTGGAACATCTCCGTCACCGTCTGGCCGACCCGTACGTGGAACAGCCGCTGGTAGTTCGGCAGGGCATCGAGGAAGAGGATCCGTTCCGTCAGCCTGTCCGCGTGCTTCATCTCGTCGATGGACTCGGCACGGGTGTACTTGGCGAGCTTGGTCCAGCCGTTGTTCTCCTGGATCCGGTAATGGAGCCAGTACTGGTTGATGGCCGTCAGCTCGCCCGTGAGCTGCTCGTTGAGGAATTCGATGACCTCGGGGTCGCCCTGCATCGCAGAGGCTCCTTCCACGTGGTGGACTGGGCAAGTTCCGCGCATCCTCGCACCGGTCCCACAACGCGTCCAGTAAGTGCATGCTTAGTACGAGTTGCCCCGAATCAATGATCCACCGGGGTTCCCACGGCCCGTCGGCGGGCACGTGGTCACGGTCACCGCTCGGCTTCTGTCAGGATGGAGGCATGGGTCAGCCGGTGGGTCGCGAGTCTGGAGGAGCAGTGCAGCCGGAGCTTCCTCCGGGGCAGCGTCTGCAGCGCGGCTGGCCGGTCACGCACTACGGGCCCGTGCCCAAGTTCCGGCCCGAGCGGTGGGAGTTCCGGGTCTTCGGGGCTACCGCCGACGGCGGCAAGCACTGCTGGAACCACGAGGAGTTCTCGGCCCTCCCCTACGCGACCGTCGTCGGTGACCTGCACTGCGTCACCAAGTTCAGCATGCTCGGGGCCGAGTGGGGTGGCGTGCGCGCCTCCACCATCCTCGAGCTCGCGCCGCCGGACCCCGCCGTCACACATGTCATGGTCTGGGCCGAGTACGGGTTCAGCTCCAACATGCGGCTCGCCGACTTCGCCGCGGAGCGGACCATTTTTGCCACGCACAAGGGCGGGGAGCTGCTCACCGCCGAGCACGGGTTCCCCGTTCGGCTCGTCGTGCCCCATCTGTATGCCTGGAAGGGGCCGAAGTGGGTGCGGGGTGTGGAGTACATGACCGCGGATCGGCGGGGGTTCTGGGAGGAGCGCGGGTACCACAACGTGGGGGATCCGTGGCGGGAGCAGCGGTACTCCTATCAGGAGGTTCCCGGGGAGGGGCCTGAGCTCTAGGGTTCGGGGCGTTTCGGTTCGGGGCCTACTGGTTCGGGGCCTGTTCGCCCCGGAGTGATTTCAGGCGCGCTATGTCCGTCGCGTTCGTCTCCTTGCCGCCCGGGGTCTCCACGATCAGCGGGACGTTCTCCGTCGCGGGGTGTGTCATCAGCTCCCGGAACGGTTCCGCGCCGATGTGGCCCGCGCCGATGTTCTCGTGGCGGTCCTTGTGCGCGCCCACGACGTCCTTGGAGTCGTTGGCGTGGATGAGCTTCAGGCGGCCCTCGCCGATCGTGTCCACGAGCAGGTCCAGGGTCTGCTTCATGCCGCCCGGGCCCGCGAGGTCGTGGCCCGCCGCGTAGATGTGGCACGTGTCCAGGCAGACGCCCAGTTTCGGGTGGTGGTCCAGGGCGTCGAAGTACGGGCCGAAGTCCCAGGTGCGGGCGCACAGGGACGCGCCCTGGCCCGCGGTCGACTCCAGGAGGAGGAACGGGTCGTCTTCGTGGTCCAGCTCGTCCAGGAGCGGGAGCAGGTGGGCGCGGACCTGGGCCAGCGCCACCGAACGGTCGCGGCCGCCCGTCGCCGAACCCGTGTGGACGACCACGCCCAGGGCGCCGATCGCTCGGGCGCGGCGCAGGGAGTGGCGCATCGAGGCGACGCTGTTCTCCACGGTGGCTTCGGTGTGGGAGCCGAAGTTGATCAGGTACGGGGCGTGGACGTAGGCCGGGATGTCCTCGGCGGCGCAGCGGGCGCGGAAGGCGTCGTCCTGCTTCGGGTTGCCGGGGGGTGTGGCCCAGCCGCGCGGGTTGGCGACGAAGACCTGGACGGTCTCGGCCTTGACGTCCTGGGCGTACTGGAGGCCTACGGTGGCCAGGCCGCCGGCGACCGGGACGTGGCCGCCGACGGGATTGCGGGGTCTGCGGGTGTTCACCCTGTCCAGGGTGTCATGGGTTCGGGCCTGCCGGTCACGCGACGAAGGGAGGGTGGCCGTCTGGGCCCTCCTTGGCGGCCATCCGTCTCGCTCCGACAGGTGCGGGGGTGGGTCCGGGGCCGCCCGGGGCATGTCCGTGCTCGCCATCTTGCCGGCATCGCCGCTTGCGTTGGCCGCCCTCACCGCGCGCGCGAGTGCTGCGCGCGCACATACCCCGACCGCCCCCTCCCGTCTCGTACGCGCCTGACCGTTGGCGGTCGTGACGGTCGGCGGCCCGTCCCCCTCGTCTAGTACGCGCCTGACCGCCGGTGGCCGTGACGGCGGGGGTCAGACGTGCACGAGACGAGAGGGGCCAGTCGCCAGCCCCTTTCGTCCTGTACGCGGGTGATCGCCGATGGGGCTAGCGGATCGTGATCTTGATTGTTGAGCCCTTTGGGGCCTTGTCGCCCGGGTTTACCGACTGCTTTTTCACCGTGTCGCCGAAGAGGCCCAGGAGGCCGCGGTCCTCGTCGACCTTGAAGCCGGCGGACTCGAGTGTGTCGTGGGCCTCGTCGACGTTCATGCCCTCTACGTCCGGGACCTCGATCAGCGGGGGGCCCTTCGAGATCGTCAGGGTGACCGTGTCGCCCTCGGAGAGTTGGCCGTCGCTCGGGGACTGGCGGGCCACGTCGCCCTTGTCCTCGTCGGATGTGACGCGGGTGGGGGCGATCTCCGCCTTGAGGCCCGCGTCCTCGAGGTCGGCGACCGCGTCGTCCTCGGACTCGCCCGTGACGTCGGGGACGTCCACGGGGGCGCCCTTGGAGACGACCAGGGCCACCGCGGAACCCGAGGTGCGGGTCGAGTCGGCCTTGGGGTCCGTCCTGATCACGGAGCCCTTGGCGATGTCCTCGCTGAACTCCTTGGTGACCATGCCCGGCTTCAGGCCGCGCTTTTCGAGGTCGCTTCTGGCCGTGGCGAGGCGGGTGCCCTCCAGGTCGGGGATCTTCACCGTCTTGGGGCCCTTGGACACGGTCAGCTTCACCGTGCCGTCGTCGCGGATGCGGGCGTTCGCCTCCGGGTCCGTACTCATGACCGTGCCGCGCTTGTAGGTGTCGCTGTACGCGTAGGTGGTTTTGCCGGCGGGGTGCAGGCCCGCGTCCGTCAGCCGCTTCTTCGCTTCTGCCTCTGTTTTGGCCAGCAGCGGGGGGACCTTCGTGAACTGGCCCGAGTTGATGTACCAGACGCCCGAGCCGATGCCGAGGATCAGGAGCAGCGCGGCGATGATCGCGAACCTGGCGCGCCGGGGTTTGGTTGTGCTGGAGGAGTGGGGTGGCAGTGGGGGTGGGGATTGCAGGCGGCTGGTTCGGGTTTCCGGGGGTGGCTCTACCGCTCGGGGGAGGACGCTTGTGCGGTCCTCCGCTCCCGCGTGCGGCGTCTCGATGGCTTGCGGGGGCGCGGTGTCCAGTTCCGGTTCCGTCAGCGCTGCCCGCGCTTCGCGCGCGTGGGCCAGGAGTTCCACGGCGTCGTGCGGGCGGGCCTGCGGGCTGTGCGCGGTGGCCGTCGCCACCAAGGCGTCCAGCGCCGCCGGCAGGCCGGGCACGGCTGCGGAAGGGGGCGGCACGTCCTCGTGCAGGTGCTTGTAGAGGACCTGGGCCGGGGTGTCGCCGGTGTGCGGCTTGCTGCCCGTCAGCATCTCGTACAGGACCACGCCGGACGCGTAGACGTCCACACCGGGGGTCGCCGTGCCGTCCTCTATCTGCTCCGGGGCCAGGTACGAGACCGTGCCGAGGAGGGTGCCGGTGGTGTTCGTGACCGTGTCCACCGCGCGGACGAGGCCGAAGTCCGCCACCTTCACCCGGCCGTCGTCCCCTATGAGGATGTTCTCCGGCTTCATGTCCCGGTGCACGAAGCCCGCGCGGTGCGCCGCCCCGAGCGCGGCGAGGACCGGCTCCAGGATGTCGAGCGCCGCGCGGGGGCGCAGGGCGCCGCGGTCGCGCAGGACGTCGCGGAGCGTGCAGCCCGCGATGTACTCCATCGCCAGGTAGACGTACGCGCCCTCGGCGCCCTGGTCGAAGACGCCCACGACGTTCGGGTGCGCCAGGCGGGCCACGGACTTCGCCTCGCGGATGAAGCGCTCCACGAACGTCGCGTCCGTGGCGAGGGAGGGGTGCATCACCTTGAGCGCGAGCACGCGGTCCAGGCGGGTGTCCACGGCCCGGTAGACCGTGGCCATCCCGCCGACCGCGATCCGTGCGTCGATGCGGTACCGGCCGTCGAGCACATGCCCGAGCAACGGGTCCTGAAGGGTCGTGTCCACGCAGGCGAGTGTACGAGGGGTGGCTGACAGGGCCGCTTCCCGCTGCGGGACCGGGCCCGGACTGCAGCAGAGCTGTGACCGTCAGAAGGCGGGACGCTCCGGATCGAGGCGTGCGCGGCCCTCCGTGGGGGACGACGCCTCGGCGAAGTGGCGCCTGGGGATGCGGCCCGCACGGTACGCGAGGCGGCCCGCCTCCACCGCGTGCCGCATGCCCTCGGCCATCAGCACGGGTTTCTGCGCCCGGGTCACCGCCGAGGCGAGCATCACGCCCGCGCAGCCCAGTTCCATCGCCAGCGCCACGTCGGAGGCGGTGCCCGCGCCCGCGTCCAGGATCACCGGCACGCGCGCGTGCTCCACGATCAGCTCGAAGTTGTGCGGGTTGCGGATGCCGAGGCCCGAGCCGATGGGGGAGCCGAGCGGCATGATCGCCGCGCAGCCGGCGTCCTCCAGCTTGCGGGCCAGGACCGGGTCGTCGTTCGTGTACGGCAGGACGGTGAAGCCGTCGTCCACCAGGGTCTCCGCGGCTTCCAGCGTCTCGATCGGGTCGGGGAGGAGGGTCCTCTCGTCCGCGATGACCTCCAGTTTGATCAGGCTGGTGCCCAGCGCTTCGCGGGCCAGTCGGGCGGTGAGGACCGCTTCGCCCGCCGTGTAGCAGCCCGCCGTGTTCGGCAGCGCCTGGATGTTCAGCTTCTTCAGGACGGAGAGGACGGAGCCGTGCACGGTCGCGTCCACGCGGCGCATTGCCACGGTGGTGAGTTCGGTGCCGGACGCGGTCAGCGCGCGCTCCAGGATCTCCAGGCTGGGGGCGCCTCCCGTGCCCATGATCAGGCGGGAGGAGTAGGTGGTGTCTCCGAGGACGAAGGCGTCGTCCGCCATGTCAGCCTCCTTGTACTGCGGTGAGGACCTCTACGCGGTCGCCTTCGGTCAGTTCTGTCGCCCGCCACTGGGTGCGGGGTACGACCGTCTCGTTCAGGGCCGCGGCCACGCCGGAGTGCGCGGTGGTGAGCGTCGCCACGAGCGCCTCCAGGGTGGTTCCGGTGGCCACCGCGCGCGGTTCGCCGTTCAGGGACACGTTCATGCGGGCTGCTCCGAGGTGGCCGGGGTGCGGGTGGGGGCGGGGAAGCGGTCCGGGGTGAAGGGGCGGGCCTCCTCCGGCAGTTCGCCCGTCGTCAGGGCGTGGGCCATCGCGTCGCCCGTGACCGGGGTGAGCAGTACGCCGTTGCGGTAGTGACCCGTGGCCAGGAGCAGGCCGGGCAGGGCGGTGGGGCCGAGGAGCGGGGCGTTGTCCGGGGAGCCGGGGCGCAGGCCCGCGCAGGTCTCCGTCAGGGGGAGTTCCGTGATGCCGGGGACCAGTTCGTGGGCGTCGCGCAGGAGTTCGTAGACGCCGCCCGCGGTGACCGTGGTGTCCCAGCCGAGTTCCTCGCTCGTGGCGCCGACGACCAGTTCGCCGTCGACCCTCGGCACCAGGTACAGGTGGTTGCCACGGACCACGGCGCGGATGGTGCGGCTGAGGAACGGCGCGTACCGGGGCGGCACCGTCAGACGGAGGACCTGGCCCTTGACCGGGCGGACCGGTGGCCGGACCTCGTCCGGGACGCCGGGCAGCGAGGCGCTGTGGCTGCCCGCCGCCAGGACCGTCTGGCCGGCCTCCAGCACCGTGCCGTCCGCCAGGGTCACGCCACGCGCCTTGTCGTGGATCACTGAGAGGCGTTCGGCCTTCTGGCGGTGGAAGGTCACCCCCGCCCGCTCACAGGCCGTCACGAGGGCGCTCGCGAGCTTTCTCGGGTCGATCTGGTGGTCCCCGTCGACCCGCAGGCCGCCGCGCACGCCCGGCGCGAGCATCGGCTCCAGGCGGCGGCACTCGCGGCCCGACAGCCACTCGGACTCCAGGCCCGACTTCCGCTGGAAGGCGTGCAGTTCGCGCAGGTGCGCCCGGTCGTCCGCGTCCAGGGCGACCGCGAGGGTGCCGCACGCGCGGTGGCCGAGGTCCTGGCCGGTGGCCTCGGACAGCTCCGCCACGAACCGCGGATAGCGGCGCGCCGACTCGACGTTCAGGGCGAGCAGCGTCTGCTCGCCGTAGTGCAGTTCGGTGACCGCGGCCAGCATCCCGGCCGCCACCTGGGCGGCCCCGCCGCCCGGCGCGGGGTCCACGACCGCGACCGTGAGGCCGCGCTGCGCGGTCCGCCACGCCGTGACGAGACCGATGATGCCGCCCCCGACGACCAGGACGTCGGTTGACTGGGGGATACGCGACATGGGCGTCCAGCCCCTCCCTTCGCCGGCATGACCCGGATCAGGTTCGTACGGTCGGAGGCCGCTCCAGCCTCCCTCTCAGCCCGCTGCGTACGGGCTCCCGCGAGTGCTTTACGTCGGCCACCCTAACCGCCCGGCGCGCTCCTCAGTAAGTACGGTCGTCGGTGCGGACGGCGGCTTGATCGCTAAACCAGTGACACGTGTGCAGGACGTCACGGCGCGGGAGTGGCCCGTGCCGCTGACCGACGCAAGATCGGACGCCTAAGGTGATCCGGTGAGCGAGCAACCGAGCGGCAACGGAACACCTCAGGGGCAGCGGCACGTCGTCATCGTCGGCGCGGGGATGGCCGGTGTGCAGACCGCCGTGGCCCTGCGCGAACAGGGCTTCGCGGGCACCGTCACGCTGATCGGCGCCGAGCCCCATCCGCCCTACGACCGGCCGCCGCTCTCCAAGGCCGTCCTGCTCGGAAAGGCCGAGGGGTCCGCCTTCGACGTGGACTTCGCCGCCCTCGGCGTCACCCTGGAGCTGGGGCGCGAGGTCACCGGTGTGCGACCCGGTGACCATGAACTCGACACCGCCGACGGGGCCGTGTCCTACGACGTCCTCGTCCTTGCCACCGGTGCCGAACCCGTGCGGCTGCCCGGTGCGGACGGCGTTCCCGGCGTCCACCTGCTGCGCACCCTCGACGACGCCGAGAGGCTGCGGCCCGTCCTCGCCGAGCAGCGTGACGTGGTGGTCGTGGGCGCCGGGTGGATCGGCGCCGAGTTCGCCACCGCCGCCCGCGAGGCCGGCTGCCGGGTCACCGTCGTGGAGGCCGCCGAGCGACCGCTGGCCGGGGCGCTGCCCGCCGAGATCGCCGCGCCCATGGCGGCCTGGTACGCGGACGCGGGGGCCCAGTTGCGCACCCACGCGCGCGTGGAGCACGTCGAGCCCGGGTTCGTGGCCCTGGACGACGGGACGCGGCTGCCCGCCGGGGCCGTCGTCGTCGGCATCGGCGCCCGGCCCGCCACCGGGTGGCTCGCCGGGTCCGGCATCGAGCTGGGCGAGCACCGCGAGGTCGTCGCCGATGCCGGGCTGCGCACCTCCGTGGCCGATGTCTACGCCGTCGGGGACTGCTCGTCCTTCCCCTCGGCGCGCTACGGCGAGCGGCTGCTCGTCCACCACTGGGACAACGCCCTGCAAGGGCCCCGGACCGTCGCCGCGAACATCATCGGTGAGACACCGGCCGTGTACGACCCGGTGCCCTACTTCTGGTCGGAGCAGTTCGGGCGGTTCGTGCAGTACGCGGGCCACCACCGCGCCGCCGACACGACCGTGTGGCGCGGGGACCCGGCAGGCGCGGCCTGGTCGGTGTGCTGGCTGCGCGAAGGAGCCCTGGTGGCGGTCCTCGCCGTCGGCAAGCCCCGGGACCTGGCCCAGGGGCGCAAGCTCATCGAGGCCGGCACCGTGCTCGACCCGGAGCTGCTGGCCGACCCCGCCCGGCCGCTGAAGTCCGCCGCGTCCTGATCCCCGTAGGGTGGCGGAAACACCTGGTCAGCCCGGTCCGGCTTTCCGTCTGTCAGTCCGGGATGGCACGCTTGTCCCGTGACCGAGATTGACGCAAAGATCGATGCTCTCGTCCCCGACTGGCTCACCCTTCCCGACATCGCCGAGCGGCTCGGCGTCGAGGTGACGCGTGTGCGCCAGCTGGTGAAGGAGGGCCAGGTGATCGCTGTACGCCGCGGTGAGAACCGGGCGCTGCACGTGCCCGCCGCCTTCATCGACGGCGACAAGATCGTCAAGGGCCTCACCGGCACCTTGACGCTCCTGCGGGACGACGGCTTCAACGACGAAGAGATGCTGGAGTGGCTCTTCACCCCCGACCCGACCCTGCCGGGCACGCCCGCGCAGGCCCTGAGCGAGAATCGCGGCACGGAGGTGAAGCGCCGCGCCCAGGCGCTCGCCGTCTGACCTGACAACCGTCCGGTGTGCGCGCCACGCGGACACGGTAGCGGGACACGGTGAACGGCCTGGGCAAACCCCCGTTCGCGTGACGGCAGACCCTAC
>NZ_JBEYWV010000057.1:0-25230 GCF_040644575.1 Streptomyces sp. NPDC046939
CCAGATCACTCCAATTACAAAACCGTCGTCTGTTTGTTTTGTCTTTTTCGGGGGGGGGGGGGGGGGGGGGGGCCCGGCGCCCGCCCCCCCCCCCCCCCGCCGGACTCCCGTCAGACCTCTTCGACGCTGCTCGGCTCGCGCCGGGACAGGTCGATGCCGAGCTCTTCCGCAGCGCGGAAGACGTCCTCGTCGGTGTCGCGCATCTCGATGGACATGCCGTCCGAGGACAGCACCTCCACGTTGAGGCACAGGGACTGCATTTCCTTGATGAGGACCTTGAAGGACTCAGGAATGCCGGGCTCGGGGATGTTCTCGCCCTTGACGATGGCCTCGTAGACCTTCACGCGGCCGGTGACGTCGTCGGACTTGATGGTCAGCAGCTCCTGGAGGGCGTACGCGGCGCCGTATGCCTCCAGCGCCCACACCTCCATCTCACCGAAGCGCTGGCCACCGAACTGGGCCTTACCACCCAGCGGCTGCTGGGTGATCATCGAGTACGGACCGGTCGAACGGGCGTGCAGCTTGTCGTCGACCAGGTGGTGCAGCTTGAGGATGTACATGTACCCGACCGAGATCGGGTCCGGGAACGGCTCGCCGGAGCGGCCGTCGAACAGCCGCGCCTTGCCGGACGGGAGCACCATGCGCTCGCCGTCGCGGTTCGGGATCGTGTGCTGGAGCAGACCCGCGAGCTCGTCCTCACGCGCACCGTCGAAGACGGGGGTGGCGACGTTGGTGCCCGGGGCGACCTGGTCGGCACCGATGCCCTGGAGGCGCTGCGCCCACTCGTCCGCGAGGCCGGAGACGTCCCAGCCACGGCTGGCGAGCCAGCCGAGGTGGATCTCCAGAACCTGTCCCGGGTTCATTCGGGACGGCACACCCAGCGGGTTGAGGATGATGTCGACCGGCGTCCCGTCCTCGAGGAACGGCATGTCCTCGATGGGCAGGATCTTGGAGATGACACCCTTGTTGCCGTGGCGGCCGGCGAGCTTGTCACCGTCCGTGATCTTGCGCTTCTGCGCCACGTAGACACGAACCAGCTGGTTCACGCCCGGCGGCAGCTCGTCGCCCTCCTCACGGTCGAAGACGCGGACGCCGATGACCTTGCCGATCTCGCCGTGCGGCACCTTCAGGGAGGTGTCGCGCACCTCGCGCGCCTTCTCACCGAAGATCGCGCGGAGCAGGCGCTCCTCCGGGGTCAGCTCGGTCTCACCCTTGGGCGTGACCTTGCCGACGAGGATGTCACCGGCGACGACCTCGGCACCGATCCGGATGATGCCGCGCTCGTCGAGGTCGGCGAGGACCTCCTCGGAGACGTTCGGGATGTCCCGGGTGATCTCCTCGGGGCCGAGCTTGGTGTCACGGGCGTCGACCTCGTGCTCCTCGATGTGGATCGAGGAGAGGACGTCGTCCTGCACGAGGCGCTGCGACAGGATGATCGCGTCCTCGTAGTTGTGACCCTCCCACGGCATGAACGCGACCAGCAGGTTCTTGCCGAGCGCCATCTCGCCGTTCTCGGTGGCGGGGCCGTCGGCCAGGACCTGGCCCTCGACCACGCGGTCGCCCTCGTCCACGACGACCTTCTGGTTGACAGAGGTGCCCTGGTTGGAGCGGGAGAACTTGTGCAGGCGGTACGTGGTGTACGTGCCGTCGTCGTTGGTGATGGTGATGTAGTCCGCGGAGACCTCCTGGACCACACCGTCCTTCTCGGCCTTGAGCACGTCGCCGGCGTCGGTGGCGCAGCGGTACTCCATGCCGGTGCCGACGAGCGGCGCCTCGGACTTAATCAGCGGCACGGCCTGACGCATCATGTTCGCGCCCATGAGGGCACGGTTGGCGTCGTCGTGCTCGAGGAACGGGATCATGGCGGTCGCGACCGACACCATCTGGCGCGGCGAGACGTCCATGTAGTCGACGTCGTCACCGGGGACGTAGTCGACCTCGCCGCCGCGGCGGCGGACCAGGACGCGGGACTCCTCGAACCGCAGGTCATCGGTGAGCGGCGCGTTGGCCTGCGCGATGACGAAGCGGTCCTCCTCGTCGGCCGTCAGGTAGTCGACCTCGTCGGTGACGCGGCCGTCGACGACCTTGCGGTACGGGGTCTCGATGAAGCCGAACGCGTTGATCCGGCCGTACGAGGCGAGGGAGCCGATCAGGCCGATGTTCGGGCCTTCGGGCGTCTCGATCGGGCACATGCGGCCGTAGTGCGACGGGTGCACGTCTCGGACCTCGAAGCCGGCCCGCTCACGGGAGAGACCACCCGGGCCCAGGGCGTTGAGACGACGCTTGTGCGTCAGGCCCGAGAGCGGGTTGTTCTGGTCCATGAACTGGGACAGCTGCGACGTACCGAAGAACTCCTTGATCGACGCCACGACCGGGCGAATGTTGATCAGGGTCTGCGGTGTGATCGCCTCGACGTCCTGCGTGGTCATGCGCTCACGCACGACGCGCTCCATACGGGCGAGACCCGTACGGACCTGGTTCTGGATGAGCTCGCCGACGTTACGGATGCGGCGGTTGCCGAAGTGGTCGATGTCGTCAGTCTCGACGATGATCGAACGACCGGACTCGCCGACCGTCTCCGTCTCACCGGCGTGCAGCTTCACCAGGTACTTGATCGTGGCGATGATGTCGTCGGTGGTGAGCACACCGGCGTCCAGCGGCTCGTCGGCGCCGAGCTTCTTGTTCACCTTGTAGCGGCCGACCTTCGCGAGGTCGTAGCGCTTGGGGTTGAAGTAGAGGTTCTCGAGCAGCGTCTGAGCGGCCTCGCGCGTGGGCGGCTCGCCCGGGCGGAGCTTGCGGTAGATGTCGAGCAGCGCGTCGTCCTGGCCCTGGGTGTGGTCCTTCTCCAGGGTGGCGCGCATGGACTCGTACTCGCCGAACTCCTCGAGGATCTGCTCGGTGGTCCAGCCGAGCGCCTTGAGCAGGACGGTGACGGACTGCTTGCGCTTGCGGTCGATGCGGACACCGACCATGTCGCGCTTGTCGATCTCCATCTCGAGCCAGGCACCACGCGAGGGGATGACCTTGGCGGAGAAGATGTCCTTGTCGGACGTCTTGTCGATGGAGGAGTCGAAGTAGACACCCGGCGAGCGGACGAGCTGCGACACCACGACACGCTCGGTGCCGTTGATGACGAAGGTGCCCTTGTTGGTCATGAGCGGGAAGTCGCCCATGAAGACCGTCTGGGACTTGATCTCGCCGGTCTCGTTGTTGGTGAACTCGGCGGTGACGAAGAGCGGGGCCGCGTACGTGAAGTCGCGCTCCTTGCACTCGTCGATCGAATTCTTCGGAGGCTCGAAGCGGTGGTCGCGGAAGGTCAGAGACATCGACCCGGAGAAGTCCTCGATCGGGGAGATCTCCTCGAAGATCTCCTCCAGACCGGACTTCGTGGGGACGTTCTGTCCGCTTTCGAGAGCCGCCTCGACACGAGCCTTCCACGCGTCGTTGCCGAGCAGCCAGTCAAAGCTTTCGGTCTGCAGCGCAAGAAGGTTCGGAACCTCGAGGGGCTCCTTGATCTTTGCAAAGGAGATGCGCAGCGGGGCGGTGCTGGCGCCGTTGTTCGTATTCGCGGTCGAGGCGTTGCGCGAGGCGGCCAAGAGGGGGTCCTTCCGAGGGCTCGGACTCACTACGCGCGTACCGGTCCCAAGCCGGGCCGTGGGGCCGAGCCTTCCTCCCCTGAGCCGAAAGGCCAGGTCAGGGCTGGTTCAGTCCACTGTGCTCAAGCGAGGGCATGCCCCTGGTGACGGGCAGGGAGCAGCTAACAGGCAGCGCAAAGGGACAGTGTAGCCAGAAGGCCCACTGATGTCCAGTGCGGGTTTTTTGACACCCTCGTTGTTCTCAACCGTTCACCGTCTGCGGCATGCCCTGTGCGCTGAGCGCACATCCTTACTGCCCTCTTCGTCGCCGATCCATGCCTCGGAAACGGATCGGATGTGACGACGCGTCCTGAGAATTGCGCGCTGCGTGCGGTTCGTCAAGGCCCCCTCTTGGCCGAAGAGCGTGGCCCCAGGCACAACGAAGATCACCATACTCGTCGCGAACGGCTGTGCAAGGCACCGTCCGCGGGCGAGCCAGAGACGCCGAAGGGCGACCACCCAGTTGGGTGATCGCCCTTCGGTACGTCAGCGTTACAGCCCGCTCAGGGGCAGTTCCGCGGAAGAGGAGTCAGCAGACTCGCAAGGTCACTTGACCTCGACGGAGGCGCCGGCGCCCTTGAGGGCCTCGGCGGCCTTCTCGGCGGCGTCCTTGGCGACCTTCTCGAGGACCGGCTTCGGGGTGCCGTCGACGAGGTCCTTGGCCTCCTTCAGACCCAGCGAGGTCAGCTCACGCACGACCTTGATGACCTGGATCTTCTTCTCGCCGGCACCCGTGAGGATGACGTCGAACTCGTCCTGCTCCTCGGCGGCGGCGGCGTCGCCACCACCCTGGGCCGGACCGGCGGCAACGGCGACGGCCGCGGCGGCGGTGACGTCGAACTTCTCCTCGAAGGCCTTCACGAACTCGGAGAGCTCGATGAGGGTCATCTCCTCGAACTGGGCGAGCAGGTCTTCCTGGCTGAGCTTCGCCATGATGGGCGATCCTTCCACTAATTCGGCTGGTGCCGGATGTACATGTGAGGCGGGCGTACGTTCGGCCCGCTACGACCTCTCGCCTAGGCGGCGAGGGTCATGACGCGAGCCGAATTACTCGGCACCGCCCTGCTCGGCCTGCTTGGCACGAAGCGCCTCCGCGGTGCGGACGAACTTCGAGGGCAGCGCCTGGAAGAGCTGAGCAGCCTGGGACTGCTTGCCCTTGAAGGCACCGGCCAGCTTGCTGAGCAGAACCTCGCGGGACTCGAGGTCCGCAAGCTTCTTGATCTCGTCGGCGGACATCGCCTTGCCGTCAAGGACACCGCCCTTGATGACGAGATTCGGGTTCTCCTTGGCGAAGTCACGAAGACCCTTGGCCGACTCCACCGGGTCACCGGTGACGAAGGCAACCGCCGTCGGCCCCGTGAAGAGGTCGTCCAGCGTGTCGATCCCGGCCTCGTTGGCCGCGATCTTGGTCAGCGTGTTCTTCACCACGGCGTACTCGGAGTTCTCACCGAGGGAACGGCGCAGCTGCTTGAGCTGGGCCACGGTGAGACCCCGGTACTCGGTCAGCACGGCGGCGTTCGAGCTGCGGAACTTGTCCGTGAGCTCGGCTACCGCGGCAGCCTTGTCGGGCGTCGGCATAAGCGTCGGCCTCCTTCCGGGTGATGAGGACCGCTCAAAAGGAGGCTGGGAAAACGAAACGCCCCGGCGCAGGCGCACGGGGCGTGAACTCGACCGGATCCCACAGAATCCAGGAGCACTTCCACAGTCACCTGCGCGGGTCGTCCGCAATTACAACGGATCCTTCGGCCACCGAACCCTCTTGCGAGCGCACGGCAACGACCAGCGGTCTTTGGCTTCTGTGAAAGATTACGTGAAGGGACGCGCGGCAGGCAAATCCGTACGGATCCGCCCGGCCGGCGACGGGCCCACCAGGCGTGGGCGCCCGGCTCAGACGTCGGTGTCCGCGCCCGCGCTCGCGGCGGCGCCGAGCTTCTTCAGCATCTCCATGAAGTCGAAGGTCTCGTTCGCCGGCGGGGTCTGGACCTGCACGGCCGCGCCGTAGTCGGAGAACTTCTCCGAGATCTCGACGGCGCCCTGGGCGCTGTCCATGGTGACGTCGAGGCGGACCGGCAGGTCGTCCTCGTTGACCCACAGCTCGGTGTCGTAGTCCTTGATGCCGGCCTTCTTGACGCTCTTCAGCAGCTCGTCGCGGTCGGCCTTGTCGAGGACCTTCAGCGAGTCGTTCTTCGCCATCATCTCGTCGACGGTCAGCTTGCCCTTGTAGTGCTGCGTCTGCACGCCGTCGATCTGGGCGGAGCCGAGGTGCTTGAGGTTCGGCGAGTCGAGGAGGACGGCGATCTGCTGGGCCGGGTCCTGGTTCGCGCTCTCCAGGCTGCCGGTCATCTGGCGGCTGAGCGCCTCGTTCCCGGAGGACTTCGCCACGGCGCCGAGGTCCATCTTCATCCAGCGCTTGCCGTCCATGTCCGCGGCGGCCTTGGCCCCCATGTCCATGTACATGACGTTGTTCTGCCAGACCAGGCGGATGTTCTTCGGCATGTCCGCGTCGCCCGCGGTGAACGCGGAGCCGGACATCGTCATATCCATGACGGTCGGGTCCCAGCCCATGGTGCCGGTCATCTTCATGGTGCCGCCGCCGGCCCCCATCGCGGCCGGGGTCTTCATGACCATCTCGACCTTGGCGGACTTGGCGTCGGCGGTCTTCTTGTACGCCGCCGTCAGCGCCTGCGTCGCCTCCGAGTGCGACTGGGCCTTCGTGGCCGCACCGCCCTTGCCCGAGTCGTCGCTCCCGCAGGCCGCGGCCCCGGTACAGATCAGTGCGGTCACGGCGGCGGCGCCGATCGTACGTCGTACAACAGTCATGTCCAACCCACCCCTAGGAACACCCGTACTCATGAACTCATCGCACGATAACCGACGCCACGGACAACGGCCCGGTTTCTTTTTCCCGGGCGATCACTCGTCGTCCGCCACGTCCCGGAGGTCGACGGTGTCCCGCAGGGGTGGGCGCTCGGCGGCCGCCGGGGCGCCGTAGTCGCGGTAGTGGACCGTGCTCGTGAAGTCGCCCGAGCGCTGGGTGCGTCGCACGAGGAGGTGGCGGGCGTCTATCCAGACGTCGATGTGCTGCCCGTCGGAGCTGCCCCGGTAGTGGCCGGTTCGTGTGCCCCGTACGGTCTCCTCGCCGACCCTGCGGAGGTCCTTCGCGGCGACGAGCGTCCTCAGCGCGCCGGCCGGGCTCAGGTCGCTCCCGGCGTCGTGGGGGCGGCGGACCCAGTGCCGGCCGCCCTGCGAGGCGGCGAACGTATCACTCATCCGCGTGTAGGAGGCGTCCGGCAGGAAGCGCGTCTGCGACGGATCGCCGCCCAGCGCGCGCGTGGAGGCGGCCATGTCCCCGCCGGTGACGCGGACGGTGAGCGTGCCGCGCACGCCGTCGGACCAACTGAGCGTGCCCGCGCTGTGCGAGGCGAGCCGGTCGCCGGTGTCCATCGTCGCCTCGACGCGGGCCGAGCCCGCCGCGGTGACCTCCTCCTGGGCCCTGCGCACCGCGTCGACGGCGTCCTGGTCGGGGGCGGGCCCGCCGCACCCCGCGAGCAGCCCGCACGCCGCGGTGACGCCGAGCCATCGCCGTAGATACGCGTATGCCACCCGCTGTCTCCGCTCCCCCGGCCCGTACGGTCACCGTGACGCTAGCGCGGCGCACGCGCGCGTGGGGCGGAAAAAGAGGAACGGGCCCCGCACCAGGAGAGGTGCGGGGCCCGTTACCGACTTCAGGCGAGCTGTGCAGCTCAGACCGCGGCCGGGTCCTCCTCGACGAGGAGGTTGCGGGTGCGGTTCGGGTCGACCGGAACGCCGGGGCCGATCGTGGTGCTGATCGCGGCCTTCTTGATGTAGCGACCCTTGGCGGCCGACGGCTTCAGACGGAGGATCTCCTCCAGCGCGGCGCCGTAGTTCTCCACCAGCTTGGTGTCGTCGAAGGACACCTTGCCGATGATGAAGTGCAGGTTCGAGTGCTTGTCGACGCGGAACTCGATCTTGCCACCCTTGATCTCGTTCACGGCCTTGGCCACGTCCGGGGTCACGGTGCCGGTCTTCGGGTTCGGCATGAGGCCACGGGGACCGAGCACGCGGCCGAGGCGGCCGACCTTGCCCATGAGGTCCGGCGTGGCGACGACGGCGTCGAACTCGTTCAGGCGGTTGCCCTTGGAGATCTCGTCGATGAGCTCGTCGGAGCCGACGATGTCGGCGCCG
The DNA here is from genome assembly GCF_040644575.1 of Streptomyces sp. NPDC046939. Taxonomy (NCBI): domain Bacteria; kingdom Bacillati; phylum Actinomycetota; class Actinomycetes; order Kitasatosporales; family Streptomycetaceae; genus Streptomyces; species Streptomyces sp. NPDC046939. Next base: position 7,842 of record NZ_JBEYWV010000057.1, read on the forward strand.
GCGGCCTCCGCGGCCGCAGCACGGTCACCGGTCGCGAAGACCAGGACCCGGGCGGTCTTGCCGGTGCCGTGCGGCAGGTTCACGGTGCCACGGACCATCTGGTCGGCCTTGCGCGGGTCGACACCCAGGCGGAAGGCGACCTCGACGGTGCCGTCGAACTTGGTCGTGGAGGTCTCCTTGGCGAGACGGACGGCCTCGAGCGGGGCGTAGAGCTTGTCCCGGTCGACCTTGGCGTCCGCAGCGCGGAGAGTCTTGCTGCGCTTGCTCACTTACTGCTCCTGAGTTCTAGAGGAGTCGTGGTCCGGGCCGAGCAGGCCCTTCCACGGTGGTACCTACGAGGGTGAGGTCAGCCCTCGACCGTGATGCCCATGGAACGGGCGGTGCCGGCGATGATCTTCGCGGCGGCGTCCAGGTCGTTGGCGTTGAGGTCGGGCATCTTGGTGGTGGCGATCTCGCGGACCTGCGCGTCGGTGATCTTCGCGACCTTGGTCTTGTGCGGCTCGCCGGAGCCCTTCTCGACACCAGCGGCCTTGAGGATCATCTTCGCGGCCGGCGGGGTCTTGGTGATGAAGGTGAAGGAGCGGTCCTCGTAGACCGTGATCTCCACCGGGATGACCCAACCGCGCTGCGACTCGGTCGCGGCGTTGTAGGCCTTGCAGAACTCCATGATGTTCACGCCGTGCTGGCCCAGCGCGGGGCCGACCGGCGGAGCCGGGTTGGCGGCGCCGGCCTGGATCTGGAGCTTGATGAGCCCCGTGACCTTCTTCTTCTTGGGAGGCATGTGCTCTCTCTCCGGGTCTTAGTGAGAGTGTTCAGCCGCCACCCTTGACGAATGATCGTTGGGATCATCCGGATGGAGGCATACCGCACAACGATAACGGGTATTGATGTGCGGCCAAAAACCGAGCAGGTCAGACGGGCTTTTGCGAGCCCGTCTGACCTGTTCGGAAGCGGTGTGTCCAGAAAGAACCGGTCGGTGCTAGTTCTTCTGGATCTGGTCGAAGCTGAGCTCGACCGGGGTCTCACGGCCGAAGATCTCGACGAGACCCTTGACCTTCTTCGAGTCGGCGTTGATCTCGTTGATCGTGGCCTGGAGCGTGGCGAACGGGCCGTCCGTGACGGTGACCGAGTCGCCGACCTCGAAGTCGAGCACCTGGACCTCGACCTTGCGGGCCGGAGCCGGCTTGCCCTCGGCCTCGGCGGCCTCGCGGGCGGCCTTCTCCTCGGCCTCAGGGGCGAGCATCTTGACGATCTCGTCCAGGGTCAGCGGGTACGGGTCGTAGGCGTTGCCCACGAAGCCGGTGACGCCGGGGGTGTTGCGGACGACGCCCCAGGACTCGTTCGTCAGATCCATGCGGACGAGAACGTAGCCGGGCAGCTTGTTCTGCCGGACGTTCTTGCGCTCGCCGTTCTTGATCTGGACGATCTCCTCTTCGGGGACCTCGGCCTGGTAGATGAACTCCTCGACGTTCAGCGAGACGGCGCGCTGTTCGAGGTTGGCCTTCACGCGCTTCTCGTAGCCCGCGTAGGTGTGGATCACGTACCACTCGCCGGGCAGGCCGCGCAGCTCGTCACGGAGGGCGGCGACGGGGTCCACCGGCTCGGCGGGTTCGGCCGACTCCTCGGCGTCGTCCTCGGCCTCGGCGTCGTCCTCGACGGCCTCGTCGGTGACGTCCTCGGCCTCGACGGCCGCTTCCACGGCGGGCTCATCGGCGGTGAGCTCGGCAGCCTCGGCCTGGTCCGGCTCCTCGGCGTCCGCCGCCTCGACGATGTCGCGCTCGTCCTCAGCGGACTCGACGGGCTCGGTCGCCTCGTTCAGGTTCGGGTCAGACACGGTGGCTGCTTCTTCCTGGATACATAGGGGTGGAACATGCGAAAGGGGCGCCGGTCCCGGCGCCCTCCGCTGTCGGCTCAGCCGAAGACGTACTTGACGAGATGGCTGAACCCATAGTCAATCACGGTCACCAGGCCGATCATGATGACGACGAACACAATCACCACGGTGGTGTACGTGGTGAGCTGGTTGCGAGTCGGCCAGACGACCTTGCGGAGCTCCGCGACGATCTGGCGGTAGAAGAGAGCGAGGCGGCCGAAGGGGCCCTTCTTGCCACGCTTGCCGCCCTTGCGGGCCTTCTTCTTGGACTCCGCTACTTCATCCTGGGCATCAGGCATGTCGATGGAGCCCACGGCATCCGTCACTCGTCCTCACCTGATTCCGGGTCGTGGCCGTGCCGCGCCCGGTTGAGCCGCACGGCGGTGCAATGCAGTACGTACATCCGCACACATCCTGGCGAAGGAGTGTGAGCAGGGCCGGAGGGACTTGAACCCCCAACCGCTGGTTTTGGAGACCAGTGCTCTACCAATTGAGCTACGACCCTTTGTTTCCCCCAACGTACCGCATCCGCCCAGATGCACGGAGTGCGCTTGGAAGGTGCGGCCGGTGAAGGCCAACGAGCAGTGAGTGTACGTGTTCCGCGGCGCTCCGTCGAACAGATGGGGAGGGCGAGTGGATCAAGAGTGCGCGGGACGCGGTCCGGAAGGGTCTTGTAAACCCGTGTGCCCGGCGCGTTACGGGTCTGGAACGATGGGCCCATGAGCGCTGCAACTCCTTCCTCGTCCGCCGGTTCCTCCCCTGCCGAGCGCCGGGTCTCCGCCCGGGTCGGCTCCATCTCCGAGTCCGCGACCCTCGCCGTCGACGCCAAGGCCAAGGCCCTCAAGGCCGCCGGGCGCCCGGTGATCGGCTTCGGCGCCGGTGAGCCCGACTTCCCGACGCCGGACTACGTGGTCGAGGCCGCCGTCGAGGCGTGCAGGAACCCGAAGTTCCACCGCTACACGCCGGCCGGCGGCCTGCCCGAGCTGAAGGCCGCGATCGCCGCGAAGACGCTGCGCGACTCCGGCTACGAGGTCGACGCCTCGCAGATCCTGGTGACCAACGGCGGCAAGCAGGCCATCTACGAGGCGTTCGCCGCGATCCTCGACCCGGGCGACGAGGTCATCGTGCCCGCGCCGTACTGGACCACGTACCCGGAGTCGATCCGGCTCGCGGGCGGTGTGCCGGTGGAGGTCGTGGCCGACGAGACGACCGGGTACCGCGTCTCCGTCGAGCAGTTGGAGGCCGCGCGCACGGAGCGCACCAAGGTCGTGCTCTTCGTCTCGCCGTCGAACCCGACGGGCGCCGTCTACAGCGAGGCCGACGCGGAGGCCATCGGCCGCTGGGCCGTCGAGCACGGCCTGTGGGTCATGACGGACGAGATCTACGAGCACCTCGTCTACGGCGACGCGAAGTTCACGTCGCTGCCGGCGATCCTGCCCGAGCTGCGCGACAAGTGCATCGTGGTCAACGGCGTGGCGAAGACGTACGCGATGACCGGCTGGCGCGTGGGCTGGGTCATCGGCCCCAAGGACGTCGTGAAGGCCGCCACGAACCTCCAGTCGCACGCCACGTCCAACGTGTCCAACGTGGCGCAGGCGGCCGCGATCGCCGCCGTCTCCGGCGACCTGACCGCCGTGGAGCGGATGCGCGAGGCCTTCGACCGGCGCCGCAAGACGATCGTGCGGATGCTCAACGAGATCGACGGCGTGGTCTGCCCGGAGCCCGAGGGCGCCTTCTACGCGTACCCGTCCGTGAAGGGGCTGCTCGGCAAGGAGATCCGCGGCAAGCGCCCGCAGGACTCCGTGGAGCTGGCGGCGCTCATCCTGGAGGAGGCCGAGGTCGCGGTCGTTCCCGGTGAGGCGTTCGGTACGCCGGGCTACCTGCGGCTGTCGTACGCGCTCGGCGACGAGGACCTCGTCGAGGGCGTCTCGCGCATCCAGAAGCTGCTGGCCGAGGCGCGGGACTGACATCCGCTTCGTACGCGCGCGTGGGCGGGCCGTTCCCTCGGGAGCGGCCCGCTTTTCTTTCCCGTTTCTTCGTTCGGAGAGAGCCCCGAAAGAGGAAGGCGCTACCCCTACGACACCTGTGTACGGCAGGATCTTGGGATGGAGCGTGTAGGACGTGATGTACGCAAGTTGCCGAAGGCCCATCTGCATCTGCATTTCACCGGGTCGATGCGGCCCACGACCCTGCTCGAACTGGCGGACAAGTACGGTGTCCGGCTGCCCGAGGCGCTGACCAGCGGGGAGCCGCCGAAGCTACGGGCCACGGACGAGCGCGGCTGGTTCCGCTTCCAGCGCCTGTACGACGCCGCGCGCTCCTGCCTGCGGGCCCCCGAGGACATCCAGCGCCTGGTGCGGGAGGCCGCGGAGGAGGACATCGCGGACGGGTCAGGGTGGCTGGAGATCCAGGTCGACCCGACGTCGTACGCGCCCCGGCTCGGCGGGCTCATCGCGGCGATGGAGGTCATCCTCGACGCGGTCGACAGCGCCTCGCGCGAGACGGGGCTCGGGATGCGCGTCCTGGTCGCCGCGAACCGCATGAAGCACCCGCTGGACGCCCGGACGCTGGCGCGGCTCGCGGTGCGCTACGCGGACCGGGGCATCGTCGGCTTCGGGCTCTCCAACGACGAGCGGCGCGGCATGGCGCGCGATTTCGACCGGGCCTTCCACATCGCGCGCGAGGGCGGCCTGCTGTCCGCGCCGCACGGCGGTGAGCTGACCGGCCCCGCCTCGGTCCGGGACTGCCTGGACGACCTGGACGCCACGCGCATCGGTCACGGGGTGCGGGCCGCCGAGGACCCGCGGCTCCTCAAGCGGCTCGCGGACCGCCAGGTGACCTGCGAGGTGTGCCCGGCCTCCAACGTCGCCCTCGGGGTCTACGAGAAGCCCGAGGACGTGCCCCTGCGCACCCTCTTCGAGGCCGGGGTGCCGATGGCGCTCGGCGCCGACGACCCGCTCCTCTTCGGCTCCCGCCTGGCGGCCCAGTACGACATCGCGCGCCGCCACCACGCCTTCTCCGACACCGAACTGGCCGAACTGGCCCGGCAGTCGATCCGGGGCTCGGCGGCGCCGGAGGAGGTCAAGAAGGAGTTGCTGAGCGGGGTGGACGAGTGGCTGGCCGCCTGAGCGTCACACCCCTTCCGGCGGCGGGGTGACCCCCGAGGCCAGCATCTCGACGGCGACCGGGAGCAGGTTCTCCTCGAACATGGCACCGCGCAGGTGGTCCGGCACGACGTCGCCGTTGACCGCGAACGTCGGGGTGCCCAGCGCCCCGTCCCGCTCGTAGGCCGCCTGCGACGCGCTGACGAAGGCGCGGTACTTCATGGTCCGCACGGCACGATCGAACTCGGTGCCGCGCAGCACCTTCACGCGGGACGCCATGTCCAGCAGGAAGGCGTCGGTGTAGCCGTCGACGACCTCTTCGGGCTGGTTGGCGAAGAGGACGTCGTGGTACTCGATGAACTTGCCCTGCTCCAAGGCGGCTCGCAGGGCGTTGGCGGCACGCTTGGAGCCGCCGCCCCCGACGCGGTCGTCGAGGAAGGAGGCCAGCGTGTACTCGGTCTTCACCTCACCGCTCAGGGCGAGCGTGCGCAGGGCCGCGCCGCCGCCCTCGACCTCGTACTCCTCGCAGACGGGGCAGCGCATGTCCTCGTAGAGCCGGACCGTCGTGCGCGCGGCCGGCGAGCCGACGACGACCGTCGTGCCGTCGGGGGCCAGCCGCTCGGGCAGCTGGCCGACGGCGGTGTAGGCGGCCTTGTCGCGCGCCGCGTGTTCGCTTTCCCCGCTGCCGTCCCCGGCGTGGGCCGCGCGGCCGCATCCGGTCGTCGCGAAGATTCCCACCAGTACCGTGCTCGCCGCGGACACGACAGCACGGCGTGCCACTGCACGCATGAATGATCCCTCCCCTGGAACGGGAGGACTTTATGCGATTCCTGTGAGCAGGGTGTGGGCGATTCGGGCCGCGAACTCGTCCACCGGCTGCGGGGGCCTGCGGTCCGGGGACATCTCGTAGGCGAAGGCGCGCTGAGCGCAGGCGCCGAGGAGGAGGGACGCGGCGGCGTAGGTGTCGGCCTCGGGGCTGATGCGGCCCGCCTTCTGCTCCGCCCTGAGATAGGCGTCGAGGCCCTGGATGGGGCGGTGGGGGCCGGTGCCCAGTTCGCGCATGACCTCTTCATGGCGGAGCTTGAGCTGCGGTTCCGCGTACAGGGAGGCGGCCATCGGGAAGGTCTGCTCGTAGAAGAGGGCCGCTTCCCTGGCGATGTCGGTGAGGTTCTCCTCCAGGGTGCGGGCGGGGTACTGCCCGCCTTCGCTGAGCAGTCGGCCGAGGAGGGAGCCGAGCTTCGGGAGGCGCTCGTTGAGCACCGTCACGAACAGCTCCTCCTTGTTCGCGAAGTACTTGTAGAGCGCGGCCTCGGAGCACCCCGCCGCCTTGGCGATCTGCTTGGTCGTGGTGCGGGCGAGGCCGATGTCCCGCATGAGGTCGTGGGCCGCGTCGACGATGCGGACCCTGGCCGGTTTCTGGTCCATGGCGGCTCCAACCAAGCTTGACGTGCGGGTGAGTGCTCACTCACTCTAGGCGAGAGAGGGGTGAGTGAATACTCACCCACCGGGCTGTGATCGTCCCCGCGGGCTCGATCGCTCGCTCCCAGGACTCGACCCGCCTGCGGTGTCACGGAGGTACGTCATGAAGCTCACGGTTTTCGGTGCCACGGGAGGCATCGGCCAGGAGATCGTCCGGCAGGCTCTCCGCGCCGGTCACGAGGTCACGGCCGTCGTACGGGATCCGGCGCGCCTCACCGTGACGGGTGAGCGCCTTGAGGTGTTCCGGGGCGACCTGGGCGACCCCGGCGCTCTGCGCCCAGCGGTCGCGGGCCGCGACGCGGTGCTCTCCGGGCTCGGCCCCCGCGGCCGCGCGGACGCACGGGCGGGGATCGCCACGAAGCTGACCCGTTCGGTGCTGCGGGCCATGGAGGCGGAGGGCGTACGCCGCCTCCTGCTGGTCAGCGCCGCCCCGGTCGGCCCGCACCCCGCCCACTCGCCCCTGGTCGACCGCGCGATGCTGAAGGTGATCGGCGCGGTCCTCAAGGACGTCTACACCGACCTCACCGCCATGGAGGCGGAACTGGCGCGCAGCGCGACCGACTGGACCTCGGTGCGGCCCCCGCGCCTCCAGGACAAGCCGCTGACGGGCACGTACCGCAAGGTCGTGGGCGGCTCTCCGCGCGCGGGCCGCTTCATCGGCCGCGCGGACGTGGCCCACGCGATGCTCGCGATGGTGGACGACCCCGCGACGGTCAAGCAGGGCGTCGGAGTGGCGTACTAGGGACCGCTCAGAGGCGTACGCCGACGGTCACCGGCTCGTTGACCAGGGTCACCCCGAAAGCCTCGCGGACGCCCGCCACGACCTCCCGGGCCAGCGCGAGGAGGTCCTCGGTGGTGGCGTCGCCCCGGTTGGTGAGGGCGAGGGTGTGCTTGGTGGAGATGCGGGCCGGGCCGGTGCCGTAGCCCTTGGTGAAGCCCGCCTTGTCGATGAGCCAGGCCGCGGAGGTCTTGGTGAGCCCCTCCCCCGCCGGGAACGCGGGCGCCTTCACGTCGGGGCCCAGACGCTCGGCCACGCGCGCGTGGAAGGCGGCGAACTCCTCCTCCGTGAGGATCGGGTTGGTGAAGAACGAACCGGCCGACCAGGTGTCGTGGTCCTCCGGGTCGAGCACCATGCCCTTCCCGGCGCGCAGCTTCAGGACGGTCTCGCGGGCGGTGGCGGCGGGCACCCGGTCGCCCGCCTCGACGCCGAGGGCGCGGGCGGTCTCGGGGTACTTGAGCGGCGCGCTGAGCCCGCCCGCGTCCTCCAGCTCGAAGCGCACGCGCAGCACCACGTAGCGGCCGGGCTCGGCCTTGAAGCGGCTGTGGCGGTACGAGAAGGCGCACTCGGCGTTCGGGATCGTGACCGTCTCGCCGGCCGTGCGGTCGTAGGCGACCACCTCGGTGATGGTGGCGGAGACCTCCTGGCCGTACGCCCCCACGTTCTGGATCGGCGTCGCGCCCGCGGAGCCGGGGATCCCGGCGAGGCACTCGATGCCCGCGAGGCCCGCCTCGACGGTGCGCTCGACGGCGTCGGTCCACACCTCGCCCGCCGCCAGCTCCAGCTTCGTGCCGTCGAGCGCGAAGCCCTTGGTGGCGATGCGCAGGGCGGTGCCCGCGAAGCCCTTGTCACCGATGACGAGGTTGCTGCCGCCGCCGATGATCAGCAGCGGGGTGCCCGCGGCGTCGGCCTCGCGCACCGCGTCGATCACCTCGGCGTCGGTCGTCGCGGTGAGCAGCCGGGTGGCGGGGCCGCCGAGCCGGAAGGTGGTCAGGGGGGCAAGGGGGGCGTCGTGGAGTTCCTGCACGCGCTCCAGGGTACGAGAACGGCCCCGCCGTCCAGGGCGGGGCCGTCGTCGTACGGGGAGGCGGCCTGCTCAGCCGAAGCGCCGCAGGGCATCCTTCCAGTCGAGGGGCAGCGCGTCGGTGGTCGTCCGCCAGGTGCGGTGGTCGAAGGACCGCATCCCGGTGCGCAGTCCGGCCGCGACCGGCCCGTGCGGCGCGGAGGCCGCGAACGCCTTGAGCGCGTCGGCGGACTCCCAGGCGGACAGGGTCCAGAAGGTGCGCCTCAGGGGCGCCGCCCTCAGCGTGGCCCCGTAGCCGCCTGGTGCGCGGCTCACCTGGCGCCAGACCGTGGGCGTACGGAGGAGGAAATTCAGGGCGCCCCACAGGGTGCGGGTCTCGAAGCGTGAGGCGAAGACGACGGCCTCCGCGCGCGTGGGCGGGGTGTTCGGGACGGTCCAGGGCAGGGTCGGCATGGCTGGGCTCCCTTCCGACCGGCTGGTGTCAGGCGCTTTCCAGGACGGGGGCGGGCCGGGCGTCCTGCACTACGTCCGTCGTGGGGCGCCGCCGGGGGATGCACAAGGTGGCGGCTCCGGCCACGGCCACGGCGGCGGCGCCGACCCACAGGGCGGGCCGGATGCCGTCCACGAAGTGCTGGGCGGAGTCGTAGCCGCCGCTCGCCGAGAAGATCGACGACATGATGGCGATGCCGAGCGCGCCGCCGACCTCGCGCAGGGCGTTGTTGGAGCCGGAGGCGATGCCCTGTTCGTGCGTACGGACGCTGGACATGACGAGGTTGGAGGCAGGGGCGAAGTACAGGGACATCCCGACGCCGCTGATGACCAGCGCGGGGAGCTGGGCGGTGTAGGAGACATCGGCCGCGACCGTCAGGGCGTAGTACGCGAGCCCGGCGGCCTGGAGGAACAGTCCGGCGGCGACGACCGGGCGGCCGCCGATCCGGTCGGACAGATACCCGGCGACGGGCGCGATCAACATCGGCATCCCGGTCCACGGCAGCATCCGCAGGCCCGCCTCGGTCGGCGAGTAGCCGAGGACGCCCTGCATGAACTGGCTGAGCAGGAAGATCGACCCGAACATGCCGAGGAACATCAGCAGGCTCGCGGCGTTGATCCCGGCGAAGGCGCGGGACCGGAAGAGGCGCATGGGGAGCATGGGGTTCTCGGCGTGGATGCCGTGGCGGACGAACGCGGCGAGCAGCGCGGCGCCCGCGAAGAGGCCGAGCAGCACGACGGGGCTGGTCCATCCGTCGATCGGCGCGCGCACCAGCCCGTACACGATGCCGAAGAGGCCGCCGCTGGCGAGGACGGTGCCCACGACGTCGAGCGGGGCGCCGGAGCCGTGGGACTCCTTCAGGCGCAGCCGGGCGAGCGGCAGGAGCGCCAGGCCGAGCGGGACGTTGAGCCAGAAGATCCAGTGCCAGGAGACATGCTCGGTGAGGCTGCCGCCGATGAGCGGCCCGGAGGCGACCGCGAGCCCGTTGACGGCGCCCCAGATGCCGTACGCCATGCCGCGCTTGGCCGCAGGGACCGCCGCGGTGAGCAGGGTCAGCGTCAGCGGCATCATGATCGCCGCGCCGACGCCCTGGACGGCGCGGGCCGCGATGAGCGACTCGATGCCGGACGCCATGGCCGCGGCGGCGGAGGCGCCGGTGAAGACGGTGAGTCCGACGAGGAAGAGGCGCCTGCGCCCGAACCGGTCGCCGAGCGCGGCGCCGAACATCAGCAGCACGGCGAAGGTGAGCGTGTAGGCGCTGACGGTCCATTCCAGGTCGTCGAGGGCGCCGCCGAGGTCCTCGCGGATGGAGGGCAGGGCCGTGGTGACGACGAGGTTGTCGAGGGCCGCCATGAATCCGGCGACGCTGGTGATGACGAGGGCCCAGACGGCTCCCCCGCGGGTTGCTGTGTTCTGCTGCTTCGCTTCTGACATCGGGTCCCCCCAGGATCCATGTCGACGATGAGGTTAGTTATTGATGACTAACTTGTGCGGACAGAAGAACGCGCGCCCTGACGACGCGCGCAGTACTTACTGTTGCGGCTGGGCCGACTCGTAGAAGCCCGTCCAGACCCGGTGATCGGGCTGGAAGCCCATGGACACCAGCACATTGATCAGCATGCCGTAGGCGAGGAACTGCGTGGTCTCGCCCACGTCCGCGCCGAGGGCGAGGCGGACCGTGTCGTACATCTCCATCCAGCCGGCCCGCACCGACTCCCCGAACTCCCGGTCGCCGCTCGCCTCCGCGGAGGCCACAGCGACGTACATCTGCATCTGCATGAGCAGTACATCGGGGTCGTCGGCGATGAGCGCCTGGTACGCCGCGCCCATCGACTGCAGAGCCTCTTCGCCCTCGAGCCCTTCGGACGCCTTCTGGAAGACCTGGACGGTGCGCTCGCAGCAACGGCGGGCGGCCTCCAGGAAGATGGCCTCCTTGCCCGGGAAGAGCCGGAAGAGGTACGGCTGCGAGACACCCACCCGCTTGGCGATCGCCTCGGTGGACGTGCCCTTGTAGCCGCCCCGCGCGAACTCGATCATCGCCGCGCGGATGACGCTCTCGCGTCGCTCCTCTGCGCTCATCCGGACCATGCGGGTAAGTTAGTGGCCAATCACTATCTACGTCAACCCTCTGCTGATCCTGCGGATCCCTTCGTCGGGCTCGGCTTCCTGTGCGCAAGGACACACGTAAGGGACGCCCTCAATGGAGGACGCCCCTTACGCACAGCTACCGCGCGGCGGTCAGACGAGCTGGACGACCGCCCGGGCCATGCCGAGCACCTTCTGCCCCGCGCTCATGGCCGTCAGGTCGACCCGTACGCGGTTGTCGTCGAGCTTGGCCGCGACCTTGGCGCTGACGGCGATCTCGGCGCCCTTGTCGTCGTTGGGCACGACGACCGGCTTGGTGAAGCGCACGCCGTACTCGACGACGGCGGCCGGGTCCCCGGTCCAGTCGGTGACGACGCGGACCGCCTCGGCCATGGTGAACATGCCGTGCGCGATCACGTCCGGCAGGCCCACCTCCTTGGCGAACTTCTCGTTCCAGTGGATCGGGTTGAAGTCACCGGAGGCGCCCGCGTACTGCACGAGGGTGGCGCGGGTCACCGGGAAGGTCTGCGCCGGCAGCTCGGTGCCGACCTCGACCTCCGCGTACTTGATGGTGGTCGCCATGGTCAGGCCTCCTCTGCGGCGCGCGAGACGAGCTTGGTCCAGGCGGTCACGACATGCTCGCCCGCCTCGTCGTGGACCTCACCGCGGACGTCGATGATGTCGTTGCCCGCGAGGGACTTGACGGCCTCGATCGTCGACGTGACCGTCAACCTGTCGCCCGCGCGCACCGGACGCGTATAGGCGAACTTCTGGTCACCGTGCACGACACGGCTGTAGTCGAGCCCGAGCTCCGGATCGTGCACGACCTCGCCCGCGGCGTTGAAGGTGATCGCGAACACGAAGGTCGGCGGGGCGATCACATCGGGGTGGCCGAGCTGCCGGGCTGCCTCGGGGTCGACGTAGGCGGGGTTGGTGTCCCCCACGGCCTCGGCGAACTCGCGGATCTTCTCCCGGCCGACCTCGTAGGGGGCGGTGGGCGGGTAGCTCCGCCCCACGAAGGACTGGTCGAGCGCCATGGACTCGGCACCTCCTGGGTGTGTCAACGACACGAGGCCGCCCCCTGCCGGGGACGGCCTCGTGTACGAGCCTTATTTATCGCGTCTCGCGGTGCGCGGTGTGCGCGTTGCAACGCGGGCAGTGCTTCTTCATCTCCAGTCGGTCCGGGTTGTTACGCCGGTTCTTCTTGGTGATGTAGTTCCGCTCCTTGCACTCCACGCAGGCCAGCGTGATCTTCGGGCGGACGTCGGTGGCAGCCACGTGAGTGCTCCTTGACGAACGGATGGGACAGGATTAACGCATAAAAGAGTAGCCGATCGAAGGACCGACCCCACAATCGGCTACTGTCAGTAGCGGTGACCGGACTTGAACCGGTGACACAGCGATTATGAGCCGCTTGCTCTACCGACTGAGCTACACCGCTTTGATGCGACGACCCCTCACCCGAAGGCGAGGGAACTTCACACCAGAGCCCCAATGCGGAATCGAACCGCAGACCTTCTCCTTACCATGGAGACGCTCTACCGACTGAGCTATTGGGGCGAGCGATGAAGACATTACACGGTTGCCCGCCGATCGCCCAAATCCATTCCGCGCGCTCGGCACGCCCGCCCCAGGGACCCCATCTGTACGACTATTTCGGGTTCCGCGAAGCGCTCCCGCCGTCGTCCTAGGCTCGAAGCCGCCTGCGTGATCATGCCGCGGGCCGAGCCCCGACGAGCCCTCTGGAGCGTGATGCCCGACAGCCCGCCTCAGCAGCCCCCCTCCCCCGGCGCCCGGGACGACGCGACCGACGGCTCCGGTCTGTTGCTGAGCGGTGCCAGGCTCACCGACGGCAGGACCGTGGACGTACGCCTCGGCGGCGGGCGGATCGAGGCCGTCGGCACCGCCGGCAGCCTCACCGCCCACACCACGCGCGTGGACCTCTCCGGCTACCTCCTGCTGCCCGCCCCCGCCGAGCCGCACGCGCACGGCGACACGGCCCTGTCCGCCGAGGCGGAGGGCCCCGTCCCCTACGAGGCCGAGGACGTCCAGCGCCGCGCCACCGAGGCCGCGCTGCTCCAGCTGGGGCACGGGGCCACCGCGCTGCGCTCCCACGTACGGATCGGCGACATGGAGGGGCTCGGCTCCATGGAGGCCGCACTCAAGGCGCGGCGCTCCCTGGTGGGCCTCGCCGATCTGCGGACCGTGGCGATGCCCCGGCTGCTGACCGGCCTCGCCGGGGCCGACGGGCTCGCCATGCTGCGCGACGCCCTGAAGATGGGCGCCTCCGTGGTGGGCGGCTGCCCCGACCTCGACCCCGATCCGACGGGCTACGTGGAGGCGGTGCTCGAGATCGCCGCCGAACACGGCTGCCCGGTCGACCTGCACACGGACGGCGCGGACCCGGCACGGCTCGGACGGCTCGCGGCCGCCGCGGGCGGACTGCGCTCCGGCGTCGCCGTGGGCCCCCTCGGCGGCCTCGCGCGCGTGCCCGCCGAAGCGGCGCGGCGCGCCGTCGACCGGCTGGCCGCCGCCGGGGTGACGGCCGTGTGCCTGCCGCAGGGCGGCTGCGCGGGGGTCGACGGCCGCGACATGGCGCCCGTACGGCTGCTGCGGGCGGCCGGGGTACGGGTCGCCGCGGGCAGCGGCGCGCTGCGGGACCTGGCGAACCCCGTGGGCCGGGGCGACCCGCTGGAGGCCGCGTACCTCCTTGCCTCGCGGTACGGCCTGCGCCCCGAGGACGCGTACGAGGCGGTCAGCTCGGCGGCCAGAGCGGCGCTCGGCCTCCCGGAGGTGCGCCTGGAGGCGGGCTTCCCCGCGGAGTTGCTGGCCGTGCGGGGCGAGCGCCTGGCAGGCGTCCTCTCCCTCGGCTACAGCCGGATCGTGATCCACCGGGGCCGGGTGGTGGCCCGGACCAGCGCCGTACGGGAGTACTGCGACTCGGCGGCGGCGGTGGCACTGGACCTGCCGCGTCAGGGGCGGGCGGCGAAGTACGGCGGGGGGGCGGGGTAGTCGGCGGCCGGGGCGCGGGTACGCGCGCGTGGCCGCGGGCGGCGCGGGGTGGTTGGTGGACCGGGGCGGGCGCGCGCGAGGTCGCGGCGGCGCGAGGTGCGGCGGGCCGGAACGGGGCACGCACGTGTGGCCGCCAACGGCACGGGACAGGCGGCGGCCGGGGCGGACAAGCGCGTGTGGCCGCGACGGCGCGGGATGTCGGCGGGCTGGGGCGGGCACGCGGGAGGCCGCGACGGCGCGAGGTGCAGCGGGCCGGAACGGGCACGCGCGCGTGGCCGCCGGCGGCACGGGACGGACAGGCGGCGGACCGGAACGGCCACGCCCGTGTGGCCGCGGCTCGGGATGTCGGTGGGTCGGAGCGGGCGCGCGCAAGGCCGCAGCGGCGCGGCTTAGTCGGTGGGCCGGAACGGGCACGCCAGTGTGGCCGCAGCGGCAAGGGACAGTCGGCGGGCCGGAACGGTCACGCCCGCGAGGCCACAGCGGCACGAGACCGTCGGCGGGCCGGAGCGGGCACACGCGCGTGGCCCCGACGGCGCGAAATGGTCGGTGGGCCGGAGCGGGCACACACGCGTGGCGGCGGCATAGGCGAGCACACGCGCGTGGTGGCCGCATGCGTGGTCACCACGCCGAGCTCGCCTCAGCTTGGTTGCGCGGTGAACAGGCGTCGCCCGGCGTACGGTCGGGGCATGCGCATTGTCATTGCTGGAGGTCATGGTCAGATCGCGTTGCGGCTCGAGCGGGTGCTCTCCGCGCGCGGGGACGAGGTCGCGGGGCTCATCCGCAAGGCCGAGCAGGGCGACGACCTGCGCGCCGCCGGTGCGGAACCGGTCCTGTGCGACCTGGAGTCGGCGTCCGTGGAGGAGGTCGCCGCGCATCTCCAGGGCGCCGACGCGGCCGTCTTCGCGGCGGGCGCGGGCCCGAACAGCGGTGCTCCCCGCAAGGACACCGTGGACCGGGGCGCCGCCGTCCTGTTCGCGGACGCGGCGGAGAGGGCCGGGGTGCGCCGGTACGTCATCGTGTCGTCCATGGGCGCGGACTCCGCGCACGAGGGCGACGAGGTGTTCGACGTCTACCTGCGGGCCAAGGGCGCGGCCGACGACGACGTCCGCCGCCGCACCGGCCTGGACTGGACGATCCTGCGCCCCGGCTCCCTGACGAACGACGCGGGCACCGGGCTCGTCCGCCTGGAGGCGTCGACCGGGCGCGGACCGGTGCCGCGCGACGACGTGGCCGCGGTCATCGCGGAGTTGGTGGACACGCCCGCGACGGCGGGCCTGACGCTCGAACTCGTCTCCGGTTCGACGCCGGTGACGGTGGCCGTCAAGTCCGTCGCCGGGAACTGAGCCGCAGCGGCGTTCAGAACAGCGGAAGTTGCCCGGCGACGTGCGGCACCGCGTACCCGTCGAGCGTGTCCTGCACCGCGCCGAGCTGCGCCCTGCGCCGCGAGCCGGGGCAGGACACCAGTTCGCCCGCGGCGCGGGCGCCCGGCGGGTCGTGACGGGCGAAGCGGCCCCCGACGACGGCGATGTCGCGGCGGCACTCGGGGCAGGCACGGCGGCGGGACGCGGAGGGCGTCGATGACGCGGTCGACGTGGAGGACATGGGTCAAGTCTGCGCCGTGATCGCCGCGGCCACACGGGAAGCCCCGCGACCGTCCGCGCACTGGTGTGGCGAGAAGTACCCGTCGCCCCGTCAATTCCCGGCCCCGCAAATGGTGGACAGGTGTGCGGGTGCGCCGGTAGACCCGTACCGCATGGATGATCACGCCTCGCCCGCGGAGCGCCTCAGGGCGCCCGAGACGGCCGCCGACACCGCCCTGGCCGCCCAGGCCCTCCGGCTGCTCTCCGAGCGCTTCCCGCACGCCCTGGGGGCCGTGCTCGGCGGCTCGGCGGCACGGGGCCGCGCACGGCCGGCCAGCGACCTCGACCTGGCGGTCTTACTGCCCGACGAGGACACCAGCCGCCGCGAGGTGCTCCGCCACGAGGGCCGCCCGGTCGAACTGTTCCTGCGCACCCTCCGCGACCTCCCCGCCGCCTTCGAGCGGGACCGCCGCCTGCGGCGCGGCACGATGCTGTTCGTCTACGACGAGGGCCTCCCGCTGCTCGACCCGCACGGGCACGTCGCGGCGGCCCGCGAGCGCGCCCGTGAGCTTCTCGCGGCGGGCCCCGCCCCGCTGGCCCCGGCCGAGCGGGAGCGCAGCCGCTACGTCCTGACCTGCTTCATGGACGATCTGCTCGACACCGCGCCGGACGAGCGGTACGAGCAGCTCGCGGCCGCCGACTTCACGCTGCGTGAGGCGGCCCACCTGCTGACCGCGCACCACGGCGCCTGGACGGGCGTCGGCCGCTGGCTCCCGCGCCGTCTGCTCGCCGCGGACCCGGTCCTGGGCGCGGCCCTGCTCTCCGGCCACCGCACGGTCGCGGAGCACGCCGACCCGGCTCCGCTGGCGGCAGCGGCGGAGAACGTCCTGGAGCTCGTCGGGGGGCCGCTGCGCGAGGGCTACGTGGAGCTGTACTGAGCCGCCGGGGCCCTGTAGCAATCACCGGGCCCCGGACACGACGAAGCCCCCTCCGGAATCCGGAGGGGGCTTCCCCCAAGTGTGGCGGCGCCAGGATTCGAACCTGGGAAGGCTGAGCCGGCAGATTTACAGTCTGCTCCCTTTGGCCGCTCGGGCACACCGCCTTGGGTTCGCTGCCTTGTGCTCCGCTGTGTGGCGGTGCTCGCTGGCAACGACGTAAACAATACCCGATGCGCAGGGGTGCTTCGCCACCCGATTGATCGCAAGTGGCGCGCCGGGCGGTGGCTAGGCTTTGCACGCGGCGCAATGCCTCGGTGCGCGCCCGACCACGAATCCGATCGGATCCCGGTCGGAATCCGATCAGTCCCCGATACAAGGAGCCACAGGACATGGCCGACTCCAGTTTCGACATCGTCTCGAAGGTCGAGCGGCAGGAGGTCGACAACGCCCTCAACCAGGCCGGCAAGGAGATCTCGCAGCGCTACGACTTCAAGAACGTGGGCGCCTCCATCTCCTGGTCCGGCGAGAAGATCCTCATGGAGGCCAACTCCGAGGAGCGGGTCAAGGCCATCCTCGACGTCTTCCAGTCCAAGCTGATCAAGCGCGGCATCTCGCTGAAGGCGCTGGACGCCGGTGAGCCGCAGCTCTCCGGCAAGGAGTACAAGATCTTCGCCTCCATCCAGGAGGGCATCTCGCAGGAGAACGCCAAGAAGGTGGCGAAGATCATCCGCGATGAGGGCCCCAAGGGCGTCAAGGCGCAGGTGCAGGGCGACGAGCTGCGGGTCAGCTCCAAGAGCCGGGACGACCTCCAGGCCGTCCAGGCGCTGCTCAAGGGCCAGGACTTCGACTTCGCGCTGCAGTTCGTGAACTACCGGTAGAGCGTGCCCACCCACGCGCGCGTGGGGACGTGAAGGGGCGGCACCCCGGCCGGGGCGAAGATCATCCGCGATGAGGGCCCCAAGGGCGTCAAGGCGCAGGTGCAGGGCGACGAGCTGCGGGTCAGCTCCAAGAGCCGGGACGACCTCC
>NZ_JBEYWV010000058.1:0-24157 GCF_040644575.1 Streptomyces sp. NPDC046939
GCCATCTCTTGGCCTGAGATGGCGCACGCAGTGCGCATCTCCCGATGGAGGCGCGGCGAAGCCGCATGCCTCCAGGGGCGCGGGGAACTGCGCGAGCAACCACGACGGCGCCGCACCTCACCACCGGAGGAATGCCGCACGCAGTGCGCATTCCAGGGGCGCGGGGAACTGCGCGACCAGCCACGGCGAGAGGGTCAGCCGAGCGCTCGGTCCACGATGCCGGTCCACTCCTGGACCACCCGTTCGCGACGGGCGCTGTCGTCCGTCAAGAGGTGGGCCAGGCCCAGGCCGCGGCCCATGTCCAGCAAACCCTGGACCACCTCCCGAACCCCGGGGACCGACTCGTCCGCCCCGAGCAAGCGGACAGCGATACGGTGCGTCTCCCGGCCGACCCGAGCCTCAAGCTCCGCGACCCGCACCCCCAGCGCCGGTTCGTTGGACGCGGCCACCCACAGGTGCAGGGCCGCCCGGAACAGCGGACCCGTGTAGAGGTCGACCAGCGCCGCGACCGCCTCCGCCCGCCCCTGCGGACGCAGCCCGCGCAGGGCTGTGGACCGTTCCTCGGCGACGTACTCGACGGCCGCCGTGAACAAGTCCTCCCGGGTCGGGAAGTGGTGCTGGGCGGCGCCGCGCGAGACCCCGGCGTGCTCGGCGACGACGGAGACGGTCGAGCCGGACCAGCCGTGCGCGGCGAGGCACGCCACGGCCGACTCGAGCAGCTTCTGCCGGGTCGCGCGCGAGCGGTCCTGCTTCGGTGGGGTCACCACACCCATGCGGGGTCCCGTCGTTCGAGGAAGGCGGTCATCCCTTCGCGGGCCTGGTCCGAGCCGAACAGCCGCGCGGACAGCGCCGTCAGCGACTCGGCGTCCCGGTCGAAGGCTTCCAGGACCTTAACCGTGAGCAGGCGCTTCGTCTCGGCCAGGCCCTGCGGGGACGCCTTGCGCAGCCCGGCGAGGACGGGGCCGAGCACCTCGTCCACGTCCGGCCCCGCGTCCGTCACCAGCCCGATCCGCGCCGCCTCCGCCGCACCGAACTTCTCCCCCGTCAGGTAGTACCGGGCCACCGCGCGCGGGTCGACCCGGGGCAGCAGCGGCAGGGAGATCACGGCGGGGGCGACCCCGATGTGCACCTCGGTGAAGGCGAAGGTGGAGGACGTCGAGGCCGCCGAGATGTCGCAGGCGCCGAGCAGCCCGAGGCCGCCCGCGCGCACGTGCCCGTCGACCCGCGCCACCACGGGCTTGCGCACGTCGACGATCTGCCGGAGCAGGCCGACCAGCGCGTCCGGGTCGGGCGGGTCGCGCAGGTCGGCGCCCGCGCAGAACGTGGTGCCGGTGTGGGCCAGGACCACGGCCCGTACGTCTTGGTCCTTCTCCGCCTCCCCCAACCGGTCCGCGAGTTCGCCCACCAGCGCCGACGACAGCGCGTTGCGGTTGCCGGGCGAATCGAGGGTCAAGGTCGCGACGCCGCGTTCGTGCGTCACCCGCACCAATGTCTCCGACGGCATCAGCCCTCCCTCAGCTCGCGGCGCAGGATCTTCCCGGACGCCGCGCGCGGCACGTCGTCGATGAAGGCGACGCGGCGGATCTTCTTGTACGGGGCGACGCGTTCGGTGACGTAGGCCGTCACGTCGTCGGCGGTCAGCGCTTTGTCGGCGCGGACCACGAACGCCTTCGGGACCTCGTTGCCGTCCTCGTCCGGCACCCCGATGACGGCGGCGTCCGCGATGCCGTCGTGGGTGAGGAGCAGCGCCTCCAGTTCGGCGGGGGCCACCTGGAAGCCCTTGTACTTGATCAGCTCCTTCACGCGGTCGACGATGAACAGCCAGCCGTCCGCGTCCACGTGGCCGACGTCGCCGGTGTGCAGCCAGCCGTCGCGGTCGATCATGTCGACGGTGGCCTGCGGGCGGCCGAGGTAGCCCTTCATGACCTGCGGGCCCCGGATGAGGACTTCGCCGGGTTCACCGGGGGCCGCGTCCTTCGCCGGGTCGTCGAGGGAGAGCAGCCGCATCTCGGTGGAGGCGATGAGCTTGCCGACGGTGCCGGGCGGCGCGTCGGGGGCGTTCAGGGGGACGACGTGGGTGCCGGGTGAGAGTTCCGTCATGCCGTACGCCTGGCCGACGGGCGGCAGGCCGAGCCGGCGCGAGCAGGCGAGGGCGAGTTCGGCGTCCAGGGGAGCGGCCGCGCTGATGATGTACCGCAGGGAGGAGAGGTCGTAGCCCTCCACCGCCGGGTGTTTGGCGAGGGCCAGGACGATGGGCGGGGCCACGTACAGCGCGTTGATGCGGTGCTTCTCGATCGCGGCGAGGAAGGTGTCGAGGTCGAAGCGCGGGAGGACGACGACCGTCGCGCCCTGCCGCAGCGGGGCGTTCATGAGCGCGGTCAGGCCATAGATGTGGAAGAAGGGGAGGACCGCGAGGATGCGGTCGCCGGGGCCCATCGGGATGAGGGGTTCGAGCTGGGAGAGGTTGGTGGCGATGTTGCGGTGGGTGAGCATGACGCCCTTGGGGACGCCGGTCGTGCCGGAGGAGTAGGGCAGTGCCGCGACGTCCTCGGCGGGGTCCAGGGTGACGGACGGCTCGGGGGCGTTCGTGCCCAGCATGTCTAGGAGCGAGCGGTGGCCGGAGTCCCCCGCCGGGTCGCAGACGAAGATCTCCCGTACGCCGCCCGCGAGTTCGGCGGCGGCGCGGGCCGCGTCGAGGAGCGGGGTGACGGTGACGATCCAGGACGCGGCGGAGTCCCGTAGCTGCTTGGCGAACTCGTCCGGGGTGGCCAGCGGGTGCACCGTCGTCACGGAGGCGCCCGCGCGCGTGGCCGCGTAGAACGCCACCGGATAGGCGACCGTGTTGGGGCTGTGCAGGGCGACGACGTCCCCCTTGCGCACGCCCGCCTCCGCGAGTCCGGCGGCGATCTTGCGGTGGAACTGGTCGACCTGCGCGTACGTGAGCGTCGTCCCGGCCACCCCGTCGATGAGGGCCGGGGTGTCGCCGCGGGCGGCGGCGCCCCCGAGCACGGCGTCGTGAATGGCCTGGTCGACGACGGCGACGTCCTCGTACTCACTCCTGTGCACCATGCTGAACTCCTCGTCGTTGAGGGGGCCCTTGAGAGAGATGGATGGCTCAGTACGCCTAGTACGACTTGGGCAGTCCCAGGCTCTGGTGGGACACGTAGTTGAGGATCATTTCGCGGCTGACGGGCGCGATACGGGCCACGCGTGAGCCGGTGATGAGCGAGGCGAGGCCGAACTCGCGGGTCAGGCCGTTGCCGCCGAGCGTGTGCACGGCCTGGTCGACGGCGTGCACACAGGCTTCGGCGGCGGCGTACTTGGCCATGTTGGCGGCCTCGCCCGCGCCGAGGTCGTCGCCCGCGTCGTACAGGCGGGCCGCTTTCTGCATCATCAGGCGGGCCAGTTCCAGTTCGATGTGGACCTGGGCGAGCGGGTGGGCGATGGCCTGGTGGGCGCCGATGGGGGCCTTCCAGACGGTGCGTTCGTTCGCGTACTCGACGGCGCGGCGCAGCGCGTAGCGGCCCATGCCGATGGCGAACGCGGCCGTCATCACGCGCTCCGGGTTGAGCCCGGCGAAGAGCTGGAGGAGCCCCGCGTCCTCGTCCCCCACGAGGGCCTCCGGGGGCAGCCGCACCTCGTCGAGGGTCAGCTCGAACTGCTTCTCCGCGGCGTGCAGCTCCATGTCGATCTGGCGCCGCTCGAAGCCGGGGGTGTCGCGCTCGACAATGAAGAGGCAGGGCTTGAGCTTTCCCGTACGGGCGTCGGAGGTGCGGCCCACGATGAGCGTCGCGTCGGCGATGTCGACGCCCGATATGAACACCTTGCGGCCGGTGAGGACCCAGGAGCCGTCGTCGTCCCTGCGGGCGGTGGTGGTGATGCGGTGGCTGTTCGAACCGGCGTCGGGTTCGGTGATGCCGAAGGCCATGGTGCGGCTGCCGTCGGCGAGCCCTGGCAGCCAGGCCCGCTTCTGCTCGTCGGTGCCGAAGCGGGCGATGACGGTGCCGCAGATCGCGGGCGAGACGACCATCATGAGCAGCGGCGACCCGGCCGCGCCCAGCTCCTCCAGGACGATGGAGAGCTCGCTGATGCCACCGCCTCCGCCACCGTACTCCTCGGGCAGGTTCACGCCGAGGTAGCCGAGCTTGGCGGCCTCGGCCCACAGCTCCTCGGGGTGGCCCCCGGCGGCGGTGACCTTGGTGAGGTAGTCGCGGCCGAACCGCTTGCCGAGCGCGGCGACGGCGGCGCGCAGCGCCTGGTGCTCATCGGTTTCGAGTACGGGCGTGTTCACGACGCTTCCTCCTGGGCTACGGCCTCGGCCTCGGCCTGGACCACGGCGAGCAGAGCACCGACCTCGACCTGGCGGCCGACGGCGGCGTGCAGAGCGGTGAGGGTTCCGGTGGCGGGAGCGGCGATGCGGTGCTCCATCTTCATCGCCTCCAGCCAGATCAGGGGTTGCCCGGCGGTGACGGGGGCGCCCTCGGTGAGCCCGTCGGCGACGCGGACGACGGTGCCGGGCATCGGCGCGAGCAGGGAGCCGGGGGCGCGCTGCGCGCTGGGGTCGGTGAAGCGGGGCAGGGCGGTGAGGGCGGCGCCGTTGACGTACACGCGGTCGTCGCCGTACGTGGCGACCGCGTATTTGCGCTGGACGCCGCCGACCTCGAGGACGACGCGGTCCGGCGCGGCGTGCACGACGCGCACCCCGTCGGCTTCGAGACCGTCGCGGGTGTGGCGGTAGCGGACCTCGTGCTCGGCGCCGTCGGGTTCACCGCGGTACCGCTTGACCTGGGGTTGCGAGGGCACGTTGCGGAAGCCGCCGAAGCGGTGGCGGCGGGCGGTGGCCAGGGCGGCGGCGAGCGGCGCGTACGGGTCGGGGTCCGGGGCCGTCAGGTCGGCGAGGTGCCGCTCGTAGAACCCGGTGTCCATGCGGGCGCCGGTGAACTCGGGGTGGCGCAGGGACCGTACGAGCAGGTCGCGGTTGGTGACCGGGCCGTGCACCTCGGCGCGTTCCAGGGCCCCGGCGAGGGCGCGGACGGCGGCGGCGCGGGTCGGCGCGTGGGTGACGACCTTGGCGAGCATGGCGTCGTAGTGGACGCCGATGGTGTCGCCGTCGGTGTACCCGGTGTCGAGGCGTACGCCCGCCGGTACGGAGAGCCGGTGCAGGGTGCCGGTCTGCGGGGCGAACGCGGCGGCCGGGTCCTCCGCGTACAGGCGGGCCTCGACGGCGTGCCCGCGCGGGGCGGGCGGCTCCGGGTCGAGCGCGTCGCCCTCGGCGATGCGGAGTTGCAGCGCGACGAGGTCGATGCCGAAGACCGCCTCGGTGACGGGGTGCTCGACCTGGAGCCGGGTGTTCATCTCCAGGAAGTGCGCGGTGCCGTCGTCCGCGACGAGGAACTCGACCGTCCCGGCACCGATGTAGCCCGTGGCCCGTACGGCGCGCTCGGCCAGCTCGTGCACGCGGGCCGTGACCTCGTCCGTGAGGCCGGGCGCGGGCGCCTCCTCGACGACCTTCTGGTGGCGCCGCTGGAGCGAGCAGTCACGCGTGCCGAGGACCCAGACCGTGCCGTGGGCGTCGGCGAGGACCTGCACCTCGACGTGGCGCCCGCCCTCGACGTACGGCTCGACGAAGACCTCGCCGTCACCGAAGGCGGAGAGGGCTTCGGCGCGGGCGGCTGCCAACTCCGGTTCCAGCGAGCCGAGTTCGCGTACGACTCTCATGCCGCGGCCGCCACCTCCCGCCGCGGCCTTCACCAGCACGGGCAGATCGGCCTCCGTGACGTCCCCGAGCGGCGCGATGCCCATCAGCTCCTTGGCGCGCGTCTTGGACGCCATCGCCTCGATCGCCTCGGGCGGCGGCCCGATCCAGACGAGCCCGGCGTCGGTGACGGCCCGTGCGAACGCGGCGTTCTCGGAGAGGAAGCCGTAGCCGGGGTGGACGGCGTCGGCGCCCGCGTCGAGGGCGGCCTTCACGACGAGGTCGGCGCGGAGATAGGTGTCGGCGGGCGTGGCGCCCGGGAGGCGTACGGCGAGGTCGGCCTCGCGGACGTGGAGGGCGTCCGCGTCCGGGTCGGAGTGCACGGCGACCGTACGGATACCCAGGTCACGGCAGGTGCGGAAGACGCGGCAGGCGATCTCGCCACGGTTGGCGACGAGGACGGAGCTGATCACTGCATGAGTCATGGGGGCTCACATCCTGAAGACGCCGAAGCCGCCGCGGGCGCCCTCGTACGGTGCGGTGTGCAGGGCGGAGAGGCAGATGCCGAGGACGGTGCGGGTGTCGCGCGGGTCGATGACGCCGTCGTCGTAGAGGCGTCCTGAGAGGAACATCGGCAGGGACTCGGACTCGATCTGCTGCTCGACCATGGCGCGGAGCGCGGCGTCCGCCTCGTCGTCGTAGGGCTGCCCCTTCGCGGCGGCGGACTGGCGGGCCACGATCGACAGGACGCCCGCGAGCTGCTGCGGCCCCATGACGGCGGCCTTGGCGCTGGGCCAGGCGAAGAGGAAGCGGGGGTCGTAGGCGCGGCCGCACATGCCGTAGTGCCCGGCGCCGTAGGAGGCGCCCATGAGGACGGAGAGGTGGGGGACGCGGCTGTTGCTGACGGCGTTGATCATCATGGAGCCGTGCTTGATGATGCCGCCCTGCTCGTACTCCTTGCCGACCATGTAGCCGGTGGTGTTGTGGAGGAAGAGGAGGGGGATGTCGCGCTGGTTGGCGAGCTGGATGAACTGGGCGGCCTTCTGTGACTCGGCGCTGAAGAGGACGCCCTGGGCGTTGGCGAGGATGCCGACCGGATAGCCGTGGAGGGTGGCCCAGCCGGTGACGAGGGAGGCCCCGTAGAGCGGCTTGAACTCGTCGAAGTCGGAGGCGTCCACGACACGGGCGATGACCTCGCGCGGGTCGAACGGCACCTTCAGGTCGTCCGGGACGATGCCGAGCAGTTCCTCGGGGTCGTACTTGGGCGGTTCGGCCGCCGCCGGTGGATCGGGGTACGCCTTGCGGTGGTTGAGGCGGGCGACGACGCGGCGGGCCTGGCGGATCGCGTCCTGCTCGTCGAGGGCGAAGTAGTCGGCGAGTCCGGAGGTGCGGGCGTGCATCTCGGCGCCGCCGAGCGATTCGTCGTCGCTCTCCTCGCCGGTCGCCATCTTGACGAGCGGCGGCCCGCCGAGGAAGACCTTGGCCTTCTCCTTGACCATGATGACGTGGTCGGACATGCCGGGGATGTAGGCGCCGCCGGCGGTGGAGTTGCCGAAGACGACGGCGACCGTGGGGATACCGGCGGCGGAGAGGCGCGTGATGTCGCGGAAGATCGCGCCGCCGGGGATGAAGATCTCCTTCTGCGACGGCAGGTCGGCGCCGCCGGACTCCACGAGGGAGACGCAGGGGAGGCGGTTGGCGAAGGCGATCTCGTTGGCGCGCAGGGCCTTCTTCAGCGACCAGGGGTTGCTGGCGCCGCCGCGCACGGTGGGGTCGTTGGCGGTGATCAGGCACTCCACGCCCTCCACGACCCCGATCCCGGTGACGAGAGAGGCGCCGACGGTGTAGTCGCTGCCCCAGGCGGCGAGCGGCGACAGCTCCAGGAAGGGCGTGTCCGGGTCGAGAAGCAGCTCGATGCGTTCGCGGGCGAGCAGCTTGCCGCGCTTGCGGTGCCTCTGTACGTACTTCTCGCCGCCCCCCGCGAGGGCCTTCGCGTGCTCGGCGTCGAGCGCGGCGAGCTTGTCGAGGAGGGCCTCGCGATGGGCGGCGTAGTCGTCGGACCGGGTGTCCAGGGCGCTGGCCAGGACGGTCACAGGAGTGCCTCCGGTATGTCGAGGTGGCGGGAGCGCAGCCATTCGCCGAGCCCCTTCGCCTGCGGGTCGAAACGGGCCTGCGCGGCGACGCCCTCGCCGAGGATCCCCCCGACGGTGAAGTTCAGGGCGCGGAGGTTCGGGAGGACGTGGCGGGTGACGGGCAGGCGGGCCGTCTCGGGGAGGAGTTCGCGGAGCTTGCCGACGGTCAGGGTGTGGACGAGCCACGGCCAGGCGGCGTCGCTGGTCGCCCAGACACCGATGTTGGCGTCGCCGCCCTTGTCACCGCTGCGGGCGCCGGTGACGAGGCCGAGGGGGGCGCGGCGGGTGGGGCCTCGCGGTGGCAGCCCGGGGAGTTCCGGCTCCTCCACGGGGGCCAGGGCGCGGGTGGGCCCGGTGTGCAGAGCGAGGGGGCGCCGCTCCCCGTCCGGCAGCACGGCGATGTGCGGCACGGCGTCACGCTCGACGTAGGCGGCCTCGAAGACGCCGTACGGGGTGCCCTTACCGGGCGGGGCGGTGACGTGGAACCCGGGGTAGGAGCCGAGGGCCAGTTCGACGGCGGCGCCGCTGAGGGCGCGGCCGACCGCGTCCTGGTCGGGGTCGCGGACGACGAGGCGGAGGAGGGCGCTGGCGGCTTCCTCGGTGTCGGCGTCGGGGTGGTCGGTGCGGGCCAGCTCCCAGTGGATGTGCCGGGGCCGGACTTTGGCGGCGTCGAAGGCGTCGTCCATCTGCGCGCGCACGAGCGCGGCCTTGGCCTCGATGTCGAGCCCGGTGAGGACGAAGACGACCTCGTTGCGGAAGCCGCCGAGCCGGTTCAGGCCGACCTTGAGGGTGGGCGGCGGGGCCTCACCGCGTACGCCGTGAATACGGACGCGGTCCGCGCCGACCTGTGCGAGCCGGACGGTGTCGAGCCGGGCGGTGACATCGGGTCCGGCGTACCGGGCGCCGCCGGTCTCGTAGAGGAGCTGGGCGGTGACGGTGCCGGTGTCGACGAGGCCGCCGGTACCGGGGTGCTTGGTGATGACGGCGGACCCGTCCTCGTGGATCTCGGCGAGGGGGAAGCCGGGGCGGCGCAGCGTACGGGGGTCGTGCCGGGTGAACTGGGAGTAGTTGCCGCCGGTCGCCTGGGTGCCGCACTCCAGGACGTGCCCGGCGACGACCGCCCCGGCCAGCCGGTCGTACGCGTCCGGGCCCCACCCGAAGTGCCAGGCGGCGGCCCCGCTGACCAGGGCGGCGTCGGTGACGCGGCCGGTGACCACGACGTCCGCGCCGGCGCCCAGGCAGGCGGTGATCCCGGCGCCGCCGAGGTAGGTGTTGGCGGTGAGGGCGCCGGGGAAGCGGCCGGTGGGGAGGAGGTCGTCGCCCTCGACGTGGGCGACGCGGAGGGGGAGGGAGAGGCGGTCGGCCAGGCCGCGTACGGCGTCGGCGAGACCGGCCGGGTTGAGCCCTCCGGCGTTGGTGACGATCCGCACCCCGCGCTCGACGGCGAACCCGAGGCATTCCTCCAGCTGCTTCAGGAACGTACGGGCGTACCCGCGCCCGGGGTCCTTCAGCCGGTCCCGGCCGAGGATGAGCATGGTCAGCTCGGCGAGGTAGTCACCGGTGAGGACGTCGAGGGGCCCGCCGGTGAGCATCTCCTTCATGGCGTCGAACCGGTCGCCGTAGAACCCGGAGGCGTTGCCGACGCGCAGCGGGGGCCGGGTCACCGGGCGACGCCCTTCGGGGCCCGGCCCTGCCCGGGCGGCCCGGCGAAGGCCTGCGCGATGTCGAGCCACCGGTCGGCGTCGGCGCCTTCGGCGCGCAGGTCGAGGTCGTCGCGGTGGGCGCGCTGGGTGACGAGGAGACAGAAGTCGAGGGCGGTTCCGGTGACGCGCTGGGCGGCGTCGTCGGGCCCGTAGACCCACATCTCCCCGCTGGGGGCGGTGAGTTCGACGCGGAACTCGACGCCGGTGGGAGCGGGAAGCCCATGCACGGCGAAGGCGAAGTCCCGGGCGCGAATGCCGATCCGGGCGACGTGCCGCAGCCGCTCGGTGGGCGGACGTACGACGCCGAGCGCGTCGGCGACGTCCTGGCCGTGGGCCCAGGTCTCCATGAGCCGCCCGGTGGCCATGGAGGCGGCGGACATGGGCGGCCCATACCAGGGGAACTTGGCCTTGCCTGCGGCGGCGCGGCGCAAGACATCCTGCAACTGGTCGCGCCCGGCCCGCCATTGGGCCAGCAGGGCGCCGGGTTCCTGCGCGGCCCCGGCCTCGGCCCCGTCGTCCACGAACGAATCCGGCGCGGCGACCGCCTTCTCCACCTCCCCGGCGAACGCGTCCGGGTCGTTCATCGCGAGCAGCGCGGCGCGGTCGGTCCAGGCGAGGTGGGCGATCTGGTGGGCGACGGTCCAGCGGGGGGCGGGGGTCGCACGGGCCCACGCCTCCGGGCCCAAGTCCCGCACTAGTTCGTCGAGTTCCTGGCTCTCGTCCCGCAGATCGTCGAAGACGGACAGCGATTCGGACACGGGCGCTCCCCTCCGGGGCGTTGCGTGACGCGGCTGGTCCGGAGCATGGCAGCGGGCCAGGAAACAAGCAAGCGTGCTTGCATTGATTTTTCGCCTCGGCGCCGATCACGCGCTGTGATGGCTTGATCAAGGCTGCTAATCTCGCCCTGCCCTCGCGGGGACGATCGGCGCTCTCGGCAGCCTCCTCCGCAGGGGTCACCCCTGGGGAGGGACTCTTTTCGTGACTCGTCCGTTGAACAGACGGGCCCCGCGCCGTCCGCGCGCGTTCGGCCCCATCGCCCTCATGGTCACGCTCGCTGTGACCGGCACGGTGGCCGGTGCGGTGGGCGCCGCGTCGCCCGCCGCGGCCGCCTCCGCCGATCCCGTCGTCGTCAGCGCGGGCGACCGCTTCGTGCCGCGCGCGACCATCGTCCTGAACGCCGGGAAGACCGGCTTCCTGACCGCCCAGGAGGGCGACGACCGGCTCCGGTGGATCGACTACGCCACCGGTGCGGCGACCGTCCTCGAACACCGGTTGCCGAAGCCGCTCTCGTACGACGTGGACGGCTTCCGCTTCGACTCCTACCCGGCGGATTTCGGCCACGGCTCCGACACCGTCGCCGTCTACGCGGACTCCCCCGCGCCGCACGTCACGCTCCAGCAGCGGGCCGACGCGGCCGGTGCCGTCACCGTGGCGATACCCGACGGGCAGTCGTACGTCGCCACGTACGGGGACACCGTGATCAGCCGCACCGGTACGGAGAAGGAGACGACCGGCCTGCACCTGCTGCGGACCGGCGACGACGGGCAGGTCCAGGACCAGGAGCTGGCCGGGCTGCCGCAGGGCTGGAACCTCACCATCAGCGAGGGCGACACCCGCTCCGTGGCCGTGCGGGGCATCAAGTGGGAGGACAGCAGGATGTCCCAGGGGTGGTGGGTCGTCGACCTCGCCTCCGGGAACGTCAAGGCACTCTCCACCCATGGCGAGAGCGTCTCGTTCGACCAGGACAGCGTCTTCCACCTGGGTGCGCCCGAGTCCTACGCCGCCCAGGTGTACCGCCGTGACGACCTGGACGCCGAACCCGTCACCCTCGACCTGCGGGACATCGCGTACGACGACGTCGTCCGGCGTTTCGGGGACGACCTCGTCACCGTCACCCCGCCCAACCCCGGCGACAACGAGTACCGGGGCAATGAGCTGGTGCTCCGCGACACCACGGGCCGGTACCTGAAGTCCCTCCTCGCCGTCTCCTCCACCTCCGTGCACCGCACACCCGACGGCTCGCTGCTCGTGGCCGGGGCCGAGGAGCGCACGGACAGGGGCGCCCTGGACTGGGGCTACTACCTGTTCACCCGCGCCGACGACGGCACGATCACCCGCAAGCGCCTCGCCGGCATCGCGAACCGCGAGGCCAGGCCCGCCGGTATCGCACTGGGCAGCGGCATCCTGACCACGGCCGACGACTCGCAGCTCTACGAGCCCGGGACGTACGTCGGCGGTTACCGCAGCACCTGGCTGAACACCTCCGGCCGCCCCGAGGAGATCAGGTCCACCGTCGACGGGCTCATGTCCGGCCGCGACGACGACTGCGGGCAGGCCGGAAGCGTCTACTGCGCCACCTTGTTCGCGAGCGGCGACGGCTTCCACGGCCGCAAGGAGGCGACCGAGCAGGACGTCACCATGCTCTACAAGAACGGTGCCGCCTCCTGGGGGCCGAGGTTCGACTCCGGGCTCGACAGTCCGCAGCTCATCGACCTCTCCGGACGGTTCGGCATCGTGGACCAGGCGGCCGGCGGGCGGCAGTCGGTGCTCCAGTTCACCGAGCCCGACTCCGGTAAGGGCCTGCTGAAGCGGGCGCCGGTCGGCGCCTCGGTCTGGGGCAACACCCTGTGGAGCGCCGTCTCCCCGTGGCACGACCCCGGTTCCGCTCCGTCGACCAAGGTGACCGCCCAGAGCCTGCCGTCCGGCACCGCCGCCGAGGTCTTCGACGCCGGATGCGTCGCCAAGGAACTCCAGGCCGTCGGCCGCTACGTCTACTGGCGGTGCAGCGACTCCTACGCCTACTACCGGGGCGCCGGTGTCTACGACCGGCAGAGCAAGGCGGTCGTGCGGCTCGGCACCGATGAGACGCTCCTCGGCGACGGCTACCTGGTCCAGCGGTCGGACGCGGCCGGGCTCACCCTCGTCGACCTGCACGCCGGTCTGACGGCTGCCACCAAGGCCGCCGATCTGCCGCAGCGCGTCGTTGTCCCCGCCGCCGACCTCGGCGACCGGACCGGGCGCCGCTCGGGCTGGACCGTCGACCGGTTCGGCGGGCACATCGCCTACGTCGGGGCCGACCGGCACGTGCGGATCGTCCCCTCGGGCGTCCCCGCCTCGAAGGTCGCCGTCATCGACAGCGAGGTCCCGGCCACCGTCGACCTGAAGACGGACGCCGCCGCGTGGACCCCGCGCTGGTGGCTGTCGAAGCCGGGCGCCTCCTGGTCCCTCGCGCTGAAGCACAAGGCGAGCGGCAAGGTCGTACGGACCCTGACGGGCGGTGAGGCGCGCGGACAGGCCACCGCCTCCTGGGACGGCAGGAACGCGAGCGGCAAGCTCGTCGCCAACGGCGCCTACACCTGGACCCTGACCGTGAAGCCCGCCGACGGGGTGGGCGGTGACCTCACCGCCTCCGGCACCGTGGGCGTGCGCGGCGGCGCCGCCGTGTGGCGGGACATGGGCGGTGACGACGGCATCGGTGATCTGCTGGCCATGGAGCCGGACGGCGGCACGTTCCTCTACAAGGGCGCGGGCGACGGCACGCTGGCCGCCCGTACCGCCGCGGGCGGCACGAAGTTCGACCCGAGCACGCTGCTCGTGCCCGTCGGTGACGTCGACGGCGACCGGTGCGACGACGTGCTGGCCCGCGTCGGCGGCCAGCTCCGCGCCTACCGTCCCGGCTGCGGGAGGATCGTCTCCGCGTCGTCGCCGTACACGGTGATCGGCTCCGGCTGGGGGCAGTACGACCGTCTGACCTCGCCCGGTGACCTCAACGGCGACGGCTACGTCGACCTGATCGCCCGCCAGACCACCACCGGCGACATGTACTTCTACGCCGGTACCGCCGACCACACCCTGAAGCCGAAGGTGCGGATCGGCACCAACTGGAAGCTGTACACGCGCATCGTCGGCGCGGGCGACCTCAACGGCGACGGGCGCGGCGACCTGCTCGGCGTCGACAAGTCCGGCTACCTGTGGCGCTACTACGGCACCGCCGCGGGCGGCGTGACCGCCCGCGTGAAGATCGGCCCCGGCTGGTCCGCGTACACCGCGCTCGTCGGACCCGGCGACCTGACCGGCAACGGCCGCGCCGGGCTCCTGGCCCGTGATTCGGCCGGGAAGCTGTGGCGGTACGCGTCCAACGGTGACGGCACGTACGCGTCGCGCGTGCTGATCGGGACGAGCGGCTGGAACAGGTTCAAGGACCTGCACTGAGGCAGGCCGTGCGGTACGTGTACGGGGCTCGTGGTCGTCGACCGCGGGCCCCGTCCGCGTCTCAGCCCTTCTGCTCCCGGCCCCGGCCGACCTGTGTCCGTACCGCCCCCATGCTCGCCCCGATGACCAGGGCGATCGCCAGGGCCTGGAGCCATGTCAGGGCCTGGCTCAGGACGAGGAAGCCGGCCAGGGCGGCGATCGCCGGTTCGAGGCTCATCAACACCGCGAACGTGGACGCGGGCAGGCGGCGCAGCGCGA
The DNA here is from genome assembly GCF_040644575.1 of Streptomyces sp. NPDC046939. Taxonomy (NCBI): domain Bacteria; kingdom Bacillati; phylum Actinomycetota; class Actinomycetes; order Kitasatosporales; family Streptomycetaceae; genus Streptomyces; species Streptomyces sp. NPDC046939. The sequence goes on from NZ_JBEYWV010000058.1 coordinate 14,001, forward strand.
TGAGTTCGAGGGTGTAGGGCAGGACGGAGGAGAGGACGGCGACGGCCGCGCCGAGGCCGATCGTCACCGGGTCGAGGAGCTTGGTGCCCGCCGTGGTGATGCCGAGCGGGAGGCTGAGCACGGCCGCCACCGCCATGGCGAGCGCGAGCCCGTCGGCCTGCGGGAAGCGGCGGCCCGTGCGGGCGCTGAAGATGATGTACGCCGCCCACATGCCGCCCGCCGCGAGCGCGCAGGCCACGCCGACCATGTCCAGGCCGCCGACGCTCTCCCCGGCGCCGCCGAGCAGGAAGACGCCGCACAGGGCGAGCCCCGCCCACAGGAGGTTGATCAGGCGGCGCGAGGCGAGGACGGAGAGCGCGAGCGGGCCGAGCACCTCGAAGGTGACGGCGAGGCCGAGCGGGATCCGGGCCGCGGCCTGGTAGAAGATCATGTTCATCCCGCCCATGGCGACGCCGAACGCGAGCACCGTGCCCCAGTCCGCGCGCGAGTGCCCGCGCAGCTTCGGCCGGCAGACCACCATGAGCACCAGCGCCGCCACGACCAGGCGCAGTGTCACGACGCCGACGGCGCCCGTACGCGGCATGAGGCTGACCGCGAGCGCCCCGCCGAACTGCACGGAGACACAGCCCGCGAGGACGAGGCCGACGGGTCCCAGGGAGGCATGCCGCTTGCCCGCGCCGCTCCCCGCTTCCGCTTCCGCGCCGTCGATCCCGGCCAGGGTGACGGCCTCGGGCACGGCCGGCTGGTGCTGTTCGGTGCGCGAGCCGTTCACAGGGCTTCGGTCCTCTCCTCGTACACATAGCGTCCAGTTCATTATTTTGGACCTACGTGTCTACGGTACTGCACTGGGCGTCTGCCGTGAACTCCCACGCTAAGAGCGCCGGGCGCGGCCTGTGAAATGCGTTCTGCGCTCCGGTTATGCTCCGCGGACATGAGCCGGGACCGAGAGCGGACCATCGAACTGCGCCACCTGCGCTGCTTCCTCGCCATCGCCGAGGAGGGCGCCGTCACCCGCGCCGCCCAGCGGCTGGGCCTCACCCAGCCCGCCGTCTCCCGCACCCTCGCCGCCCTGGAGCACGCGCTCGGCGTCCGCCTCGTCGACCGCTCCACCCACCACCTCGCCCTCACACCGGAGGGCGAGGCGTTCCGCGCGAAGGCGGCGGTCGCCGTCACCGCGTTCGAGGACGCGCTCGCCGCCGCCCGCGCCGTGCGCAGGCCGCTGCGTCTCGGCCACGCCTGGTCGGCCGCGGGCGACTTCACCACCCCGCTCCTGCGCCGCTGGCGGCGGACCCGTCCGGACGTGCCGCTCGAACTGCTCCGGATCGACGACCGCACGGCGGGTCTCCTGCGCGGCACCGACCCCGTCGACGTGGCCCTCCTGCGCGGCCCCGTCGACGCGCCCGGCCTCGTCACCGAACTCCTGCACCACGAGACCCGGGTCGCGGCGCTCCCCGCCGACAGCCCCCTCTCGGACCGCCCCGCGCTCACCCTGGCCGACCTGCGCGGCGAGATCATCGCCCTGAACACGGTCTCCGGCACCACCACCCTCGCCCTGTGGCCGCCGGAGGCCCGGCCCACCCGGACACTGACCGTCGCCAACACCGACGACTGGCTCGCCGCGATCGCCGCCGGTCAGGCCGTCGGCATCACCTCGACCGCGACGCAGCGGATGCACCCGCACCCCGGCGTCGTCTACGTCCCCGTCACGGACGCCCCGCCGCTCCCGGTCCATCTGGCCCGCCGCGAGGGCCCCGGCCATCCGGCGACCGCCGACCTGATCGCGCTGGCCCACGAGATCGCGGGGGCGGGTCAGGGCTGAGCGCCGCCGGGTGGGTCGTCCGGCAGCCCGTCGGCCAGCACCTCCGCCAAGTGCCGGGCCCGTACGCCCGCCAGCTGCTCCACCTGTGTCCGGCACGAGAACCCGTCGGCCAGGACCAGCGTCTCCTCCCCCGCCGCCCGCACGCCCGGGAGCAGTGCCTCCTCCGCGCAGGCCACCGACACCTCGTAATGCCCGCGCTCGAAGCCGAAGTTCCCGGCGAGCCCGCAGCACCCACCGCTCAACTCCCCCACCAGACCGGCCCTCTCCCGCAGCCTCCGGTCGGCCGCGTCCCCGAGCACCGCGTGCTGGTGGCAGTGCGTCTGACCGACCACGGGCCGGTCGATCCGGGGCGGCGTCCACTCCGGCGCGAACCGCTCCAGCGCCTCGGCGAACGTGACGACACGCTCCACCAGCGCCGCCGCCCGCGGATCGCCGGGCAGCAGCTCGGGCAGGTCCGAACGGAGCGCCGCCGCGCAGGACGGCTCCAGGACCACGACGGGCGACCCCGCGTCCAGCACCGGCCCGAGCAGCTCCAGCGTGCGGCGCTGCACGGCGCGGGCGCGGTCGAGCTGCCCGGTCGACACGTACGTCAGGCCGCAGCAGACCCGCCCCGGCGGCAGCGTCACCGTCATCCCGGCCGCCTCCAGGACCCGTACGGCCGCGTCCGCCACGCCCGGCGCCAGATGGTCGGTGAACGTGTCGGGCCACAGCACGACGGCCGGCCCCGCGCCGCCGCCCGGTGCGAGCGCGCGCCGCCGCGCCCGGCTGAAGGTCCGCGTCGCGAGCCGGGGCACGTCCCGCTCCCCGGCGACGCCCGCGAGCCGCTTCCCGACGGAGGCCAGGACCCGTACCCGGGCCAGCCGGTTGACCAGCGGCGCCGTCCGCGTCCGCTCGACCAGGCGCAGCCAGCGCGGCAGCCACCCCATCGCGTAGTGCGCCGCCGGGCGCAGCCGCCCCGCGTAGTGGTGGTGCAGGAACTCCGCCTTGTACGTGGCCATGTCGACGCCGACCGGGCAGTCGCTGCGGCAGCCCTTGCAGGACAGGCACAGATCGAGCGCGTCCCGCACCTCCGTCGACCGCCAGCCGCCGGTGACGACCTCACCGGCCAGCATCTCGTGCAGCAGCCGCGCCCGCCCGCGCGTGGAGTGCGCCTCGTCGCCGGTCACCCGGAAGGAAGGACACATGACGCCGCCACCCGAACCCAACGCCTCCGTACGGCACTTGGCGACCCCCACGCACCGCCGCACGGCGGCCGTGAAGTCCCCGCCGTCCTGCGGATACCCGAAGACGACGTCCACCGGTTCGCGCGGCAGCACCGCGAACCGCAGATTCTCGTCGAGCCGCGCGGGCCGCACGAGCATCCCCGGGTTCAGCACATCACCCGGGTCCCACACCCCCTTGACTTGCTCGAAGAGCGTGACCAGCTCCGGCCCGTACATCGTCGGCAGCAGCTCGGCGCGCGCCTGCCCGTCCCCGTGCTCCCCGGAGAGCGAACCGCCGTGCGCGACGACGAGCGCGGCCAGCTCCTCGGAGAACCGCCGGAACCGTCCGACGCCCGCCTCCGTCAGCAGGTCGAAGTCGATCCGGACATGAATGCACCCGTCACCGAAGTGCCCGTACGGGGTTCCGCGCAGCCCGTGCTCGCGCAACAGCCCCCGGAACTCCCGCAGGTACGCGCCGAGCCGCGCGGGCGGCACCGCGCAGTCCTCCCAGCCGGGCCAAGCCTCGCTGCCGTCCGGCATCCGCGTCGCCGTACCGCTGGCGTCCTCCCGGATGCGCCACAGGGCGCGCTGCCCCGCCGGGTCGTCGACGATCAGCGCGTCGTGCACGTCCGCCGCCCGGACGATCCGCTCGGCGGCGGCCCGCGCCTCGGCCCGGGTCGCGCCCCCGGCCTCCACGAACAGCCACGCGCCGCCCTCCGGCAGCCCGGTTCCGTACGGCGGTACGAGGTCGGCGGCCATCCCCTCCACGGTCAGCGGCCCGTACGGCAGCAGACCCGCGGCGGCCTCGGCGGCGGCGCCCTCGTCCCCGTACCCGAGCACGGCGAGGGCCGTGGCGCCGGGCGCCTCCACCAGCCTGACCGTCGCCTCCGTGACGAGGCCGAGCGTGCCCTCGCCGCCGCAGAAGAAACGCGCCAGGTCGGTGCCGTGCTCCGGGAGCAGCGCGTCCACGGCGTACCCCGAGATGCGGCGGGGCAGCCCGGCGTACGGGGCGAACCCCGTCCTGATCGTGCCCAGCTCCCGCGCGACGAGCTCCCGCAGTCCTCGGGGGGCGCCGTCCCAGCTCTTGCCCAGCCGGTACGGGGTGCCGTCCCCGGCCGCGACGTCCAGCGCGACCACGTTGTCGGCCGTCGTGCCCCAGGCCACGGAGTGCGTGCCGCACGCGTTGTTGCCGATCATGCCGCCGAGCGTGCAGCGGCTGTGCGTGGAGGGGTCGGGCCCGAACCGGAGCGCGTGCGGTGCGGCTGTCTTCTGGAGCCGGTCGAGTACGAGGCCGGGTTGTACGCGGGCGATCCGTGCGGCCGGGTCGATGTCGAGGACCCGGTTCATGTACCGGGTGAAGTCGACGACGACGCCCGCGCCGGTGGCCTGACCGGCGATCGACGTTCCGCCGCCGCGTCCGACGACCGGGACGCCTCGCTCCGCGCAGAGGGCGAGGACGGCGCGGACGTCGTCACCGTCCCTGGGGGCGACGACGCCCAGCGGGACCCGGCGGTAGTTGGACGCGTCCATGGTGTGCAGCGCGCGGGCCCCGACCCCGAAGTCGACGTCCCCCCGCACGACACGCCGCAGCACCTTCTCAACGCCGTCATCAACCATGCCCCCAGCATGCCCGGCCCCCGCCCACGGGGACGGGCCCCCACGCACACATGGCGACCACCCCACCGCCGTGGCTGGTCGCGCAGTTCCCCGCGCCCCTGAGATGCGCACTTCGTGCGCCATCTCAGACGCGCGTCCACGTGGGCGCCCTCTGAGGCGCGGCGAAGCCGCGTGCCTCAGGGGCGCGGGGAACTGCGCGAGCGAGCACGACGGTGCGGCACGTGGGAACGAACCCCTCCAAGATCGCGGCGCAGCCGCGTCGCAGGGGCGCGGGGAACGGCGCGACCAGCCACGACGAGACCCGCACCCGGCGACGAACCCGGTCGCCCGCGGCGGGACTCCGAGGCGCCCGCCCCCGAGATCCCGCATCTCAGACGCCGGACACGCCCAGACCCCCCCAACCGCACCCGCTACCCTCGCAGACGTGGCTGAGATCCAGATTCCCGCTGACATCAAGCCCGCCGACGGACGTTTCGGCGCTGGCCCCTCCAAGGTGCGGACCGAGGCGCTGGACGCCCTGGCCGCCACCGGTACCTCCCTGCTCGGCACGTCCCACCGCCAGGCCCCGGTGAAGAACCTGGTCGGCCGTGTGCGCGAGGGCGTGAAGGACCTGTTCTCCCTCCCCGAGGGCTATGAGGTGATCCTGGGCAACGGCGGCTCCACGGCCTTCTGGGACGTGGCGACGCACGGCCTGATCGAGAACAAGTCGCAGCACCTGAACTTCGGCGAGTTCTCCTCGAAGTTCGCGAAGGCGTCGAAGCTGGCCCCGTGGCTGGCGGAGCCGACCGTGATCGCGTCGGACCCGGGCACGCACCCGGAGCCGAAGGCGGAGGCGGGCGTCGACGTGTACGGCCTGACGCACAACGAGACGTCGACGGGTGTCGCCGCCCCCATCAAGCGCGTGGCGGGCGCGGACGAGGGCGCCCTCGTCCTGGTCGACGCGACGTCGGGCGCGGGCGGCCTCCCGGTCGACATCGCGGAGACGGACGTCTACTACTTCGCCCCGCAGAAGTCGTTCGCCTCGGACGGCGGCCTGTGGATCGGGATCTTCTCCCCGGCGGCGATCGAGCGCGCGGAGCGCGTCCACGCGTCGGGCCGCCACGTCCCGGAGTTCTTCTCGCTGCCGACGGCGATCGACAACTCCCGCAAGAACCAGACGTACAACACCCCGGCGCTCGCGACGCTGTTCCTGCTGGCGGAGCAGTTGGACTGGATCAACGGCCAGGGCGGCCTCGCCTGGTCGACGGCGCGGACGAAGGACAGCTCGTCCCGGCTGTACTCGTGGGCGGAGGAGTCGAAGCACGCGACGCCGTTCGTGACGGACCCGGCGAAGCGTTCGCAGGTCATCGGCACGATCGACTTCTCGGACGACATCGACGCGGCCGCCGTCGCGAAGGTGCTCCGCGCCAACGGCATCGTGGACACGGAGCCGTACCGCAAGCTGGGCCGCAACCAGCTCCGCGTCGCGATGTTCCCGGCGATCGACCCTGCGGACGTGCAGGCGCTGACGGCCTGCGTCGACTACGTGATCGAGAAGCTCTGACGCTTCTGACGCTGTCGTGCACCGCGCCGCTCCAGGGCGGCGCGGTTCACTTCTGCTTCGGCTTGCGGGCGAGCCGCCCCACGCCGAGCACCAGGATCAGCACGGCGGCGGCCCCGACGGCCCCGGCCTTCCCGGTGAACCCGCCGTCGCCGCCGTCCCCGCCGGACGAGCCGCCGCTCTTGCCGGACCCGGAGCCGGAGCCGCCCGCGCCCTCGACCTCCACCGGCTTCACCGAACTGCCCGCGCCCTCACTTCCGTAGAGGAGCGTCCTGCCGTCGAGGGTGTACGTCACGGACTCGCCCTGCGCCTGCATGGGCACGCTCAACTGGCCTTCGCGCTTGGGCTTCCCGTTGTTCCAGGAGTAGGAGATGCCGCCGAAGTAGCCGCGCAGGGCGAGCTGCTTGCCGTCCGGCGAGAAGGCGCCGTCGGTGACCCACAGGTCGATGTCGGCGACGCGCTTGAAGACGTTCGTGCCGGACGGGTTCAGCGGGTCGGGGCCTTCGTACAGGCCGCCGCCGTCCTCGTCCTTCTCGACGATGTAGACCCGGCCGGTCTTCGGGTGGACCATCATCGCCTCGGCGTTGCGCGGCCCGTCCGCGTACTTGACGACGTACTGGGTGGCGCGCACGGTCTGGTCGCGCAGCTCCTTCGGCTCCGGCAGCTTGTAGATCCAGACGTGGTCCCACTTGCCGCCGAGGTTGTCGCCGATGTCGCCGACGTAGATGTTCCCGTCGGGGCCGACGGAGATCGCCTCGACGTCGCGCGGGTCGCCGATGCCGGTGAGGGTGAGCCGGGCGACGGTCTTGCCGCTGCGCCCGTCGACGGCGTAGATGTACGGGCCGTCGTCGCTGTCGTTGTGGGTCCAGTAGACGCCGGGGTGGGCGCGGGAGGCGGCGAGGCCGCTGGACTCGGTGATGCGCGGGTCCTGGATGGTGAAGCCGTCGGAGCCGGCGGGCCGGTCGTCGGCGAGCGCGGGGCCGCCCGCGAGGACCGACAACAGCACGGCGGCGGCCGCGACCCCACCCACACGCGACGACGCCTTGTACGAACGCATGGCTCCAGCTTGCCAGGCGTGTTCGGTCTCACACGCACGCGGTCCGGGTGATCGAGGATGATGAGCGGATGCTCAGGTTCATGTGCGTCGGCGACTCGATGACGATAGGAAGCGCGGGCGAACACACCTGGCGCCACCGCATGTGGCTCCACCTGCGCGCTTCCGGCACCGACTGCATGTTCGTCGGCCCGCGCACGGCCCTGCACGGCGGCGGCCACGCCTACGCGGACCCGGACTTCCCGCAGGCGCACTTCGCGGGCTGGGGCGAGGGCTGGCAGCACATGGCCCCGGCGATAGCGGACGCGGTCACCGAGACCCGCGCCGACATCCTCCTCATCTCCCTCGGCCTCATAGACCTGGGCTTCTACACGAACGCCGAGCAGACCGCCGCAAACGTCCGCCGCTTCGTCACCGGGGCCCGCACCGCCAACCCGGCCCTGCGCATGGTCGCCCTCCCGGTGATCCCCAACATCCGCGCCGAATCCGACGCCCCGTTCGCCGCGCAGGTAACCCACTTCAACACCCTGCTCGCGAAGACGATCGCCGACCTGGACGAACCCCGCTCCCCCCTCCTCCTCGCCTCGGTCCCGGAGTCCTACGACATCCACACGGACACCTACGACGGCACCCACCCCAACGCCTCCGGCGAACACAAACTGGCAGCGGCCTTCGCGAACACCCTCCACCAGGCGTGGTCCATCGGCGCCCCGTACGCGGCCCCGCTCAGCATCGCTTGACCCCGACGTGCCCTGGTGCCCGTGCGTATCGTTCTACGGGCATGCCTTCCCGGGCCACCTGAACGGCTTCTGTCCGGATGTCGCCAAGATCCGCGAGAACGCCGAGCAGGATGACGAGCGGCGCGGGCGCCACCAGGACGTCGAGTTCGTGGCCGAAGTCGTCTCGCGCGGCACCGCGGTGAACGACTACGGCCCGAAGAAGACCGCGTACGCGCAGGCCGAAGTCCCCGTCTACCTCATCGCCGACCTCCCCGCGACCGACACCCCGGCCACGACCCGATGGCCTGATCCCCTTGCCTAGAGCGCACTCCAGGTCCTTGGCTTGTGGACCATGAAGTACACGCAGCTCGGACGCACGGGACTCAAGGTCAGCAGGCTCGTTCTCGGCACGATGAACTTCGGGCCCGAGACCGACGAGGCCGACAGCCACGCCATCATGGACGCGGCGCTGGCCAGTGGCATCAACTACTTCGACACCGCGAACGTGTACGGCCGCAGCGACAAGGGCCGTACCGAGGAGATCATCGGCAACTGGTTCGCCAAGGGCGGCGACCGGCGCGACAAGACCGTCCTCGCCACCAAGGTCTACGGCAACATGTCCGGGACCACGCCCGTCTGGCCCAACCACGACCGGCTCAGCGCGGTGAACATCCGCCGCGCCGTCGACGCCAGCCTCAAGCGGCTCCAGACGGACTACATCGACATCTACCAGTTCCACCACATCGACCGCGCCACCCCGTTCGAGGAGATCTGGCAGGCGATCGACGTCCTCGTCCAACAGGGCAAGATCCTCTACGCCGGCTCCTCCAACTTCCCCGGCTACAAGATCGCCCAGGCCAACGAGGTCGCCGCCCGCCACGGCCGGCTCGGCCTCGTCAGCGAGCAGTGCCTCTACAACCTGGCCGAGCGCCGCGCCGAGATGGAGGTCATCCCGGCCGCCCAGGAGTACGGCGTCGGCGTCATCCCCTGGTCGCCGCTGAACGGCGGCCTGCTCGGCGGCGTCCTGAAGAAGGAGAGCGAGGGCAAGCGCCGCAAGGACGGCCGCAGCGCGGGCGCGCTGAAGAACAGCAAGGTGCGCGAGCAGGTCCAGCGTTACGAGGACCTGCTCGACAAGCACGGCATCGAGCCCGGCGAGGCCGCCCTGGCGTGGCTGCTCACCCGGCCCGGCGTCACGGGCCCGATCGTCGGCCCGCGCACCCAGGAGCAGCTCGACTCGGCGCTGCGCGCGGTCGAGCTCGAACTGAGCGAAGAGGTTCTGGCGGGCCTGGACGAGATCTTCCCGGGCCCGGGTCCGTCCCCGGAGGCGTTCGCCTGGTAGAGCGCCCTCGGGCGCACGGCGGCGGCCTACGGTGTCACGCGCCGACGGCCGCCGCCACCGCCACCACGACGAACATCAGCACAAGCACCCCGGCCATGATCCGGTTCCGCGTCTTCGGGTCCACACCCCGAGCCTAACGCGCGCCGCCCAGCGCCCAGGCGTCGGCCTTCTCGTAGCGCGGGCGTTCGCCGGGCACTCCGGACACCGGCAGGTTGCTGCGGACCAGCGCCAGCTCGGTCACCGTCCACGGCGAGCCGGCGAAGGTGTCGAGCGCCGTCACGTACGGCGTGAGGTCCGTGGCCGTCCGGGCGCGGGCCAGCGTCAGGTGCGGCCGGTAGCGGCGGTGCTCGCCCGGAAGCCCGCACTTGCGGCCCGCCGCCTCCGCCCGGTCCGCGAGGAGCTTCAGCTCGGCCGTCCGGCCGTGCACCCCGGCCCACAGCGCCCGCCCGCCGAACTGTCCGCTCCCGCGCAGCGCCAGCTCGAACGCCTCGGTGCGCGCGGCGGCCCGCGCGAGCCGCTCCCTCAGCTCGGGCACGGTCTCCTCCGGTACGTCACCGTAGAAGGCGAGGGTGAGGTGCCATCCGGGCCGCCCTGTCCAGCGCAGGCCCTCGCCGGGCGGCAACCGGTCCACACGAACCCCGAGTTCGTCAACGACCTCAGCGGGCGGCAGCACGGCGGCGAAGAGTCTCATGGGGCCAGTCTCGCTCGCGGCGCGCCCCTGAGCGTCTGCCCCGGTCGCGACGTCTTCGGGTGCGGCCTTCGTCGTGGTTGCTCGCGCAGTTCCCCGCGCCCCTGAGATGCGCACTGCGTGCGCCATCTCAGCGCCCCTGGGGCTGCGGCGAAGCCGCATGCTCCAGGGGCGCGGGG
>NZ_JBEYWV010000059.1:0-20738 GCF_040644575.1 Streptomyces sp. NPDC046939
ACACCCCCACCACTACCTAAGCCACTCCCACATCCCGCACCCCCCGACTGGGTTGAGGGGGGGGGGGGGGGGGCGGGCCCGCCCCCCCCCCCCCCCCACCCATCGTGAGGACCGGTCGCCGGTCAGCGCAGGAAGGGGTCGACCGCCACCGCGACGAAGAGCAGCGAGACGTAGGTGATGGACCAGTGGAAGAGCCGCATCTCCTTGAGCTTGCCGCCGGTGACCTCGGCCTTGGCGCGGTTCTGCAGCCCGTGCGCCTCCCACAGCCAGAAGCCGCCGGAGAGGAGGGCGACGACCGTGTAGAACCAGCCGGTGTAGCCGAGCGGCGTGAGAAGCAGCGAGACCGCCACCATCATCCAGCTGTAGAGGACGATCTGCCGGGCGACCACCTTGTTCGAGGCGATGACGGGCAGCATCGGCACGCCCACGCGCGCGTAGTCGTCCTTCACCTTCATGGACAGCGGCCAGTAGTGCGGCGGCGTCCAGAAGAACATGACGAGGAAGAGGATGACCGGCGCCCACGACATCGAGTTGGTCACCGAGGACCAGCCGATGAGGACGGGCAGACAGCCCGCGATGCCGCCCCACACGATGTTCTGGGAGGTGCGCCGCTTCAGGATCATCGTGTAGACGACCACGTAGAAGAGGAGCGCGCCGAGCGACAGCCAGGCCGACAGCCAGTTGACCGCGAAGCCGAACAGGAGGGTGGAGATCACGGCGAGGGAGATGCCGAAGACCAGGCACTCGGCCGGGCTCACCATCCCGGTGACCAGCGGACGCTGCGACGTACGGTCCATGAGGGCGTCGATGTCGCGGTCGTACCACATGTTCAGCGCGTTGGCGCCGCCCGCGGACAGGTAGCCGCCGAGGCAGGTGATCAGCACCAGCTTCAGATCGGGCACACCCTGTTCGGCGAGGAACATCACCGGCACCGTGGTGATCAGCAGAAGCTCGATGATCCGCGGCTTGGTCAGCGCCACGAACGCCTTGACGCGAGCCCCGAACGGCCGCCGGCCCTGGTTGCTGCTGCTCGTCAGCGCTCCCGCTGGACGGGATTCGACGGCCGTCACGCACACCCCTGACAAAGACTCCAGCGAGTCCCAGGCCGTTCACTTGATGTGAGGTCCCGGTAAAGACTCGCGCGTACCACGCCACTGTAGACGTTGCCTATACCTCGCCCTTCGCGGGGGTGGGGTCGTGTTGAGCGGGTACTCCGGATGAGCTTCCAGACCCCCGTTCGAGCACCCTTATGAGCGGTCCCGTATTCACGTGATGACCCGCTTGTTTCCCCGTCAGGAGGCGGATGCCGGAGAGTCCCGGCAGGCTGGAACAGATCGAAAGAATGCTTGTTCCAGCAAGGGTAGGCTCGACAACAGCCGGTGAGACCGACGTCACCGGTATGAGACATGTGGAGAGGAGCCCTGACCCAGGGTGAGCACCAAGCCGACCACCACTGACCTCGAGTGGACCGATGTGGACCAGCGGGCCGTAGACACGGCGCGTGTCCTGGCCGCCGACGCCGTACAGAAGGTCGGCAACGGCCATCCCGGTACGGCGATGAGCCTGGCCCCCGCCGCGTACACCCTCTTCCAGAAGGTGATGCGTCACGACCCGGCGGACGCCGACTGGGTCGGCCGGGACCGTTTCGTCCTGTCCGCGGGCCACTCGTCCCTGACCCTCTACATCCAGCTGTACCTGGCCGGGTTCGGCCTGGAGCTGGACGACCTCAAGGCGTTCCGGACCTGGGGCTCCAAGACCCCCGGCCACCCGGAGTACGGCCACACCACCGGCGTCGAGACCACCACGGGCCCGCTCGGCCAGGGTGTCGCCAACGCGGTGGGCATGGCGATGGCCGCCCGCTACGAGCGCGGTCTGTTCGACCCGGAGGCGGCCCCCGGCACCTCCCCGTTCGACCACTTCATCTACGCCATCGCCGGTGACGGCTGCCTCCAGGAGGGCATCTCCGCCGAGGCGTCCTCGCTCGCGGGCCACCAGAAGCTCGGCAACCTGGTCCTGCTGTGGGACGACAACCACATCTCGATCGAGGGCGACACCGAGACGGCCGTCTCCGAGGACACCTGCAAGCGCTACGAGGCCTACGGCTGGCACGTCCAGCGCGTCGCCCCGAAGCCGGACGGCGACCTCGACCACGAGGCGATCTACAACGCCATCCAGGCGGCGAAGAAGGTGACGGACAAGCCGTCCTTCATCGCCATGCGCTCGATCATCGCCTGGCCCGCCCCGAACGCCCAGAACACCGAGGCCGCGCACGGCTCGGCGCTCGGCGACGACGAGGTGGCCGCCACCAAGCGCGTCCTCGGCTTCGACCCGGAGAAGTCCTTCGACGTCTCCGAGGAGGTCATCGCCCACACCCGCAAGGCCCTCGACCGCGGCGCCGAGGCCAAGGCCGAGTGGGAGAAGTCGTTCCAGGAGTGGCGTTCGGCCAACCCGGAGCGCGCCGCCGAGTTCGACCGGATCAACGCGGGCGAGCTGCCCGAGGGCTGGGAGGAGAAGCTCCCGGCGTTCGAGACCGGCAAGGGCGTCGCCACGCGTGCCGCGTCCGGCAAGGTCCTCCAGGCGCTCGGCCCGGTCATCCCCGAGCTGTGGGGCGGCTCCGCCGACCTCGCCGGCTCGAACAACACGACGATCGACAAGACGTCGTCGTTCCTGCCCGAGGGCAACGCGCTGCCGGAGGCGAACCCGTACGGCCGCACGATCCACTTCGGCATCCGCGAGCACTCGATGGCCGCGGAGATGAACGGCATCGCGCTGCACGGCCACACCCGTATCTACGGCGGCACGTTCCTGACGTTCTCCGACTACATGCGCAACTCGGTGCGCCTGTCGGCCCTGATGCACCTGCCGGTGACGTACGTGTGGACGCACGACTCCATCGGCCTCGGCGAGGACGGCCCGACGCACCAGCCGGTCGAGCACATCGCGTCGCTGCGCGCCATCCCGGGCCTGAACGTGGTCCGCCCGGCCGACGCCAACGAGACGGCGATCGCCTGGCGCGAGATCCTCCGGCGCGGCAAGAAGGAGTACGGCAAGAGCGCGCCGCACGGTCTCGTCCTGACCCGTCAGGGCGTGCCGACGTACGACGCGAACGAGGACACCGCCAAGGGCGGCTACGTCCTGGTCGAGGCCTCGAAGGAGACCCCGGACCTCATCCTCATCGCCACCGGCTCCGAGGTGCAACTCGCCGTCGCGGCGCGCGAGACCCTGGAGGCGGACGGGATCGCCACGCGCGTGGTGTCCATGCCGTCCGTCGAGTGGTTCGAGGAGCAGGACCAGGGGTACCGGGAGAGCGTCCTGCCGTCCGCGGTCAGGGCCCGTGTCGCCGTCGAGGCCGGGATCGGCCTGACGTGGCACAAGTACGTGGGCGACGCCGGCCGCATCGTCTCGCTGGAGCACTACGGTGCTTCGGCCGACGGCAAGGTGCTCTTCCAGGAGTTCGGTTTCACCCCCGAGAACGTGGTGGCCAAGGCCCGGGAATCCCTCGCCGCGGCCCAGCGCTGACGCCTCTATACGACACGTAGGAGATGCAATTTCCATGACAGACGCACTGAAGCGCCTCTCCGAGGAGGGCGTCGCGATCTGGCTGGACGACCTGTCGCGCAAGCGGATCACCTCGGGCAACCTCGCCGAGCTGATCGACCAGCAGCACGTCGTGGGCGTCACGACCAACCCGTCGATCTTCCAGAAGGCGATCTCGCAGGGCGACGGTTACGACCAGCAGCTCTCCGACCTCGCCGCCCGCCGGGTCACGGTCGAGGAAGCCATCCGCATGATCACGACGGCGGACGTCCGTGACGCCGCCGACATCCTGCGCCCGGTCTTCGACGCGACGGGCGGCCAGGACGGCCGCGTGTCGATCGAGGTCGACCCGCGCCTGGCGCACGACACGCACGCGACCGTCGCCGAGGCCAAGCAGCTCGCCTGGCTGGTGGACCGGCCCAACGCGCTCATCAAGATCCCGGCCACCGAGGCGGGCATCCCGGCGATCACCGAGGTCATCGGCCTCGGCATCAGCGTCAACGTGACGCTGATCTTCTCGCTCGAGCGCTACCGCAAGGTCATGGACGCCTACCTGGCCGGTCTGGAGAAGGCCAAGGAGCGCGGCCTTGACCTGTCGCAGATCTACTCCGTGGCGTCCTTCTTCGTGTCCCGCGTGGACACCGAGATCGACAAGCGCCTGGACTCCATCGGCACGGACGAGGCCAAGTCCCTCAAGGGCAAGGCCGCCCTCGCCAACGCCCGTCTCGCCTACGAGGCGTACGAGGAGGTCTTCTCCTCCGACCGCTGGGCCGCGCTCGACAAGGCGCAGGCCAACAAGCAGCGTCCGCTGTGGGCCTCGACCGGCGTCAAGGACCCGGCCTACAAGGACACGCTGTACGTCGACGAGCTGGTGGCGCCGAACACGGTGAACACCATGCCGGAGGCGACCCTGGAGGCCGTCGGGGACCACGGGCAGATCAGTGGCAACACCATCAAGGGCACCTACGACCAGGCCCGCTCCGAGATCGCCGCGGTGGAGAAGCTCGGCATCTCGTACGACGAGGTCGTGCAGTTGCTCGAGGACGAGGGCGTCGAGAAGTTCGAGGCGTCCTGGACCGACCTGCTCAAGTCGACCGAGGCCGAGCTGAAGCGCCTCGCCCCCTCGGAGGGCTGAAACCTTGACCGCACACGGAGCCAACCCGCTCCGTGACCCCGCAGACCGACGGCTCCCGCGCATCGCGGGGCCGTCGGGTCTGGTGATCTTCGGTGTCACGGGCGATTTGTCACGTAAAAAGCTGATGCCCGCTGTGTACGACCTCGCCAACCGGGGTCTGCTTCCGCCGGGTTTCTCGCTGATCGGGTTCGCCCGCCGCGACTGGGAGGACGAGGACTTCGCCCAGGTCGTGCACGACGCGGTCAAGCAGCACTCCCGCACCCCGTTCCGCGAAGAGGTCTGGCAGCAGCTCATCCAGGGCATGCGCTTCGTCCAGGGCAACTTCGACGACGACGAGGCGTTCGAGACGCTGAAGTCGACGATCCAGGATCTGGACAAGTCGCAGGGCACGGGCGGCAACTTCGCGTTCTACCTCTCCGTACCCCCCAAGTTCTTCCCGCTGGTCGTCAAGCAGCTCAAGGAGCACGGCCTCGCGGACGCGCCGCAGGGCTCCTGGCGGCGCGCCGTCATCGAGAAGCCGTTCGGCCACGACCTCGCGTCGGCCCAGGAGCTGAACGCGATCGTGCACGAGGTGTTCGACCCGGACCAGGTCTTCCGGATCGACCACTACCTGGGCAAGGAGACGGTCCAGAACATCCTGGCGCTGCGCTTCGCCAACCAGATGTTCGAGCCGATCTGGAACCGGTCCTATGTGGACCACGTACAGATCACCATGGCCGAGGACATCGGCATCGGCGGTCGCGCCGGGTACTACGACGGCATCGGCGCCGCCCGTGACGTCATCCAGAACCACCTGCTCCAGCTGATGGCGCTGACCGCGATGGAGGAGCCCGCCTCCTTCGACGCGGACGCGCTGGTCGCCGAGAAGGCCAAGGTGCTCGGCGCCATCCGGCTGCCGAAGGACCTCGGCAAGGACACCGTGCGCGGCCAGTACGCGGCCGGGTGGCAGGGCGGCGAGAAGGCCGTCGGCTACCTGGAGGAAGAGGGCATCGACCCCAAGTCGAAGACCGACACCTACGCCGCCATCAAGCTGGAGGTGGACAACCGCCGCTGGGCGGGCGTCCCCTTCTACCTGCGCACCGGCAAGCGGCTCGGCCGCCGCGTCACCGAGATCGCGGTCGTCTTCCAGCGCGCCCCGCACTCCCCCTTCGACTCCACGGCCACCGAGGAGCTGGGCCAGAACGCGATCGTCATCCGCGTCCAGCCCGACGAGGGCATCACGGTCCGCTTCGGCTCCAAGGTGCCGGGCACGTCGATGGAGATCCGGGACGTGTCGATGGACTTCGCCTACGGCGAGTCGTTCACCGAGTCGAGCCCGGAGGCGTACGAGCGGCTGATCCTGGACGTCCTGCTCGGCGACGCCAACCTCTTCCCCCGCACGGAGGAGGTCGAGCTGTCCTGGAAGATCCTCGACCCGATCGAGGACTACTGGGACACGCACGGCAAGCCCGCGCAGTACCCGTCCGGCACGTGGGGGCCCGCGGAGGCGGACGAGATGCTCGCCCGAGACGGACGGAGCTGGCGCCGGCCATGAAGATCGACCTCACGGACACCACCTCCAGCAAGATCAACAAAGCTCTTGTGAAGGCCCGCCGTGCCGTCGGCACCCCCGCCGTCGGCATGGTCCTCACCCTCGTCATCGTGACCGACGAGGAGAACGCCTACGACGCCCTGAAGGCGGCCAACGAGGCGTCGCGCGAGCACCCCTCGCGCACGCTCGTCGTCATCAAGCGCGTCTCCCGCTCCCCGCGCGACCGCACGAAGTCGCGGCTCGACGCGGAGGTGCGGGTCGGCGTCGAGGCCGGCACCGGCGAGACGATCGTGCTGCGCCTCTACGGCGAGATCATCGACCACGCCCAGTCGGTCGTCCTGCCGCTGCTGCTCCCCGACGCCCCGACGGTTGTGTGGTGGGCGGTGGACGCGCCGCTCGACCCCGCGAAGGACCCGCTGGGCGCCCTGGCCCAGCGCCGCGTCACGGACACGTACGCGGCCGAGGAGCCGATCGAGGAGCTGGCGGCCCGCGCCGAGTCCTACGCGCCCGGCGACACCGACCTGTCCTGGACCCGGATCACGCCGTGGCGCTCCATGCTGGCCGCCGCCCTCGACCAGGTGACGTGCGACGTCACGCGGGTCGAGGTGGAGGGCGAGGAGTTCAACCCGAGCTGCGAGCTGCTCGCCATGTGGCTCGCGGAGCGGCTCGACGTGCCGGTGGCCCGCTCGTACTCCTCGGGACCCGGCCTGACCGGCGTCCGCATGGAGTCCACCTGCGGGCCCATCGTCCTCGACCGGGCCGACGGCATCCTCGCCACGCTCTCCATCGAGGGCCAGCCGGACCGCTCGGTCGCGCTCAAGCGGCGCGAGACGTCCGAGCTGATCGCGGAGGAGCTGCGGCGCCTCGACCCGGACGACACGTACGCGGCGGCGCTGCGGTACGGCGTCGACCGGCTTGCCGACTCCGCCGGACGGGCGGCGGAGCAGCCGTCCGGGCCCTCCCCCGCGGAGGACGCCCCGGGGCCCGTGAAGAAGGCGGCCGACGACAAGGCGCCGGCGGACGAGACGCCGGTGAAGAAGTCGGCGGCGAAGAAGGCACCGGTCAAGGCGCCCGCCAAGAAGGCGGCCAAGGCTCCGGTCAAGAGGGCGGCGGCGAAATGAGCGCAGCACCCCAGCTCGTCGTCCACCGCGACAAGGAGCTGATGGCGCAGGCCGCGGCGGCCCGCCTCATCACGAAGATCGTCGACGCCCAGGCGGCCCGCGGCTACGCGTCCATCGTGCTCACCGGCGGGCGCAACGGCAACGGCCTGCTGGCCGCGCTCGCCGCCGCGCCCGCCCGGGACGCGATCGACTGGAGCCGCCTCGACCTGTGGTGGGGCGACGAGCGGTTCCTGCCGAACGGGGACCCGGAGCGCAACTACACGCAGGCCAGGGAAGCGCTCCTCGACTCCGTTCCGCTCAACCCCGCGCGCGTGCACCCCATGCCCGCCTCCGACGGCCCGTACGAGGCGGATGCCGCGGCCGAGGTCTACGCGGCCGAGCTCGCGACCGCCGCCGGGCCCGAGGACCACGGCGGGGTGCCGACGTTCGACGTCCTGATGCTCGGCGTCGGCCCGGACACGCACGTCGCCTCGCTCTTCCCCGAGCTGCCCGCCGTCCGCGAGACGGAGCGCACGGTGGTCGGCGTGCGCGGTGCGCCCAAGCCGCCGCCCACCCGCATCACGCTCACGCTCCCGGCGATCCGGGCCGCGCGCGAGGTGTGGCTGCTCGCGGCGGGCGAGGACAAGGCGAAGGCGGCCGCGATCGCCCTGTCCGGGGCCGGTGAGATCCAGGCCCCGGCGGCGGGCGCGTACGGCCGCTCGCGGACGCTGTGGCTGCTCGACGCGGCGGCGGCGTCGCAACTGCCGCACGAGCTGTATCCGCCGGCGATCGCATAGTCCTCAGGTCGTACGTAAGGCCCCGCATCTTTACGATGCGGGGCCTTACGCGTGCGCCGGGACCCGGTAGTCCGAGCCGTCCTTCTCCCGTACGAGCAGTCCGTCGTTGACGCAGTGGCGGCGCAGTGCGGCGGTGTCGTCGTGGACGGTGCCGAGCGCCGCGTTGACCTCGCCCTCGCTGTAGGTGCGGCCCGCGTCGAACAGGGTGTCCGTGAGGTGGACGAGGAGTTCGTGGCGCACGGCGGGGCGGACCGGGATGGCGGTCAGCCTCCCGCGGGCGAAGAAGCCGGTGAGATGGCGCGGGACGGTCGTGGCGGGCTCGGGGGTCCGGGCCCGGCGGAACACCTCGGGCCCGGCCCGCAGCGATCCGTCGGCCGGACGCTCGACGAGCCCGGCGGCGATCAGCCGGCCCAGGTGCTTGCGGGCGACCGGGGAGTCGGCCTCGCGCGGCGGCAGCTCGCCGAGGACGATGCGCGCGTACAGCCTGAGTCTTTCGGGGTCGGCGAGCGCCGACATGAGCTGGTCCACTGGGGTGCCTCCCGGCTGGGTCACGGACGGGCAGTCTCACCCGCCGGGCGGCAGCCCCGCACCCGATTAACGCGAACGTCCGCGCAGGGAGCGGTACTTGTCGACGAGCGCCCGGGTCGAACCGTCGAGTCCGGGCACGTCGGCGCCCTCGGTCAGGGCCGGTTCGACGCGCTTGGCGAGCACCTTGCCGAGTTCGACGCCCCACTGGTCGAAGGAGTCGATGTTCCAGACGGCGCCCTGCACGAACACCTTGTGCTCGTAGAGGGCGACCAACTGGCCGAGCACGGACGGCGTCAGGGACGTGGCGAGGATCGTCGTCGTCGGGTGGTCGCCCTTGAACGTCTTGTGCGGCACCAGCTCCTCGGGCACGCCCTCCGCGCGGACCTCCTCCGGCGTCTTGCCGAACGCGAGGGCCTGCGTCTGGGCGAAGAAGTTGGCCATGAGCAGGTCGTGCTGGGCAACGAGGCCCGGCTGGAGATCGGCCACGGGCTCGGCGAACCCGATGAAGTCGGCCGGGATCAGCTTCGTGCCCTGGTGGATGAGCTGGTAGTAGGCGTGCTGCCCGTTGGTGCCCGGCGTGCCCCAGACGACGGGCCCGGTCTGCCAGCCGACCTCTTCCCCGTCGCGCTGCACGGACTTGCCGTTGGACTCCATGTCGAGCTGCTGGAGGTACGCCGTGAACTTCGACAGGTAGTGCGAGTACGGCAGGACCGCGTGCGACTGGGCGTCGTGGAAGTTGCCGTACCAGATGCCGAGGAGGCCGAGGAGGAGCGGCACGTTGGTCTCGGCGGGCGCGGTGCGGAAGTGCTCGTCGACGAGGTGGAAGCCGTCGAGCATCTCGCGGAAGGCGGCCGGGCCGATGGCGATCATCAAGGACAGGCCGATGGCGGAGTCATACGAATAACGGCCGCCGACCCAGTCCCAGAACTCGAACATGTTGGCGGTGTCGATGCCGAAGTCGGAGACCTTCTCGGCGTTGGTCGACAGGGCCACGAAGTGCTTGGCGACGGCGTCCTGACCGGCCCTCAGCTCGGTGAGGAGCCAGTCGCGCGCGGAGGTCGCGTTGGTGATCGTCTCGATGGTGGTGAACGTCTTCGAGGCGATGATGAACAGCGTCTCGGCCGCGTCCAGGTCCCGTACGGCCTCGTGCAGGTCGGCGCCGTCGACGTTGGAGACGAAGCGGACGGTGAGGTCGCGGTCGGTGAAGGAGCGCAGCGCCTCGTAGGCCATCGCGGGGCCGAGGTCGGAGCCGCCGATGCCGATGTTGACGATGTTCTTGATGCGCTTGCCGGTGTGCCCGGTCCACTCGCCGGAGCGCACCTTGTCGGAGAACGCGGCCATCTTGTCCAGCACGGCGTGCACGGCCGGGACCACGTTCTCGCCGTCGACCTCGATGACCGCGTCGCGCGGGGCGCGCAGGGCCGTGTGGAGGACGGCCCTGTCCTCGGTCGTGTTGATCTTCTCGCCGCGGAACATGGCGTCCCGCAGGCCGAAGACGTCGGTGGCGGCGGCGAGATCGCGCAGCAGCCGCAGCGTCTCCTCGGTGACCAGGTGCTTGGAGTAGTCGAGGTGCAGATCACCGACCTCCAGGACCATGCTGGTGCCGCGCTCCGGGTTGGCGGCGAACAGCTCGCGCATCCGTACGTCGCCCAGTTCTTCCCGGTGCTTGGCCAGCGCCTGCCACTCGGCCGTCTGGGTGAGCCGCGCGCGGCTCCCTGCGCCTGCTTCGAACGCGTTCATCTCGGACTTCCGCTGCCTCTCGTACGTGCGTACGTGCCGTGCCCCGCTGTTGCGACCAACGTAATCGATCAGCGGCCGGTACGAGCGGCATGTCCGGGGCGCGCGCAGCCGTCCGGGGGCCGGGCAGGTCAGTGACCGCCCCGGTGCAGGCGCCCCGCGTAGTGGTCCTCCAGGCGGCCGTTGCGCTCGAAGCCGCCGGGCAGGTTGGCGGAGACGTAGACCGGCGGCTCATGTCCCTCGGCGAGCAGCAGGGCGACGGCCTCGGCCATGACCA
Organism: Streptomyces sp. NPDC046939; assembly: GCF_040644575.1. Lineage (NCBI taxonomy): Bacteria > Bacillati > Actinomycetota > Actinomycetes > Kitasatosporales > Streptomycetaceae > Streptomyces > Streptomyces sp. NPDC046939. The sequence continues at coordinate 10,643 of NZ_JBEYWV010000059.1, forward strand.
TCTGGACGAGCAGCGCGGAGGTGATGGTGGAGACGCCGCAGAGTCTGCCGCCGTCGGGGAGCGGGAGGATGGCGTCGCCGGCCGGGGCGCAGTTGTCGAGGACGGCGTCGGCGTGGTCGGCGAGGCGGCTGCCGCTCGCGTGCAGGGCGGGCACGGAACGGGTGTGTTCGAGCGAGGTGAGGGCGACGAGGGCGTGCCCCCTCTCCTTGACCAGCAGGGCCATGTCGACGATGGAGTTGTTGACGCCCGAGTTGGAGATGATCACGAAGAGGTCCTGCGGGCGCGGGGTGCTGAGGTCGTAGAGGCGGGCGGCGAGCCCGGGGCGGCGCTCCAGGAGCGGGTCGTCGAGGACGGAGCGGTCCTCGCCGCCGCGCAGGACGAGGTCGTGCAGGGCGACGCGGGTGGTCGGGATGAGCCCGCCCGCCCGCCCCGAGATCTCCAGCGCGGTCGCCTGCGAGTGCCCGGTACCGAACGCGTGCACGACGCCGTCGGCGGCGACGCACTCCGCGATGAGCCGGGCGGCAGCGCCGACCCCCTCCTTGTTCGAGGCGACGGCACGCTCGATGTGCGCGCGCACCTGTTCCGCCAGCATGTCCGCGCCGATCACCTGTTCCACCATGACCCCGACCGCCTTTGGTTGTTCGGTTCAATGATTCAGTACGAGCCGTACAGATGGAAAGAGTGAACCAGTCGCGGGGCGTCGTCAAGGGACGTCCGGCGCGCCCTCCGTCAGGAGCCGGGCCAGCGCCACCGCCCCGCCCACGCCGTCCGGTACGGCCGAGCACCGCAGCCCCATCGGCTCGACCGCCGCGCGCAAGCGCTCCCCCAGGGGGCCGCCCGGGCCGAGGAGGCCGCCGGTGAGGACCAGGGGTTCGCCGGGTCGCGGGTTCAAAGCGCTCACTGTGTCGGCGAGTTGGGCGGTGGCCTCGGCGAGCAGGGCGCGGGCCCAGGGGTCGCCCTGGTGTGCGGCCTCTGCCACCAGCGGGCTCAACTCCGCCAGCACCACCGGGCGCTGTGCGTACGCCCAGACCGCTATGCGTTGTTTCAGGCGGTGGCGGTCCGGCCAGTCGAGCGCGGGGTGTGCGCGGCCCGGCGCCACTCGGTCGAGGACCAGCGTGACCAGCGGGCCCCATGCCGCGCGCCCGTCCACCGCGCGCAGCGCCCCGCGCAGAGCCTGCTGCCCGAGCCAGAAGCCGCTGCCGGTGTCGCCGAGCAGCCAGCCGTCGCCGTCCACGACCCGCACCGTGCGGCGCCCGGCGACGCGGGCCGCCGCAGCGCCCGTGCCGGCGATGAGCACGAGCCCGTCGGCGGGGGCGCCGGGCCCGGAGGCGCAGGCCACCTCCACGTCGCCGTAGACGCGCAGCGCCGCGCCGCCGATGTCGAGCCCCTTCAACGCTTCGGCCAGGCACTCCTCGGCCACGCCGCGCCCGCGCGCCGACGCGCCGCCCTCCCCCGCGCCCGCGAACCCGCCGACGACCCCGGCGACCGCGCCGCGCAGCCGCTCGGGCACGGCCGACGCCAGCGCCTGCGCGAGGTGCCGGACGAGCGCGGGCCGCTCGACGCTCAGCGCGTTGCCGGGGCCGCCGTGCCCGGTCCCGACGAGCCGGCCGTCCGCGTCGACGCAGCGCGCCCGCACCCGGGTGCCGCCGGCGTCGATGCCGACGGCGAGCGGAGCCGCGTACCGACCGGAGCGATCCATGGATTCAGTGAGCACACCGCATGATGATTGATAGATTCAGCGCGGGACAATCCCCCGGCACCCGTACGGACATCGCCCCCGACCGAGAGACCGTCATGATCACAGCCCGCATCCGCTCGGAACTCCCCACCCTCAGCGGCTCCTTGCGCAAGGTCGGCGCGTACGTCCTCGCCGACCCGGCCGCCGTCGCGGGGATCTCGGCGGCCGACCTGGGGCGCCGCACCGGCACGTCGCAGGCGACCGTCACCCGGTTCTGCCAGGCGCTCGGCCTGGAGACCTACCAGCGGCTGCTGCTCGAACTCGCCAAGGAGCAGGGGGAGAACGACCAGGAGGCCGGCCGCGCGGGCGAGGAGCGTCCCCTCGGCCCGGACATCGGCCCCGACGACGACCTGGAGCACCTGATCTCGGTCGTCGCCCACGCGGACCTCCAGGCGCTGCGCAGCACCCGCGACCAACTGGACCGGGGCGCCCTGGAGTCGGCCGCGCAGGCGCTCGCCAGGGCGCGCCGCATCGACGTCTACGGGGTGGGCGGCTCGGGCATCCTGGCGCGGGAGACGGAGGCACGCCTGTTCGGCATCGGGATGCCGGCCCGCGGCTGGACGGAGGTGCACGCGGCGGAGACCTCGGCGGCGCTCCTCACCCCGGCCGACGCGGCGGTGGCGCTCTCCCACTCGGGCCGCACGCGTGAGGTCCTCGGCCCGTTGCGGCTGGCCGCCGAGCGGGGCGCCACGACGATCGCGGTCACCGGCGACCCCCGCTCCCCCGTCGCCCAGGCCGCCGCGGTGCATCTGACGTGGACGGCGGCGGAGACGAGCTTCCGGCGCGGCAGCTTCGGCGCGCGCCACTCGGCGCTGCTGATCCTCGACTGCCTCTACGCGCGCGTGGCGCAGTTGACCTATGACCGGGCGACGGCCTCCATCGCGTTGACGGCGCACATCTCCGAGGAGCACGCGGCGCGCCCGCGCCGCCGCCCCTGACGACGACGCGGAACAGCACCGGCCGGGCGCCTCGCAGGCGCCCGGCCGGTCGTGCTCCCTGGCTAGATCTCGCCGCGCAGTTTCGCGAGGGCCTCGGCGAGGATCGCCTCGCCGTCCGCGTCGCTGCGCCGCTCCCGTACGTACGCGAGGTGCGTCTTGTACGGCTCGGTGCGCGGCGGGTCCGGCGGGTTGTCCCGGTCCTGCCCGGCGGGGAAGCCGCAGCGCGGACAGTCCCAGGTCTCCGGCACCTGCGCGTCGGAGGCGAAGCTCGGCTGCGTCTCGTGCCCGTTGGAGCACCAGAAGGAGATGCGCAGGCGCGGCGCGGACTCGCCGCGCTCGGCCTCGCCCATCGGCCCCGCCCCGACCCGACTTCCTCGGATCGCGTTGCCACTTGCCACGGTCGTAACTCCCTGCGTGATGGTGCCGCGAAGCGTGTCGGCGTCTCGCTTCGCCGCGGAGCGCCTCAGTCTACGTAAGGCCCAACGCGCGTCCAGTGATTGGAGTTACCTCGTCTCGCCTAGACGCAAGCCCCATGATAGGCGGCGCTGTTCAGCGCGTACCGGACATGGGGCTTTACGTGAGCTGTGTGCAGTTGTGACGGTTCGAACCGGGGCTCGCCTGGCGAAAGTCAGTTGTTGATCTTCATCAGGATGCCGAGCACGACGATGCACGCGAACCAGAGCAGACCGATCACGACCGTGATCCGGTCCAGGTTCCGCTCGGCGACCGACGAGCCGCCGACGGAGGACTGCATGCCGCCACCGAACATGTCGGAGAGGCCGCCGCCCTTTCCCTTGTGCATGAGCACCAGGAGCATCAGCAGCAGGCTGAAGACGATCAGGGCGATCGAGAACCCCATAACCACGGCTGGACCAACTTCCTCGGACTGTTCGGACGACGGGGCCGAGGCTCGTCCGGAGGGGAAGAGCTTCGGCCCCGCAAGGGTACGACGTATCGCCGCTAGCGCATACTCACTGCTCGTGGAAGCGGACGATCTTGACGAACTCGTCGGCGTCCAGGGAGGCGCCGCCGACGAGGGCGCCGTCGATGTCCGGCTTGCCCATGATCTCGGCGACGTTGCCGGACTTCACCGAGCCGCCGTACTGGATGCGGACCTTGTCGGCCACTTCCTGGGAGTACAGCTCGGCGACCTTGCCGCGGATGGCGGCGCAGACCTCCTGCGCGTCGTCGGCGCCGCAGACCTTGCCGGTGCCGATGGCCCAGACCGGCTCGTAGGCGATGACGATCGTCTCGGCCTGCTCGGCGGGCAGGTCCTTGAGGCCGCCCTCGACCTGGCTGAGCGTGTGGGAGACGTGGTTGCCCGCCTCGCGCACGTCCAGCTCCTCGCCGACGCAGAGGATCGGGGTCAGGGCGTGCTTGTAGGCGGCCTTCACCTTGGCGTTGACGAGCTCGTCGGTCTCGGCGTGGTACTGGCGGCGCTCGGAGTGGCCGATCGCCACGTACGTGCACTTGAGCTTGGCGAGCATGGCGCCGGAGATCTCGCCGGTGTAGGCGCCGGAGTCGTGCGCCGACAGGTCCTGGGCACCGTACTTGATCTTGAGCTTGTCGCCGTCGACCAGCGTCTGGACCGAGCGCAGGTCGGTGAAGGGCGGCAGGACGGCGACCTCGACGGCCTCGTAGTCCTTGTCCGCGAGGGCGAAGGCGAGCTTCTGGACGTGGGCGATGGCCTCCAGGTGGTTGAGGTTCATCTTCCAGTTGCCCGCCATCAGCGGCGTGCGGGTGCTCATTAAGGGTCAGTCCTCCAGTGCGGCGAGACCGGGCAGCGTCTTGCCCTCGAGGTATTCGAGGGAGGCGCCGCCACCGGTCGAGATGTGGCCGAATGCCTTTTCGTCGAAGCCCAGGGTACGGACGGCCGCCGCGGAGTCGCCGCCGCCCACCACGGTGAAGCCCGGGGCGTCGATCAGAGCCTGGGCGACCGCCTTGGTGCCCTCGGCGTAGTCGGGGTGCTCGAAGACGCCCATCGGGCCGTTCCAGAACACGGTCTGCGCGTCGGCGAGCTTCGACGCGTACAGCTCGCGCGTCTTCGGGCCGATGTCCAGGCCCTCCTGGTCGGCCGGGATCGCGTCGGCGTCGACGGTGGAGGGGTTGGCCGGGGTCTTGCCCTTGAGGTCGGGGAACTCCGTGGAGACCAGGACGTCCACCGGCAGGACGAGCTCCACGCCGTTCTTCTCGGCGCGCTCCATGTACTCCTTGACGGCCGGGATCTGGTCCTCCTGGAGGAGGGAGATGCCGACCTCGTACCCCTTGGCCTTGAGGAAGGTGTACGCCATGCCGCCGCCGATGAGGAGACGGTCTGCCTTGCCGAGGAGCTGGTCGATGACGGCCAGCTTGTCGGAGACCTTGGCGCCGCCGAGCGCGACGACGTACGGGCGCTGGACGTCGTCGGTGAGCTTCTTCAGGACGCCGACCTCGGTGGCGATGAGGTAACCGGCGTAGGCGGGCAGCTTCTTCGCCAGGTCGTAGACGGAGGCGTGCTTGCGGTGCACGGCGCCGAAGCCGTCGCTCACATACACGTCGGCGAGGGCGGCGAGCCGGTCGGCGAACTCGCCGCGCTCGGTGTCGTCCTTGCTGGTCTCGCCCGCGTTGAAGCGCAGGTTCTCGATGACGGCGACCTGGCCGGGCTCCAGGCCGTTCACGGCGTCGTGGGCGGCGGGGCCGACCGTGTCCTGCGCGAACGCCACCGGCTTGCCGAGGAGTTCACCGAGCCGCTCGGCGGCGGGCAGCAGCGAGAACTGCGGGTCCGGCGCGCCCTTGGGACGGCCCAGGTGCGAGGCGACGATCACCTTGGCGCCGGCGCCGGCGAGCGCCTCGACGGTGGGCAGGACGGCGCGGATGCGGCCGTCGTCGGTGATGAGGCCGTCGGCCAGCGGCACGTTGAGGTCGGCGCGGACGAACACCCGCTTCCCGTCGACCCCGTCGGCGAGAAGTTCCTCAATGGTCTTCATGACTGGACTACTCCTGTAGTGAAGCTGTTCCGGTTGGCGCCCTAAGGCTGTGAGACCGACGCGGCGAAGGCCCGGACCGACGCGCGGCGTCGCGCGGGTCCGGACCTTCGCTCACATCGAGATGCTCTGCTGCTCTGGAACTTTAGAGCTGACCACCGACGAAGACCGTCAGGTCGACGAGGCGGTTGGAGTAGCCCCACTCGTTGTCGTACCAGCCGAGGACCTTCACCGTCTTGCCCTCCTGGACCATGGTCATGGCGGAGTCGAAGGTGCAGGAGGCCGGGTCGCTGACGATGTCGGACGACACGATCGGGTCCTCGGTGTAGAAGAGGTAGCCCTTGAGGTCGCCGTCGTCGGCGGCCTTCTTGAACGCGGCGTTGACCTCGTCCTTGGTGACCTCGCGCTGCAGCTCGACGACCAGGTCGGTGGCGGAGCCGGTCGGGACCGGGACGCGCATCGCGATGCCGTCGAGCTTGCCCTTGAGCTGCGGCAGGACCAGGGCGGTGGCCTTGGCGGCGCCCGTCGTGGTCGGGATGATGTTCTCGGCGGCGGCGCGGGCGCGGCGCAGGTCCTTGTGCGGGAAGTCCAGGATGCGCTGGTCGTTGGTGTACGCGTGGACCGTCGTCATCAGGCCCTTGACGATGCCGAAGTTCTCGTCGAGAACCTTGGCCATCGGCGCCACACAGTTGGTGGTGCAGGAGGCGTTGGAGATGACGTGGTGGTTGGCCGCGTCGTACTTGTCCTGGTTGACGCCCATCACGATGGTGATGTCCTCGTCCTTGGCCGGAGCCGAGATGAGGACCTTCTTCGCGCCGCCCGCGATGTGCTTCTCGGCGTCGGCCTTCTTGGTGAAGATGCCGGTCGACTCGATGACGATGTCGACGCCCAGGTCGCCCCACGGGATGTCGGCGGGGTTGCGCTCCGACAGGACCTTGATGGTCTTGCCGTCGACGGTGATGGTGTCCTCGGTGTGCGACACCTCGGCCTTGAGCTTGCCGAGGATGGTGTCGTACTTCAGAAGATGTGCGGTGGTCGCGGTGTCACCCAGGTCGTTGACAGCCACGATCTCGATGTCCGCACCCTGCTCCAGCAGTGCGCGGAAGTAGTTGCGACCGATGCGGCCAAAGCCGTTGATGCCTACGCGGATCGTCACGAACCGATCTCCTCGTTGGTACGCCGGATTCGACGCCGGCGAGATGTATTGGGATGTCCCCGACCGCCTTCGACCCTACCTCTCATAAGGCCTTGGGGTGACATCGAGCGGCCCTATGCAGGACACAGCGGCCCGTACTCGTCAGTAACGTACGGGCCGCTGTCTATTTCCCCGGTATTTCGGCGTCAATCAGTCGCTAATTGAGCGCAGTGCCTTTCTGATGAGCGCATTTCGATCCGCCGTCGCGGTGACGTGTTCCAGGCCGAATCCCAGAAGAACGCTGTCGGGGGTGCTGATCGCGCCATAGGTCGTGAAGAGGTCCTTGGCGAGCGCCCAGTCCTTCACGGCGGGCGGGCTCCCCGCAGGCGGCCCGGGGACCTTCCAGACGCCCAGGGACGCCTCGAAGTCCTCGTTCTGGGTGGCCTGGCCGCCGATCACGACCGCGGTGTTGTCGGCGCGCACGCCCTCGCCGCCGGTGCCGGGGTCGGTCACGTAGGCGAGCGAGACCTCCACCGTGCGGCCGGCGTAGGCGCTCAGGTCGTAGCTGACCGTCTTCCAGTCGTCCGAGGAGCCCGTGAGGCTGTTCCACGCGCCACTGGTGCCGGTGTTGCCGCAGGCAGTGCCGCCGGGCGTCAGATAGCGCGTGAGCGCCGGGTGGTCGGCCAGGAGGAACCCGGCCTCGCACTCGGTCGGCACGGCGTTGGACGTGAAGCCCGTCGTGTCCGGCAGCGTCGTCCAGTCCTCGGCGCCGACCGTGTGCGCCTCCAGGATGACGTGGTCGTAGCCCGCCTCGGTGTCCCACAGGAGCTGCGTCCGCAGGGCCGGCTGCTGCGCCGCGGTGACGCCCGTGAGGTCGATCGTGCGGGTCAGACGCTTGTAGGCGTCGTCCGTGTGCACGGCGGCGGCCATCCCGGCGCCCTCGTACTGGCCCGCCCCGGCGCTCTTGAACCGCGGCAGGGTGGCCGAGGTGACCTCGTAGAGACCGGCGCCGTTGAGCGGGTTGCCGGGCGCGTCGCCCAGGGTCGCGGTCGTGCCGGAGAGCACGCCCGAGCCCGTGAAGCGGGTGGCGACCGGCGCGGCGGTGCGGGAGTAGGCGCCCAGGTAGTACTGGCTGAAGTCGTTCGTCGTGGTGTCGCCGATGTCGACGGAGCCGCCCGCCTTCTCGCCCGCCTCGATCAGCTTGCCGCCCTCGTTCAGGTAGTCGCGCACGGCGAGCTGGGTGGCGAGCCCCGGCCGGTCCGCGTTCGTGTAGTGCACGACCGTCCTGAAGTGACCGAGGACGCCGAGCGGGTCGGGCGCGCCCTGCTTGGCGACGTTCCAGACGGCCGCCTTGCGCCCGGCCGCCTTCAGCGCGTTGACGTACGCCGCTGTCTGTCGCCCCGCGGCGTCGTTCTCCGCGAGGACGAGCGTGTCGGCCTTCGGACGGTCGGCGACGGTGTACGTGAAGTGGGAACTGGACGTGCGCTTTCCGGATTTCGTCCGCCCCGTGAACCACACCTCCACCTTGTCACCGACATCGGCGTCCTCCACCTTCGCCCGATACTCGTCGAAGTGGAGATTGTCCTCACCGCCGTAGGTCTCGCCGCCCTTCCAGGCGCGCAATTCCTCGTCGTGCGAACGGCCGCCATTGATGCGGTAGTTCAGCTCCTTGTCGCGTACGGACTTCCGGGCGACGACGGAGACTTCCTGGTCGCCCCCGCGCGCGTACGAGGTCTTGAACGTGGCCGGGGTGAAGTCGGGCGCCTCCAGGCCGACCGCCGACGACGGCTGGTCGGGGTGGTGCGCCGTCTCGGCCAGGGAGAGCGCGAAGGGGATGTTCTTGGCGAACTCGGCCTGGATCAGCTTCTCGTCGTCCGGGAAGGTGAAGATCGACGCGCAGTCCTGGGGGCGCCAGGCGTCGTTCGGGTCGACGTTCGAGGCGGTCTGGCAGGTGCTCATCTCGGGGGTGAACATCGAGATGCCGTTGACGTTCGCGGCGTGGCCGTCCGCCTCGCCGTTGGTCGTGTACAGCTCCGAGGAGACCTGCGGGTGGTAGCCGGGGATCGCGGAGTTCGCCGGGGTGCCCGCGAGCGCCCGGTAGAGCACGTCATCCGGGGTGGGGGTGGCGACCTGCCAGCCGACGCCGTACAGGAGCAGTTCGGCGGCGGAGTGGTAGTTGATGGCGTAGTCGAAGCCGATCCGCTTCTCGAAGGCGTCGATCGCCCTGGTCTCGGGCTCGGAGTTGGGTGCCGTGCCGCGGTAGGTCTCGCTGGCGGGGCGCGGTGAGGAGCCCTCGTCGTCGTAGCCCCACTTGTAGGCGAAGTTGCGGTTGAGGTCGACGCCGTCGCCGCTGGTGATGGCGCCGTCGCCGTTGACGTCGCGCAGGTTCTTGCGCCACTGGCGGTTGCCGGGCTTGAACGTCCAGTCGTAGCCGTCGGGGTTGGCCGACAGGACGAACCACAGCTCCGTGGAGTCGACGATCCTCTTGATGCGCCGGTCCTTGCTGTAGTTGTCGAGGTAGTAGTGCATGAGGCGGCGGGTCATCTCGGGGGTGATCCACTCGCGCGCGTGCTGGTTGGACATGTACAGGACCGACGGCTTGGCGCCGTCCTTGACCTTCTTGGCGCCCTTGCTGAGCTTCAGGGCGAGGATGTCCTGGCCCTGGATCGTCTTGCCGATGGAGACGACCTTGGTGAGGCCGGGGTTCTCCTGCCCGGTGCGGAGAATCTCCTCCTGGAGGTTCCCCTTGCCGCTGTAGGGGCGGAAGACGCCGTCGCCCGCGGCCTTGAGGCGGTTCTCGGTCCTGGCGGCGACCTTGTGCTCGGCGAGCTTCACGCCCTTGCCGCGCAGCGACTCGGCCTGCCGGTCGGTCAGGTACACCTCGACGTCCGCGGTGCCCTTCTCGGGCGCCTGCTCGCTCAGTTCGTGGGCGTCCTGGCCGGCCTGGAGGAGCAGGGGTATCTGCTCCTTGGTGACCTCGGCACGGAACACCTTGATGGCGTCGGCTCCGGGGTCGGCGGCCCGGTCGCTCCGCGCGTTCCCGCTCTCCGCCTGGGCGACAGGCAGCGCGGCCCCTCCCAGCCCCAGCACAAGTGCTCCGACAGCGAGGATCGATCTCGCTCTTCGTCTCATGAGCCCCCCTTGCGGTTGTCTGCCGCGATCGTGGCGACTGCCACAGAAGCGAACTGGCGCCAGACTCATGACAGTTCATGGTCAAGTCAAGGGGGCCCGGGGCTCCGGGCGGGGCGGCAAAAAGCGGTGGCGGCAGACAACCGCAAGGGGGGCTCATGAGACGAAGAGCGAGATCGATCCTCGCTGTCGG
>NZ_JBEYWV010000060.1:0-18182 GCF_040644575.1 Streptomyces sp. NPDC046939
TTCCGAACCCGGAAGCTAAGCCTCACAGCGCCGATGGTACTGCAGGGGGGACCCTGTGGGAGAGTAGGACGCCGCCGAACTAATTGTTAAGGAAAGCCCCGTGCCATTTGGCACGGGGCTTTTCTGCGTTTACGGCTAGGTGTAAGGGCGGTTTTCGCGCGCCGTGCGGAGGGCCTGGGCCCACCAGTCCAATTGGTCGAGCATGATTTTCGCCGCCTCGCCGGCGCCTTGCGGGGCGTAGGCCGGGCCGTCCTCGGCGAAGTGGTCGGCGGTCACGCGGTGGAAGCTCACGCCGTCGCGGACCGTTGTGGCGTGCAGCTCGGCGAAGACCAGGCGGAGTTGCTCGACGGCGCGGAGGCCGCCACCGACGCCCCCGTACGAGACGAAGCCGACCGGCTTGGCCTGCCATTCCTCGCGGTGCAGGTCGATGAAGTGCTTCAGGTGGGCGGGGAAGCTGTGGTTGTACTCGGGGGTGACGATGACATAGGCGTCGGCTGCGTCCACGCGGGCGGCGAGTTCGGTCTGTTCGGGGGTCGGGGTGTGGCCCCAGCTGGGGTGATTGTCCGGGAGGCGGAGCTCGGTCAGGTCGATCACGTCGAAGTGGGTTTCCGGAGCGTGCGTCCTCGCCTGCTGCGTGAACCAGGCGCCCACGGTCGGGGCCAGGCGGCCGTCCCTGGTGGAGCCGATGACGATGGCTACGCGGAGAGGGCGGTCGAGGGGGTGGTTGAGGGGGTGGTCGGTTGTGGTGGTGTCGGGGTTGGGCATGGTGGGCTCCGATCTCCGTTGTGAGTTGTCTCAGTGAGAGGTGTTGTGGTCAGCGGGTCGTCGTCTGTGGGTGTGGGTGTGGGTGTGGGGTTCGCGTAGAGGGGTCCGGGTCCTGGGGCGGGCGGGACAGCAGCGCGTACGTCGTGGCGGCCAGTGCTGTCAGCAGGGCCGACACCGTCCAGAGCGTCGTTCGCCAGGCCGCCGTGTACTCCTCGGCGTGGCCGCCCGCTCCTGACGTCACCTGTGCCGCGAGCCGGCCCGAGCCGGCCCGAGCCGACGCGGGACTCGACCGAGGCGAGCAGGAGTGCGCCGAAGACGGTGAGCACGACGGCGCCCGTGCCGCCACGGACCGTGTTGAGGAAACCGGAGGCCATGCCGACCTCGGACGGGGCGACCATCGAGAGGGCCTGCGCGTCGATGATGCCGATGGACAGGCCCTGGCCCGTGCCGATGGTGAGGAGCGGGGCGGCGAGGGCGCCGGTCGTGATGCCCGGATGGAGCGTGGTGAGCCAGGCGTTGCCCGCTGCTGTCAGGAGCAGGGAGGGGCGGTGACCGTCGGGCGTCGGGGCCGCCGGGACCTGGGGTTCGGTTGTCATGGCGGTAAAGTACAACCGTGGTTGTAAGAAGTGCAACGGTCGTTGTACCTAGGTCCGGTGGCGGGGCGTCTAGGTCTCGTTGCCTAGGCTGAGTCGCTGAGCGTCGGCCGGTGAGGAGAGCGATGGCTGAGCAGGACGGGCGGAGCCCGCGCCGAGGGACCGTCGAGAAGCGGCAGGCGTTGCTGCGCGGCGCGCGTACGGTGTTCGGGCGCGACGGGTACACGCGTGCCGGGATCGACGAGATCGCGGCCGAGGCCGGGGTCTCCACGCGGACGCTCTACAACCACTTCGGCGGCAAGGAGAACCTGTTCCGCGAGGTGCTGCTCGACAGCGCGGCCAGCGTCACCGCGGCCCACGTCGCGCTCGTCGAACGGCACTTGGGCAAAGTCACCGACATCGAGCGCGACATCACCGCCCTCGCGCGCGAATGGCTGGGGCGGCGCGGGGAGCACGCTCCCCACATGCTGCTCGTCCGGCACATCATCTCGGAAGGGGCGCACCTGCCCGCCGACGTCATCGAGGAGTGGCAGCGGATCGGGCCGCGGGCGGTGACCGAGGCGGTACGGGTGCGGTTCCTGGAGCTGGGCGCGCAGGGGTTGTTGGCCGTCGATGACGGCAACGCGGCCGAAGCCGCGCGGTACTTCATGCTTCTGACCGCCGGGTCCGTCACCGTCGACACGTTCTTCGGGGTCGTGCCGATGGGGCGGGACGAGGTCGATGCGCGTGTCGAGAGCGGGGTGCGGGTCTTTCTGCGGCTCTACGCCAAGGGGGGCGAGGGCTAGGGCAGGTGGAGTTCCGCGTTCGGCCAGCGGCTGCGGCCCTGTTCGCGGGAGCGGAGCAGGGCCAGGGTCGGCAGGCCCCGGTCAGGGCCGGCTGCGAGCAGTTCCGGCAACTGGGGGAGCGGGGCCACCGCCGCGACGTCGTCCAGGACCAGCGTCATTGGTGGGTCGAGCCGGCCGGCGGGTGACCTGTCGGCCATCCGGCGGCCGTGCTCGACCACGCTTGAGGCGAGCGCCGTCAGCAGGGGCATCGCGCCCGGGTTCGTCTTGGGGTCCTCGATGGGTTCACCCACCACATAAAGCGTGCCCCCTTCGTCCGCGAAAGAATCCAGGGTGAGCGCATCAGTTCGGTTTGGGGTGCAGGCCTCGCGGACGTGGACCGTGAAGAGCGCGGAGAGGGCGCGGGCCGTCAACTCCTGGGCCATGTCGCGGCGGTCCGGGTGCGAGGTGAGGGCGGCCTCCAGCTCGCCCGCGGAGCCGCCGGCGGCCTTCGGGTTCGTACGCAGGATGCGTACGGCGTCCTGGACCTGGCTGCCCTGGGCCCAGCGGTGGACGTGGCGGAACGGTTTGCCGTCGACGGCCGCCGCGTGCAGGTAGCTGCGCAGCAGCGTCTCGGCGGTCTCGGCCAGCGCGGAATCGATCCTGGCGGTGGGCCTTATCGGGGCGAGGAGCGCTGCCGCGCGGGTCGTGGCCGTGGACCTGTCCGTGCAGCCCGTCGCGGGGTTCCAGTGCATACGGGCCGGGGTGTCGCACCGGTGCGTCGGGTCGTACAGGAGGACCGGGCCCAGTTTGGCCCGGGCGTCCTTGGTCTCCTCCCAGACCCTTGGCTCCGAGGTCACGACGAGCACCGGGCCCTCCGCGTCCCGGATCGCCTGTATGGCGCGGGGGTGGCGGTCGGCGGGGGGTCCTAGCACGACGGGTGCGTTTCGTGGACCCGGAATTGTGTGGGCCGGGGTTTGTGGCCAGGGGCCGGTGGGTGGGGCTGGGGTGAGGCCAGGGGGCGGGGTTGGTGCGGCGCCGGGGGCGGGGGCTGGTGCGGCGCCCGGGGTGAGGGGTTGAGCGGGGCCGGGGTGTGTGCCCGGGGCGTGGGTGAGTGGTGCCGCTGGGGGGTGCGGTGGCGTGGGCGTCGACTGGGGGCCTGCCCCGGCCCCGGGCGACCACATCTCGGGCATGGGCTGGGCGCCGGTCGCGGCATCGGGGCCGGTACCGGGTGCAGGGTTCGGGTGAGCGCCGGTTCCGGTCCCGGGCGCGGGATACGGGTGAGGGCCCGTCCCGGTCCCAGCACTGGGTGCAAGGTTCGGGTGAGTGCCAGGCGCAGGGTTCAGGTGGGCGCCGGTCACCGGACCCGGTGCGGCGTGCGGGTGAGCGCCGGTTCCGGTACCGGGTGTGGGATGCAGGGGAGCGCCGGTCTCCGTCCCAGCATCGCGCCCGGGATCCAGGTGGGCGCCGGTCGCGGCCTCGGTAGCGGGGCCGGCAGCCAGGTGAGCGCCCGTCCCGGTACCGGCGGCCGGGTTCCAGTGCGGGCCCGTTTCAACCCCGCGGGCCGGTTCCTGGGCGGCGTACGTTTCCGTGGCGCCCGCCGAGGGTGACGTGTTCGGGGCGTTCGTGGTGCCGTCTGCCTTGGGCCGCTCAGGGTCGGACGTTCGGGCCCGGCGGTCCCTTCGGCCGGGGGCCGTCTTGCTGCGGGGCGCCGGGGGTGCGGAACCCGGGATGGAACCTGCGGGCTGCGCGGAGCGTCTCGCTCGCCATCTGGCCAGGGTGCCGGCCACGAAGATCGCCAGGACCACCAGAATCATGAGCTGGCTGATGAGCAGGCCCCAGAACAGGCCGTAGCCGGAGAGTTCCGTCCTGGGGGTGTCCGGCCAGGCGCCGGGGATGTTGTGGGGTTCGGCGATCAGGGCGCGCATGGCCAGGGGGGTGCGGCCGAAGGTGACGTTCGAGGGCCAGGCGCCCTTGGCGAAGAGGCCCGCCAGGCCCGTCGCCGTCCAGACCATGATCGTCATGCCGAGCAGGAACGCCAGGAGGCCGACGAGCAGGCCGTCGGGGACACCGCCCCGGCCGCGCTCGTCCCCGTAGCGCCGTTCGTCCCGCACCATCACCAGGCCACCCGCCTCACGCCACCGTCGACTCGGAGGAGGAGGCGTCCGTGAGGCGTTGCTCGACGAACGCCGCCGCCCGCTCCTCCGCCTCAAGCTCCGCCGCGTACAGCGCGTCGTCGCCGAGCGTCGGGTCGGAGGACTCGGTCATGGCGCGGTCGGTGAAGACGAGCGGGCGTTCCGTCTCGGTGATGAGGTGCTTGACCACCTGGACGTTGCCGTTGACGTCCCAGACCGCGATGCCGGGGGTGAGCGTGGGGATGATCTCGACCGCCCAGCGCGGGAGGCCCAGGACCCGGCCCGTGGCGCGCGCCTCGTCCGCCTTCTGCGCGTAGATCGTTCTCGTCGACGCCATCTTGAGGATGGCCGCCGCCTCCTTCGCGGCCGCGCCGTCGACCACGTCGCTCAGGTGGTGGACGACCGCGACGAAGGAGAGACCGAGGCGGCGCCCGAACTTCAGCAGGCGCTGGAAGAGCTGCGCGACGAAGGGGGAGTTGATGATGTGCCACGCCTCCTCCACCAGGAAGATGCGCTTCTTGCGGTCCGGGCGGATCCACGTGTGTTCGAGCCAGACGCCGACGATCGCCATGAGGATCGGCATCGCGATCGAGTTCCGGTCGATGTGGGACAGGTCGAAGACGATGAGCGGCGCGTCGAGGTCGATGCCGACCGTCGTCGGGCCGTCGAACATGCCGCGCAGGTCACCGTCGACCAGGCGGTCCAGGACGAGCGCGACGTCCAGGCCCCAGGCCCGTACGTCCTCTATGGCCACGTTCATCGCCTCGGCGGACTCCGGCTCGGGGTGGCGGAGCTGCTCGACGATGTCGGTCAGGACGGGCTGGCGGTCGACGATCGTCTCGTTGACGTAGGCGTGCGCGACCTTGAGGGCGAAGCCGGACCGCTCGTCCAGGCCGTGCCCCATCGCGACCTCGATGATCGTACGGAGCAGGGCCAGCTGGCCCGTCGTCGTGATCGCGGGGTCGAGCGGGTTCAGGCGGATGCCCATGTCCAGGGCGGCCGTCGGGTCGAGCCGGATGGGCGTTATCCCCAGCTCCTCCGCGATGAGGTTCCATTCGCCGACCCCGTCCTCGCCCTGTGCGTCGAGGACGACGACCTGGCGGTCGCGGAAGCGGAGCTGGCGCAGGACGTACGTCTTCTCCAGCGCCGACTTGCCGTTGCCGGACTCGCCGAGGACCAGCCAGTGCGGGGCAGGGAGCTGCTGCCCGTACAGCTGGAACGGGTCGTAGATGTAGCCCTTGCCGGAGTACACCTCGCGGCCGATGATCACGCCGGAGTCGCCGAGGCCCGGCGCGGCGGTCGGCAGGTAGACGGCCTGGGCCTGGCCCGTCGACGTACGCACCGGCAGCCGGGTCGTCTCCACCTTCCCGAACAGGAAGGACGTGAAGGCATCCGTGAGGAGGGACAACGGATCCCGCATGAGCAGCGCCTACCTTCTTGCCTTGGGGGAGACCATGGGGCACGCCCTGGGGGAGACCATGGGGCACACCTTGGAGCACACCTTGGGGGACACCTCTTGGGACACCTCGAAGGACACGGCTACCGTCGGATGCCGGTGGCGAAGGGCAGGGTGTTCACGAACGCCCGGTGGTGCTCCCGGTCGCACCACTCCAGCTTCAGGTACGACTTTCCGGCCGAGGCCCGGATCGTGCGCTTGTCGCGGGCGAGGGCGTCGGGGTTGCGGGACGAGACCGTGATGTAGCCGACCAGGTTGACTCCGGCCGCGCCGCTCGCCAGGTCCTCGCCGCGCTGGTCGAGACGGCCGTGGGCGGCGACGTCGCGCGGGTCGACGGTCCGGTTCATCTTGGCGGCGCGGGACGCCTCCGCCTCGTCGTTGGTCTTCTCCGTCAGCATCCGCTCGATGGCGACCTCCGTCGGCTCCAGGTCCATCGTGACGGCCACGGTGCGGATCACGTCCGGTGTGTGGACGAGGAGCGGCGCGAGGAAGTTGACGCCGACCGGCGTCATCGGCCACTCCTTCACCCAGGCGGTGGCGTGGCACCAGGGCGCGCGCGTCGACGACTCCCGCGTCTTGGCCTGGAGGTACGTGGGCTCCATCGCGTCCAGCTCGGCCGGCCAGGCGTTGCGCTTCGTCATCGCCTGGATGTGGTCGATGGGGTGGTCCGGGTCGTACATGGAGTGGATGAGGGAGGCGAGGCGGCCCTGGCCGAGCGGCTGCCGTACGCGGATGTCGGCCTCCTGGAGCCGCGAGCAGATGTCCGTCAGCTCACGGGCCATGACGACGGCGAGCCCCGCGTCCCGGTCGATCTTCCGGCCCCCCTTGGGGCGGGTGGCGCGCGCCATCGCGTTGGCCTCGGCGGCCAGCTCGCGCGTGTAGTGCATGCAGGCGACGAGGTAGGCGCGGTGCTGCTCACTGCTGGTCGACACCATCGACTGGAGCTGGTCGTAGGACTCGCGCAGCCAGCCGAGCGCGCGGTCGTCGCCGCGTACGGCCACGTCCTTGGCGTGCGCGTCCGGGTCGGCGGGCAGGGTGCGGGCCAGCATCTGGAGGCGGGTGACGAACCCGTCGCCGTTCGCCACGTGCTTGAGGAGCGTGCCGAACCGGTCGACCAGCGCCTCCTGGTCCTCCGAGTCGCGCAGGCCGACGCCGGGGCCCTCGATCTCGATGGCGGCGGTGACGGTGCGCCGGTCGGCGTGGAGCAGGACGGCGATCTCGTCCGGGCCGAACGGGGCCGCGAGCCACGTCAGGCGGCCGATGCCGGGCGGCGGGCCGATCTCGACCTCACGGCCGTCGAGCCGGACCCCGGCCTCCATGGCGGACGAGCGGTAGGTCGTGCCCCGCTTCAGGGTGCGCTTGTAACTCCGGTTGATCTCGAACCACTTGTAGAAGGTGCGGTGCTTGTACGGGACGTAGACCGCGGCCAGCGCGAGCAGCGGGAAGCCCATCAGCAGCACGATGCGCAAGGAGAGGATCGGGACGAGGAGCCCGCACATCATGCCGAGGAACGCCCCGCCGATGATCAGGGCGATCTCGCCGGTCTCGCGGTTCCTGCCGACGATCGCGTTCGGCCGGGCACGGCCGATCAGATATGTGCGGCGGGGCGTGACCGGAGGGGACACATGGGACTGGGTCGTCAACGCCCTGCACCTCCTTGCGGTTTGCCGTTGCTGTTGAAGCCGGGGTTGCTGCCCCCGCCGTTGCCTCGGTTACCGGCGTGCGGGGTGTTCGTGGGGCTCGTACGGGGCGCGGGTGCGGCGGAGGGGACAGATCCGCCGCCGCCCGTGCCCGTACGGGTGCTGTGCGCGGCGACGCCGCCCGAGACGGGGTTGGCCGGGCGGGACTGCCCGCCGCCCCCGCCGCCCGCGCCGCTGTCCGCGCGGGCGCTGTGCGTCTTGATGCCCTGCGAGACCAGGGCGGCGGGCGAGGTGAAGGCGGCGGCCGCCTTGCCCTCGGCGCCCTGCATGATGCGGTTCTTGCGGACGTTGGCCATCTCGTCGCCGAAGCCCGGGACGAAGCGGTAGATCATGCCGCTGGCGAAGATGGCGAGCAGGACGATGGCGAGGCCCGAGACGACGGCGGCGAGCGAGTCGGGGCCGTCGTCGCTGCTCGACAGCGCCCCCGCGAGGCCGAGGACGATCACGATCACCGGCTTGACGAGGATGATCGCCACCATGATGCCGACCCAGCGGCGGACGTGGCCCCACAGGTTCTTGTCGACGAGGCCCGCGTACACGACGACGCCGAGCAGGGCGCCCACGTACAGCAGGACCGCGCGCAGATACAGCTCCAGGTAGAGCACGCCGGCCGCGACGATCGACACCAGCGACACCACGATCAGCATGATCGGGCCGCCGCCGATGTCGTCGCCCTTCTTGAGGGCGTCGGAGAACGTGCCGAAGAACGCGTTCGTCTGATTGCCCGTCGCCTTCGCCAGGACGTCCGTGACGCCGTCCGTGGCGGAGACGACGGTGTACAGGATCAGCGGGGTGAACGCCGAGGCCAGCACCGTCAGCCACAGGAAGCCGACGGCCTCCGAGATCGCGGTCGCCAGGGGGACGCCGCGCACCGCCCTCTTCGCGACGGCGAGCAGCCACAGGAGGAGGGTCAGGACGGCGGAGGCGGCGAAGACGACCGCGTACTGCTTCAGGAACTCCTGGTTCGTGAAGTCGACCTCGGCGGTCTTGCGGACGGCCTCGCTGAGCTTGTCGACGGTCCAGGAGGCGGCGTCGGCACAGCCCTTGGCGAGGCTGGAGAGGGGGTCCAGGGGGTTGTTGGTGTCGGGTGGCATGTCGCCCCCCGTGCTCCCCCCGGTGAGACTGCGCCGACTACCGTCCCCACGCTGGCAGTAGGCCTTGGCGGGGCCGCGGATGAGGTCGCAGGGATCGTTCGACGGGTTCGGGTCGGGGGCGGCGAAGGCGCGGGACGCCAGCAGGACGCCCGAGGTCTGCACGGCGGCGACCATGCCGGCGAGCGTGAGGGTGCGGCGACGGCGGCTAGCGGGCATAGGTGAAGCCTCCGTACTCCTTCACGGCCTTGGCCATGTCATCGGCCGTGGAGGCGCGCTGGTCGCGACCGACCGGGACAGGCCCGTCCTTCTGCGTGAAGTCCTCCACCTTCCAGTCGCCGCTGATCCAGCGCATCTTGTAGCTGTTGGTGTACCAGCTCTCGGAGACGGGGTTCTTGGCGCCCTCGCCCGCGAGTCCGAACAGGGACGAGTACCAGATCGACACGGTCGCCGTGTCGCCGTCGAAGGCGGTGGTCTTCGTGCCGACCGGGATGATGCGGGACACGAACGTGGTGCCGTTGGGCGCCGTGCCGTCCTTGTTGAGGCCGATGCTCGTCAGAAAGCTCTCGCTGGAGTAGACCTTGTCGAGGGCGCCCCTGCGGGCGGCGGCGGCCTGCGGCACGTAGACCGTGTCGACGATCTGGTCCCGCTTGGCCTTGTCGAACATTTCGGCCGAACCGAGCTGAACCGCGTAATTGGCGGCAGCCGACTGCGCCCCCTGTTCATCATGCGCAAACCCCGCCCCCACCGGCTTCGTCCCGGTGGCGGCCGTGGAGGAGGACTTCGGGGCCGAGCCGGAGTCCTGGTTGCCGCCGGAGGCGCTGTCGCCGCCGCGGTTGGCGAACGCGATCGCCGCGATGAGGAGGACCACGACGCCGACCACGGTGATGAGGGAGCGGGACGGGGAGCGGCCGGGTCTGCGCGGGTCGGGGGCGGGGGAGTCGGGGTAGCGGGTCCGGGTCTGGCCGGTGCCGCCGTAGAGGTCGTCGCTGTGCCGGTCGTCGAGACTCATCGTGCGCACGTCCCCTCAACCTTGTGCTGAACCGCCGGATACGCCGCATACGACGGTAGCCGTGCTGGTGGCCGCGCGGACGCGGTGTGGTGGTTCGACATCAGGGAGACGCAACCTCAGCCGGTGGGCACGACGGAACGGATGGTGTCGGGGACGCGGGGGTGTGGGGATGTGGGGACTAGGGGGGATGTGGGGACTGGGGCGATATGGGGACTGGGGGATCAGCGGATCGGACAGTGTTCGAACAAGGCATAACCGGCAGGGAGCGGCCGGAAACTGACGGTGCGTTCTCCGCCGCGGGACGGGCGGCGGAAAAGCGCCGGTCCCGCGGGCTAGACGGCCATGCCGTAGACGATCGTGAAGAGCGTGCCGAGGGAGCCGATGATGAAGACCCCGGTGAGGCCCGCGATGATGAGGCCCTTGCCTTGTTCGGCGCTGAAGGTGTCGCGCAGTGCCGTCGCCCCGATGCGTTGCTTGGCCGCGCCCCAGATCGCGATGCCGAGGCAGAGCAGGATGGCCACGGCCATCACCACCTCGATCATTACGCGTGCCTCGTTGCCCAGGCTCCCGAACGGGCCCCAGTCGGGGGCGATCCCGCCGATGATGGTCGTGATGTCGCCTTTTTCGGCTGCCAGCAGCATGTGTAACTCACCGCCCCAATTGGGTAGTTCTGTCGCCTCCGCAGCAGCGCAGAGGTCACCGCCATTCTGGCGCAGATTGGCGCGGATGCCTGCACCATTGCCGCCATTCGTTGGCCGAGTTCGTACGCACCGTTGTCCGCCGGGCCGCCTGGCGGGCGGTTCGGTATGTGCCGGAACGTATCGTCACTCTGTGTATCACGCCTGGTCACGCCGGGCAATCGCCGGGCGATCAAGGTCGCTGGTGTCCTCCGACCGGCGCTCGGAAGTGAATTCCGATCATCCGGTGGGCAGGCCTCTAGACTGGAAGGTCGATGGACTCCCGTGCGGCGGAAGGCGGTTGACGGTGCGTAAGGCGTGGATCGTCGCGGGTTCGGCCGTCGCGGGGGGGACGGGGTTCGTGACGCTGCTGGTCCTGGGGACGTACATGGCGGCGGGGAGTCTGACCAACGGGGTGGGGCAGGGAGCCGTCGGGCTCGCGAAGGGGGCCGTGCCCGCCGCCTACCAGCCGCTCGTGCAGAAGTGGGGCAATCTGTGCCCCGCGATCAATCCGGCGCTGCTCGCCGCCCAGCTCTACCAGGAGAGCGGCTTCAACCCGAGGGCGACGTCGCCGGCGAAGGCGTACGGCATAGCGCAGTTCATCGCCGGGACCTGGGCGGCGCACGGCGTGGACGGGGACGGGGACGGGGACCGGGACATCTGGGACCCGAACGACGCGATCCCGTCGGCCGCCTCGTACGACTGCAAGCTCGCCTCGTACGTGAAGGACGCGCCCGGCGACCCGACGAAGAACATGCTGGCGGCGTACAACGCGGGCGCGTACGCCGTCATCAAGTACCGGGGCGTGCCGCCGTACCGCGAGACGCAGAACTACGTGAAGACCATTACGACGCTGGAGAAGAGCTTCGCCCGGCCGGTCGGGCGGGTGCAGCCCTCGCAGCAGGCCGCGGCGGCGATCTACTACGCGCAGAAGAAGCTCGGAACCCCGTATCTGTGGGGTGGCAACGGGACGGCCGACCAGGGCGGGCGGTTCGACTGCTCCGGGCTGACCAAGGCGGCGTACGCCTCGGTCGACATCGAGCTGCCGCGCGTCGCCAACGACCAGTACAACGCGGGGCCGCACCCGAAGCGGGACGAGCTGCTCCCGGGTGACCTCGTGTTCTTCTCCGACGACCTCCAGAACAGCCGCGCGATCCGGCACGTGGGGATCTATGTCGGCGGCGGGTACATGATCGACGCGCCGCGGTCGGGGGCCGTCATCCGGTTCGACCCGATCGACACGCCCGACTACTTCGGCGCGACCCGGGTCACGCAGGACGGCGCGAAGGCGCTGCCGACCGCGTCGCCGGAAGTGTGACGTGGCTTGAACTCTCCGTTAGCGCCTGGGCCTGAGCTGCGGGTTTGCATCTCTCTTCGGTAACGTCTGCGTGATCATTCGGTGGAGTGCGGAACGTGGGGAACGTGGACGTGCGTTCCTTTTACTGAACCGGAAGCAGACCACGGGGGTGGCTGAGGACGAAGGGGCCGTTGAACCATGGCTGGACTCGAGGCGCTCGAGAGTTCCGGGTCGAACCCTGACGTCTCCCTGCTCTACGACATCAACGGGCTGACGGACGCCACCCCGGGCTGGTTCGACAGGGCCATGGAGTTCGTCGGCGAGTACGGGATCCTGCTCGGCCTCGTCCTCGTGGTGCTGTGGTGCTGGTGGGGCGCGCGCAAGCGCGGTGCTCTCGACGACGCGGCCTCGTCGGTCGCCGCCGTGGTGTGGGCTCCGCTCGCCGCCGCCGTCGCGGTCCTGGTGAACGTGCCGATCCGGTCGTTCGTCGAACGGCCGCGGCCCTTCAAGGACCATGACGGCCTGACCGTCCTGGTGGACGGCAAGAACGACTTCTCGTTCGTCAGCGACCACGCGACGCTCGCGATGGCCATGGGCGCCGCCCTCTTCGTCGCCCACCGCAAACTGGGCCTCGTCGGTCTCGCGCTCGCCGTGGCGGAGGGGTTCTGCCGGGTCTTCATGGGCGTGCACTACCCGACCGACGTCGTCGGCGGGTTCGCGCTCGGCACCGCCGTCGCGCTGCTCCTCTCGCCGCTCGCCTCGGCCCTGCTCACCCCGCTCGCCCGGGCCATCGGCCGCTCCCGCGCGGGATGGCTCGTGTGGGCCCCTAGGACTGTGGCGACGGCTCCGGGCGCGGTGGAGCTTCCCGAGGCCCGCGGTTCGTCGGGGAGCGCCGAGGAGCGGGATCTGGCGGCGTAGTCGGCCCCTTGCCGCCGCGGATCAGCGTGAGACCGCCGGCGCCCGCGGCCACCGCGACGGCGGCGGAGACCACCAGGAGCGGGCCCGCCTGGGGGTGCGGCGTCCCGTCCTCGAGGGCGGCGGCCGTGGCGGCGCCCAGGGTGAGGACGGCGGCGGTCGCGGCCGTGGCGGCGACTATTCGGGGTGTGTTCATGGTTCCAGCGCACCCCCGCTCGCCCGTCCGGGCCACCCGGGGGCGTGTCGCCTGCTCCATCCGGGCGGAACAGGCGCGGGCCGCGCTTACAGGGCCTGCTGGAACGCGAAGAAGCCCGTCGGGTCGTACTGCCGCTTGACCTTCGTCAGGCGGTCGGCCGCGGCCCCGTAGTAGGCCTTGCGCCAGTTGGTCAGCGTGGCGTCCGTGTAGTTCTGGTACGCGGCCCCCGACGCGTACGGGGCCATCGCGGTGTGGGCCTTTTTCAGCCAGTCCCGGGCCGCCGATCCGGAGGCGCCCGCCTGCCAGGACACGATGTACTGGGCGAGCATCCGCGAGCGGCGGTGGACGAACGCCGTGGCCGTCGGGTCGACGCGGTTGACGGCGCCGCCGAGCGCGGTGAAGGCGACGGAGCCCGCGCCCGCCGCCACCGACTCCATCTGCTTGAGCAGGGCGCGTACGCCGGCGTCCGACAGGGAGCGGTCGAAGAAGTCCGAGTGGGCCGCGTACGTCTCGCGCCGGAGGTCGCCCTGTACGGAGCGGCCCGGCGTCGGGCCCGGCAGATGGCACTGCTCGTCGTCGGAGAACGCGGAGCAGCCGGCGTAGACCTCCATCGACTCCTTGTACGAGCGGCGCTTCAGCGAGACCGAGGTGGCCGGTCCCGGCCCGCCGGGGCCGTCGGCGAGGCGGTCGACGGCGTTCTGGAGTTCGGTGTAGGTGCCGAGGGAGAAGGCGGCTATGGAGATGGTGGGGCGCCCGCCCGCCGCGTTCGCCACGTGCAGCGACGACCAGATCTCGTCGGGCTGGTCCGGACCCCACTTCTGCCACGCCTTGAGGACCGTGGCCGCCTTCGACCAGGGCCACGTCATGTACGCGGAGACGCCCTGCGGCGCCGGGTGGGTCTTGAAGCGGAGTTCGGTGACGACGCCGAACTGTCCGTTGCCCGCGCCGCGCAGCGCCCAGAACAGGTCCTTGTTGGTCGAGGCGTCGGCCCTCAGCTCCTTGCCGTCCGCCGATATGAGGGTGGCGCCGGTCAGGCTGTCGCAGGTCAGGCCGTACGCGCGGGAGACCACGCCGTGGCCGCCGCCGAGGGTGAGGCCGGAGACGCCGACCGTGGGGCAGGAGCCCGCCGGGATGGTGACGCCCTTGGCGGCGAGTCCCCGGTAGACGTCGATGAGCTTGGCGCCCGCGCCGACGACGGCCTCGCCGCCCGAGGCGCGGACCGATTTCATGCGGGACACGTCGAGGATCAGCCGTCCGTTGCCGGAGGAGTAGCCCGCGTAGGAGTGCCCGCCGTTGCGTATCGCGACCGGGACCTTGCGGGCGCGGGCGTACGCCAGGGCCGTACGGAGGTCGTCGGGCCCGGCGACGTAGGCGACGGCGCTCGGCCTCAGGTCGTCGAAGCGGGTGTTGTAGAGCTGGCGGGCGGCGGTCCACGCGGACTGGCCGGGGCGGACCAGGGAGCCGTCGAGGTCCTTGGCCAGCGCGTCGAGGTTCGCGGCGGCGCGCACGGCCGGGGAGGCGCTCGCGCCGGTGGAGCGGATGGAGTTCTTGGACGAGGCGGACGAGGCCGACGAGGCGGACGGAGCCGCGTCGTCCGGGGTGCAGGCGGAGGCCGCCCCCGCCGTGAGCGCGGCCGCCGAGGCCGCTATGAACGTACGTCGCTGCATGTGGGTCTCCCTCGGCCACCGGTTGCTTCCCGGTGACGAGACGCGCTACGGGAAGCCGGGGTTCCCCTGCCCTCACGCGGGCCGCGCATGCTCCTCCGCGTCCGAGCGCGCCTTGCTGCGCGCCCGCCGCGCGGGACCGCGCCACCCGCAGGTGCACCGGGCCGCCGCGAACCGGCCTTGTTCCTCGACGGTCGTCGCGTGCTCGCGCTGCTGTTGTGCCACGCGGACACGGTAGCGGGACACGGTGAACGGCCTGGGCAAACCCCCGTTCGCGTGACGGCAGACCCTACTCGTCGTTAACCGGTCAACAGCGGGGCCGCAGACGCACGGACGGGCTTGGGGGTAGACAAGCGATGGTGGTGCAGCACAGGCGCCCGGTGAGGACCGGGGCGGCGGCCGTGGCCGCGGCGGGCATCATGGCGTGCGCGGCCGGGTGCGGCGGTGGCGCGGAGGCGGGTGACCTGCACGCGAACGCGGAGCACGTGGTGCGCCGGGCCGCCGACCGGCTGGTGCGCGAGGGCAGTTCCGAGGCGACCACGTCGATGGAGATGGCCAGCGGCGGAACCCGCGTGACCATTCGCGGCGAGGGCGTCTACGACTACCGCGCGGGGCTCGGCAGACTGACGGTGCGGCTGCCGCAGGACGCGGCCGGGGCGCAGGAGCACCGGCCCATCACCGAGCTGCTCGCGCCCGGCGCCCTCTTCATGAAGAACCGGGGCGCGGGCGTGCCCGCCGACAAGTGGGTGCGGGTCGACACCGCCTCGCTGAGCGACGGCAACCTGGTCACGGGCGGCGCCACCGACCCGCTGGCGGCGGCGGAGCTGCTGCGCGGCGCGCGGAAGGTGACGTACGCGGGCGAGAGCGACATCGCGGGCGTGCGGACCCGGCACTACCGGGGGACCGTCGACCTCGGCGCCGCCGCCAAGGCCGCGTCCGGGGGGAACGCGAAGGCGTTCGCGGCGGCGGCGAAAGGGTTCGGCGGCTCGGCGGTGCCGTTCGACGTCTACCTCGACGAGGAGGGCCTGATCCGCAAGGTCAGGCACCGCTTCAGCTTCGCCGACACCCAGAACCGCAAGGACGTCGCCGTGGCGTCGACGACGCTGCTCTACGGGTTCGGGAAGTCCGCGAGCGTCCGGCTTCCGGACAAGAAGGACATCTACGCCGGCAAGGTCGCCGAGAAGGACGGGCCGTAGGGGCCCCGTCGCAGCCGGAAATGGTTCTTCCGTGCCATGCGCGGTCCGTAGGGCGCTCCCTACTCTGGGAAGTGGACCGACGATGGCTGGAAGAGGTGATGAGCGTGGCTCCCGTAGGTACGACGGTCCAGGACCACGTCGCCCTCGCCGAGATCGAGTTGTGCGGTGAACTGATCATCGCGGCGTCCGCCGTCCCCGAGGGGCGGCTCAGCGCGGACCGGATCGACGAGGTGCTGCGAGTCGCCGAGGCCCTGCCCGGCGGCCCGCACAGCGAGTACCGGACCTGAGGTCACGGATCCAAGGGCCCGGCCCCCGCCCGCGGAACCACCCCGTACCCCCGAGAGCAGCCCCCGGACCAGCCGGGTCAGGTGCGCAGCATCCGCGCGATCGCCTTCGTGGCCTCCTCGACCTTGGCGTCGATCTCGTCCCCGCCCTTGACCGCCGCGTCGGCGACGCAGTGGCGCAGGTGCTCCTCCAAGAGCTGGAGCGCGAAGGACTGCAGGCCCTTGGTGGAGGCCGACACCTGCGTGAGTATGTCGATGCAGTAGACGTCCTCCTCGACCATGCGCTGGAGGCCGCGGATCTGGCCCTCGATCCGGCGCAGGCGCTTGAGGTGCTCGTCCTTCTGGTGGTGGTAGCCGTGGATGCCGCGGTCGTGGTCGGTCACGATCTCGGCGGTGCCGCTCTCCGCCCCGCCCTCGGCGGCCGCCGTACGGCTCGCGTCCGTGGTCATCGTGTCCGACCTCCCGTAGTGGATCGTGGTGGATGCCGTGTGGATCCAGTGGTGGCTCCATATACCCCCGGTGGGTATAGGATACCGGAAAACGCGCGGGTCCGGCCGGTTCCTGGGACCCCGTGCTGATCACTGTGCCTGATGGGCGACACTGGGGGAACGCCGGTTAGCCGTGGCCGGATGATGCGCCTAGCATCAGCCTGACCCAATCCAGAGCACCCCGAGGACCCCACGTGCGTTTTCGTCTGACCCCCAGGGAGACGAGCTTCTACGACATGTTCGCCGCGTCCGCGGACAACATCGTCACGGGCTCGAAGCTCCTGATGGAACTGCTCGGGACGGATACCTCCGCCCGAGCCGAGATCGCGGAGCGGATGCGGGCAGCCGAACACGCCGGTGACGACGCCACCCACGCGATCTTCCACCAGCTCAACTCCTCGTTCATCACGCCGTTCGACCGCGAGGACATCTACAACCTCGCCTCGTCCCTCGACGACATCATGGACTTCATGGAGGAGGCCGTCGACCTGGTGGTCCTCTACCAGATCGAGGAGCTCCCGAAGGGCGTGGAGCAGCAGATCGAGGTGCTCGCGCGGGCGGCCGAACTGACCGCCGAGGCGATGCCCAACCTGCGGACGATGTCGAACCTCACCGAGTACTGGATCGAGGTCAACCGGCTCGAGAACCAGGCCGACCAGATCCACCGCAAGCTGCTGGCCCAGCTCTTCAACGGCAAGTACGACGCCATGGAAGTGCTGAAGCTGAAGCAGGTCGTCGATGTGCTGGAAGAGGCGGCCGACGCCTTCGAGCACGTGGCCAACACGGTGGAGACCATCGCCGTGAAGGAGTCCTGAGGCCGGCTCATGGACACCTTCACCCTGATCGTGACGATCGGCGTCGCGCTCGGATTCACGTACACGAACGGCTTCCACGACTCCGCGAACGCCATCGCCACGTCCGTCTCCACCCGTGCCCTGACGCCCCGCGCGGCGCTCGCCATGGCCGCGGTGATGAACCTCGCCGGTGCCTTCCTCGGCAGCGGCGTCGCCAAGACGGTCAGTGAGGGCATCATCGCGACGCCCGAGGGCAACAAGGGGATGGGCATCCTCTTCGCGGCCCTGGCGGGCGCGATCGTGTGGAACCTCATCACCTGGTACTTCGGCCTTCCCTCGTCGTCCTCGCACGCCCTGTTCGGCGGCATGGTCGGCGCGGCGCTCGCCGGGGGCACGACCGTGTACTGGTCCGGGGTGCTCGACAAGATCGTCATCCCGATGTTCACGTCGCCGGTGATCGGCCTCGTCGCCGGTTACCTCGTGATGACCCTCATCATGTGGATGTTCCGGCGCTCCAACCCGCACAAGGCGAAGCGCGGATTCCGGATCGCGCAGACCGTCTCCGCGGCCGGCATGGCGCTCGGGCACGGGCTCCAGGACGCGCAGAAGACCATGGGCATCGTGGTCATGGCGCTCGTCATCGGCGGCCACGAGACGTTCCAGGACCCGATCCCGGTCTGGGTCAAGATCGTGTGCGCCGTCATGCTGTCGCTCGGCACGTACGCGGGCGGCTGGCGGATCATGCGGACCCTGGGTCGCAAGATCATCGAGCTGGACCCGCCGCAGGGGTTCGCCGCCGAGACCACGGGGGCCTCGATCATGTTCGGCTCGGCGTTCCTGTTCCACGCGCCCATCTCGACCACGCACGTCATCACGTCCGCGATCATGGGTGTGGGGGCGACCAAGCGGGTGAACGCCGTTCGGTGGGGGGTTGCCAAGAACATCGTGGTGGGGTGGTTCATCACGATGCCGGCCGCGGCGCTTGTCGCTGCCGCTTCGTACGGGATTGTCTGGCTGGCCTTCGCTTAGGCCCCGCCAGGGGCGCGGGGAACTGCGCGAGCAACCCACGAAAAGCCGCGGACGCGTCTGCTCATGTCACGAGCAGACGCGGCTCGCCCGCCACCTGGCCGGCGAACTCGCCGGCACGAGCGAGCAGTA
>NZ_JBEYWV010000061.1:0-17202 GCF_040644575.1 Streptomyces sp. NPDC046939
GCCCGGCCGCCACCGCCCCGCCCTCGCAGTCCCCTGCCCAGGAGGTGCCGCCGAGCCCGGCCGCGTACAAGGACGGCGAACCGTTCGCCGTGATGCGGCTCCGCCGCAGCCCCATAGGGGCGCGGGGAACTGCGCGAGCGACCACGACGCACCCGCACTCGCCGACGAGACAACGACCGGGCAGACGCGAAGGCGGACCCCACTACGAGTGCCCCAGATCGTCCGCGCCCTCGACCGGGACCGCGCCGACCGACCCCTCGTCCGGCTCCACCCGAAGCGGCAGCACATCCACAAGGTTCTCGTCGATCACAGGCGGCGCGGGCCGCGGAGCGCTCGGCATGACGGCGGCCTCGGAGTGCCCCCCGCACCCGTACGAGAGCGACACGACGCGCCCGTCCGCCGGCGAGAACTCATTGGCACAGACCCCGAACGCCTGACCGAGCGAACCCCCGATGGGCTGGAGGAACCCGCAGGAGACACAGGTGGCGGGCGCGGCCTGCGCCATCGCCGTCTTCGCGCCGTACGACTCCTCCCACCGGTCGGCGGCGACATGCAGCCCGTACCGGGACAGGACGCGCGCCCGGCGCAGCCCCAGCTCCTCGGCGACGGCGGCGATGGAGCCACGGACCGGGGCGACGGGCAGCTCGCGGACGGGGCCTTCCGTGAGCTCGGCGTCCTCGGCCTCGACGAGCTCGGCCATGTCCTCGGACAGCGGCGAGTTCGGCGGCGGCCCGTCGTCCCCGATGTAGCCGGGGTCCAGGCGCGGGTCGTCGGCCTCGGTGGGCAGCAGGTCGCCGGGGCCCATGTCGCCGGGGCGCAGGCGCTCGCTCCAGGGCACCCATTCGGGGGCGAGGAGCGCGTCGGGCCCGGGCAGCAGCACGGTCTCGTCGAGCGTGACGTACCGGGCGCGGGAGGCGCGGGCCACGGTGACGGCCCAGCGCCAGCCCCGGTAGCCGAACTCCTTGCACTCGAAAAGGTGCGTGACGACGCGGTCGCCCTCGACCACCATCTCGACGTGCTCGCCGACCACACCGGGCGCGGCGGCCTCCTCGGCCGCCGTACGGGCGAGGTCGACCGCCTCGGCGCACAGACGGTCAGGGGTGCGGCTTCGCGTTGTCGCTGCGCTCACAGGTATCGCTTCTCTCCTACGCCGTCTCTCGAGTGCGCCGTCCTGTGTGCGGGAGCGCGGACGGAGCGGACCTGAGGGCCGCGTCGACGTCCGCACCCGAGCGTTCCGGGCGCACCTACGTCATCCATTCTGCGGGATGGCCGAGAGGCGCGCGGCCGATAACAACCGCCGCGGGCGCGCTACGCACGCTACCTCCTTCCACGCCCGTCGCCCACACCGACGTACGAGCCGCACCGGACGCGAAAGCCGACCCGCGTACTCATAACGGCACTAGTCCGCCCGTTCCCGGGGCACTATGACTGCGTGGCAACCGCAAGGTCGGCGTACGAACACAGCGGTTCGGGCCCGGTGCGCGGGGCCGTCCGCAAGGTCGGGCGCGCCCTGAGGCTGCCGTTCACCGGCACGGCGCGCGGCATCAGAAAAGCGACACACGCGCACGGCGCGGGCGAGTCGGGGCTCGGAAAACTCATCGAGCTCCACGCGGTGAACGGCGCGGGCGATGTCATGATCACCGTCGCGCTCGCCTCGACGGTGTTCTTCTCCGTCCCGACGGACGAGGCGCGCGGCCGGGTCGCCCTGTACCTGGCGATCACGATGGCGCCCTTCACCCTCCTCGCCCCGGTGATCGGCCCGCTCCTGGACCGGCTGCCGCACGGGCGGCGCGCGGCGATGGCGGGCTCGATGCTGGCGCGGGCGCTTCTCGCGCTCGTCCTGTCCGGGGCGGTGGTGACGGGCGGCATCGAGCTGTACCCGGCGGCGCTCGGCGTCCTCGTCTCGTCCAAGGCGTACGGGGTGGTCCGCTCGGCGGTGGTGCCACGGCTGCTGCCACCACGCTTCTCCCTGGTCAAGGCGAATTCGCGGGTGACGCTCGGCGGGCTGCTCGCCACGGGGGCGGCGGCGCCGGTCGGAGCCGGCCTCCAGGCGCTCGGACCCCGCTATCCGCTCTACGGCGCCTTCGTGCTCTTCGTGGCGGGGATGTTCCTGTCGTTCTCGCTGCCGCCCAAGGTCGACTCGGCCAAGGGCGAGGACAAGGCGCTGCTCGCCGCCGACGAGGCGCATCTGCACGGCCCGGTGAAGAGGGAACGCAAGCCGGGCCTGCGCACGGTCGGCACGGCCGTCACCCACGGCCTCGCCGCCAACGCGGCCCTGCGCTGCCTCTCCGGGTTCCTCATCTTCTTCCTCGCGTTCCTGCTGCGGGAGCATCCGCTGACCGGGCAGAGCGCGGCGGTCTCCCTCGGGCTCGTCGGCGTGTCGGCCGGGGCGGGCAACGCGCTGGGCACGGCCGTGGGGGCGTGGCTGAGATCCCGGGCGCCCGAGATCATCATCGTGACGGTGGTCGCGGCCGTGCTGGGTGTGGCGGTGGCCTCGGCGGTCTTCTTCGGGGCGTTCATGACGGCGTGCCTGGCCGCGTGCGCGGGCTTCGCCCAGGCCCTCGCCAAGCTGTCGCTTGACGCGACGATCCAGCGGGACGTGCCTGAGGCGGTGCGTACGTCGGCGTTCGCGCGCTCGGAGACGTTGTTGCAGATGGCCTGGGTCTTTGGCGGGGCGATCGGGATCGCGCTGCCCCTGAACGGCACGCTGGGCCTCTCCGTCGCCGCCGGGATCGTCGCCCTGGGGTGGCTGACGACGGTCCGGGGCCTTTTGTCGGCGGCCCGTCATGGGGGCCCGGCGCGGGCGCGGGTGGTCTAGCGTCTGCGAGGTCCGTCCCCGTCGCCGACTGCCGGTACGCGGTGGCTGGTCGCGCAGTTCCCCGCGCCCCTGAGACGCGCACTGCGTGCGCCATCTCAGGGGCGCGGGGGCTGTGGCGGAGCCGGCTCGGGCGGCACGCCGTACCCGGCTCGCGGGTGGTGCCGGGTCGCCAGATAACCTGCGCCCATGACCTCCCAGCGTTTCGTTGTGCGCCACAGGCGCACCGTGGCCGCCGTCGGTGCCGTCGGCGCCGGACTGCTCGTCCTCTCCGCCTGCGACAAGCCGACCCCGCTGGCCACCGTGACGGTGGGCCGCGACACGGTGAACTCCGAGGCATCCTGCTACAAGGACGGCAAGGCGCTCGCCTCGTCCTCCCTGGAGGGCTGCCTGAAGGACAAGGACGCCAAGACCGTCAAGGTCGATCCCGACGAGACGGTCCGCTTCGGCGTCGACCCGGAGATCGCGGACAAGGGCTGGACCCTCCTGATGAACGGTCAGCCGCTCACCGAGTCCAGCAAGAAGACGTACCGGACGGTCCCGGGCAGCGTGTTCTTCAACCAGCAGTACGGCGCCACGGGCAACAGCACGACGGTGACGATCCTTCAGGGCGGCAACTCCAAGGCGTACGGCCTGTGGTCGTTCAAGCTCGAGAAGAAGAAGGACTCCTGACGGACACCGGCCCCGCCCACCCGCACGGTCGCGTTCTGATCGCCACCGCCGTCCCGGCAGAACGGGACGCGGTGGCCCGCGGCCTGCGCACGCACCACCCGGCGAAGAACACGACCGACACGGGCGACGCGACCGACGCGGCCGACGTCATCGACGTGATCGCCGTGGGCGTCGGCCCGGCGGCCGCGGCCGCGGGCACCGCGACCGCCCTGACGACGGCGGCCCTGACGGGCAGGCCGTACACGCTGGTCGTCTCGGCCGGCATCGGCGGCGGCTTCGGCGCCCCGCCCGGCGCGATCCTGATCGCCGACGCGATCACCGTGGCGGACCTGGGCGCGGAGACCCCGGAGGGCTTCCTCCCGGTCACCGAACTGGGCTTCGGCACCGTCACCCACAGTCCACCGCCGTCCCTCGTACGAGACCTCGCGGAGGTGACGGCCGCGACGGCGACCGGCACCGTCCTGACGGTCTCCACGGTGACAGGCACCGCCGACCGCGCGGCGCTCCTGGCCCGGCGCCACCCCGACGCCGTGGCCGAGGCGATGGAGGGGTTCGGCGTGGCCGAGGCGGCCGCCGCGCACGGGGTGCCGGTGGCCGAGATACGTACCGTCTCCAACGCGGTGGGCCCCCGCGACCGCGCGGCCTGGCGCATCGGCGACGCGTTCGCGGCGCTCACCGAGGCGTTCGGGAAGGCGGCACCCGTCCTGAGAGGTTGGAAGAACACATGACGACGAAGCCGACGACACCCGCACCCACCCGCATCGCCTTCTCCCCCTGCCCGAACGACACGTTCGTCTTCGACGCGTGGGCCCACGGCCGCGTCCCCGGCGCCCCGGCGCTGGACGTCACCTTCGCGGACATCGACATCACCAACGGGATCGCGGAGCGCCGCGAGGAGGCGTACGACGTCCTGAAGGTGAGCTACGCGGTCCTGCCGTACGTGCTCGACGACTACGCGCTGCTCCCGTGCGGCGGAGCGCTGGGCAGGGGCTGCGGCCCGCTGGTCCTGACCCGAGAGCCGAACGTGGACCTCTCGGACAAAAGGGTCGCGGTCCCCAGCGAGACCTCGACGGCCTACCTCCTCTTCCGCCTGTGGGCGGCGGACACGGTCCCCGGCGGCGGGGTCGGCGAGATCGTCGTGATGCCGTTCCACGAGATCATGCCGGCGGTACGGGACGGCAAGATCGACGCGGGCCTGGTCATCCACGAGGCGCGCTTCACGTACCAGAACTACGGTCTGCACAAGCTGGCGGACATGGGCGAGCACTGGGAGGCGACGACGGGCCTGCCGATCCCGCTCGGCGCGATCATCGCCCGCCGCAGCCTCGGCGCGGAGACCCTCACCGCCTACGCGGACGCGATCCGCGCCTCGGTCCGCCAGGCATGGGACGACCCCGAGACCTCACGCCCGTACGTGATGGAGCACGCCCAGGAGATGGACCCGTCCGTAGCCGACCAGCACATCGGCCTCTACGTCAACGAGTTCACGGCGGACCTGGGCGAGGACGGCTACGCGGCGATCAGGGGCCTGCTCACCCGGGCAGCGGCCGAGGGCCTGGTCCCGCCGCTGGCCCCCGACGCGCTGCGCTTCCCGTAGAAGCCGCTCAGACGTCCAACTGATCGGCGACGGCCCGCAACAGCCCGGCGATCTTCGCCCCGGCGGCCTTGTCGGGATAGCGGCCGCGCTCGAGCATCGGCGTGATGTTCTCGAGCAGGGTGGTCAAGTCCTGCACGATGGAGGCCAGTTCATCGGGCTTGCGGCGCTGGGCCGCCGCGACGGACGGAGTCGGATCAAGAATGGCCACGGAGAGCGCCTGGTCACCGCGCTGTCCGGCGACGACCCCGAACTCGACGCGCTGGCCGGGCTTGAGGGCGTCGACACCGTCGGGAAGTACGGAGGAGTGCACGAAGACGTCGCCGCCGTCGTCGCGGGAGAGGAAGCCGAAGCCCTTCTCGCTGTTGAACCACTTGACCTTGCCGGTAGGCACGTGAAGTCCTCGTCCTCGTACTAGGTAGAAAAACGCTCTGGATAGCAGTACAGCGGGTCGTGGTACGACCCGCCGCCACCAAGACTATGGGTCCCGGAGCCGCTGGCAAGACGGCGCCGTCTAGTTCTCTCGGGCTGGGAACTACCCTGGCCGGGTGCGTGACAAAACCCAAGTCAATTCCCGGGCGACCGAGACAGGACCCGGCGACGGCCTCGTCAAAGCGGGCGGCATCGTCTTCGTCGTGGGGGCGGTCGCCACCCTGGTCACGGTGGCCCCACTGTTCCTCGGGACGACGCCCTTCCCGCCCGTCGCCTACGCCGTCTGCATGCTCATGGGCGTCGGTTTCCTCGTGGCCGCGGCGGGCGTCCTCCGAGGGGTGGCGGCTCAACGCCGAGCGGCACGCTCCACGTAGCCGCCGAACCACCCCGGGAACGCCTCCAGGCCCTCCAGCACCACATCGGCACCGGCGGCCCGCAACTCCCCGGCGTCACACGGCCCGGTGGTCACGGCGACGGACAGCGCGTCGGCGGCACGCGCGCCCCGCACGTCCCCGACGTGATCCCCGACATACACACCGGCCCCGTGCTCCCGCAGAGCGGCGGCCTTCCCCTCGGCCCACAGATCGCCGACCACCACGTCGGCGTCGATCCCCAGGTGCGCCAGATGCAGCTTGGCGTTGGGCTCGAACTTGGCGGTCACGACCATCGTGCGCCCGCCCACCGCGTGCACGGCGTCCATCGCCTCGTGGACACCGGGCATCGCGAGCGTGGCCTCGATGGCGTATGTGGGATACATCTCACGGTACAGAGCGGCCGCCTCAGAAATCCGCCCGGCCGGAAACCACTCAGCCAGCTCGTCGACCAGCGGCGGCCCGAGCCGCGAAATGGCGAGATCGGCATCGACGTACACACCGGTCCGCTCGGACAGAGCGACCCAGGTGGCCCGGATACCGGGCCGCGAGTCGATCAACGTCATATCAAGATCGAACCCAACGGTCGGACCTATGAGTGAAACAGCCATACCCCCGATTGTGCCAAGCCCCTCACCTTCGGCGATCAACCATGTACGAGGGGGAGGAACCGATCGGGCCGGACACACGCACAGCCCAGCCCACGCGACGAAGGCGCCGACGCGCCACCGGCAATCAGGGGCGTGCGAGACGGGAGGGGCCGGTCGGGGCGGCTGCCAGCGCAGCATGGTGGTCCACGCGGCAGGGAGCCCGCCGCAACAGACGACCAGCCGCGTCCGAGACGGCCAGCGCCGACCGGGCATGTGCGCGCACAGCACAGCCCACGCTGCCATGGGGAACGCCCGCCGCGACCGGCGATCAGCCGCGTACGAAACCACTGAGGCCGAGCGGACATTGGCGCACGCAGTACGTACAACCCACGCCGTGGAGGCGCCGGCGCGCAACCGGCGATCAGACGCGTATGAGACGGCCGGGGCTACACGCGGTAGGGGCGCCCGCGCGTCACCGGCGGTCAGGGCGTACGAGACGGGAGGGGCCGCTCGGCGTAGGGCACCCGGCGCCACCGGCGATCAGACGCGTATGAGACGGCCGGGACTGCACGCGGTAGGGGCGCCCGCGCGTCACCGGCGGTCGGGGGCGTACGAAACGGGAGGAGGCGGTCGGCGTAGGGCGCCCGGCGGCACCGGTGGTCAGACGCGTGTGAGACCGGAGGGGGTGGTCGGCGTAGGGCACCCGGCGGCACCGGTGGTCAGACGCGTGTGAGACCGGAGGGGGCGGTCGGCGTAGGGCGCCCGGCGGCACCGGTGGTCAGACGCGTGTGAGACCGGAGGGGGTGGTCGGCGTAGGGCGCCCGGCGTCACCGGTGGTCAGGCGCGTGTGAGACGGGAGGGGGCGGTCGGGGTATGTGCGCGCGCAGCACTCGCGCGCGCGGTGGCAGCGGCCAACGCAACCGGCGATGCCGGCAAGATGGCGAGCACGGACATGCCCCGGGCGGCCCCGGACGCACCCCCACACCTGTCGGATCGAGACGGGTAGCCGCCAAGGAGAGCCGGGACGGCCACCCTCCCTTCATCGCGCAGTGCGCTGCGACCGCCACACGAGATACAGCGCGGACGCGACGGCGGCACAGCGCAAAACCCAGGGCCACGTCTCCCCCACCGCCCCGCTCATCTCGCCCTCGGCGATGGGTGCGCCCCACTTCCCGACGCTGCGCCCCCACAGCCATCCGATGCCCCCGGCGGCGGCCAGCCCGGGCACCACGAAGACGGCCCATTTCTTCTGCCCGGGGGTGAGCCGCCGGGACAGGTAGACGACGGCCCACCCGAAGAGTAGGACCAGCAGGTTCCCGAGAACGGCCCCGGCGACCAGAGCAGCCGCGGCGAGCAACAGCAGCGGATTGGCAAGCCCACCCTCGGGCACGAACCGCCGAGATTTGACCCCCTCAGCCACCGGTTTCTCGATCGCCCCAGCCCCACCCACCTCAACCGGAGCGACGGGTTTCCGTAGATCGGCCCCGCCACCCCCTGCCCCCGGCGGCCTCAGAATCTCGGGGATCTCGATCCCCCCGGTGAACCCGGGCACGGGATCGGTGTCGGCGAGCGACTGCCCGACCCCGACCCGCCACCAGTCGGTCTCCCCGCGGGAGGAACCCAGCTCATCGGTCCCGGCGAGATGCGGCGGCGAGGGCACATCGTCCCGCTGCTGCGGCGACTGCGGCGACTGCGGCGGCACTTTCCGGAGCAGCTTGCCCATACCGCCACTCTTGCCACCGCCACCCCCCTTACCGTCACCACCCCGAGCCTCAGGCCCCGGCTGCTCCGGCACAGGCCGCACAAGAGAGGCCGCAGGATCGGCGCCCGAGGCGCCCCCGCCTTCCTGCGCCCCACTGACGATCCGGTCGGGATCCCCGAGCCGGTCGATGATGCGCCGCACGGCGGCGGGGCTGTCGACGGTGACCTTGGCGCGCCGCCGGTCGATCTCCCCCCGCAACTCGCTGACGAGCCGCATCCGGGTGGCCGACGGCAGTTGCCGCTGCTGGGCCAGGTCACCGACGCGGCTCAGGTAGTCGAAGACGAGCTGATCACTCTCGATCCCCACGAAGTCCCCTCCGGGGTGCAGCAGTTGTTCCGTCGACGGTATCGCGAATGCGGAAACGCGACGAAGCCCTGACCGGGCACGGTCGGCGCACGCCATCCCCGCCGGGGAGAACGGGCCCGCTACCGTGGGTCAGATGAGCCCGAACGAGCAGACCCCGGCGGCGCCCACGTCAGCCCCCCGCTCCTTGGCGGAGGCATTGCGCGCCAGGGACGACGCGTCCCTGGCCCGTCTGCTGCGGGCCCGCCCGGACCTGTTGGGCCCGGTCCCGAACGACCTGACGCAGCTGGCGACACGCGCGGGCACGAGGGCGTCGGTGGTACGGGCCCTCGACCGCCTGGACCGCTTCACGCAGCAGGTGGCGCAGGCGCTGGCGGTGGCCCCGGAACCGACACCGTACGCAACCCTCGAAACCCTGCTTCCGGGCGAGGAGGCGGCACGAGCCCTCCCCGGGGCGGTGGCGACACTCCGCGAGCAGGCGCTGCTCTGGGGCGGGGACGACCAGCTGCGCCTGGTGCGGACGGCCCGGGAGCTTCTGGCGCCGTCCCCTCAGCACCCGTCCCCCACGGGCCTGGGCCCGACGATCGCGGAGGCGACGGCGGGCCTCTCCCCGACCCGCCTCCAGGAGATCA
Organism: Streptomyces sp. NPDC046939; assembly: GCF_040644575.1. NCBI lineage: Bacteria > Bacillati > Actinomycetota > Actinomycetes > Kitasatosporales > Streptomycetaceae > Streptomyces > Streptomyces sp. NPDC046939. Next base: position 9,172 of record NZ_JBEYWV010000061.1, read on the forward strand.
TCACAACGGCGGGTCTCCCCACCACGCATGACGGGGTGTCGGCGGTGGCGGAGCTGACGGAGCTGTTCACGGACGAGGCGCGGATGTCGGCGTTGCTGGACGAGGCGCCGCCGGAGTCCATCGACGTACTCAACAGGCTGGTGTGGGGGCCTCCGTACGGCCAGGTGACGGCGCAGCCGGCGGCGCATCTGCGCTGGCTGCTCGACCGGGGCCTGTTGCTTCCGACGGCGCCGGGCACGGTGGTGCTGCCGAGAGAGGCGGCGCTGCATCTGCGCGGCGGGCGGGCGCACAGGGAACTGGAGCCGGTGGCGCCGGAGGTGCGGGAGAAGGCGACGCACCGTCCGCAGGTGGTGGACGCGACGGCGGCGGCGCAGGCGTACACGGCGTTGTCGACGGTGGAGGAGCTGCTGAAGGACTGGGACGAGGGCGGCCCGGCGGTGCTGCGGGCGGGCGGTCTGAGCGTCCGGGATCTGAAGCGGACGGCGGCGGCGCTCGACTCGACAGAGTCCCAGGCGGCGTTCTGGGTGGAGCTGGCGTACGCGGCGGGCCTGGTGGCGTCGGACGGTGAGGCGGACGAGCGGTACGCGGCGACGCCCGCGTACGACGCGTGGCTGGAGCGCCCGCCTGCGGAGCGCTGGACGCGACTGGCGACGGCGTGGCTGGCGGCGACGCGGACGCCGGGCGTGGTCGGCGGCAGGGACGGCAAGGACCGGACGCTGTCGGCGCTGGGCCCGCACTTGGACCGTTCGGCGGCCCCGGAGGTACGCCACCGGGTGCTGACGCTCCTGGCCGCGCTTCCGGAGGGCACGGCCCCGGACCCGGAGTCGATCGTGGCGCGGCTGACGTGGGAGCGGCCGTCTCCGGCGGCGCGGGAGCTGCGGACGAGGCTGGCGGAGTGGACGCTGTCGGAGGCGGAGTTCCTGGGTGTGACGGGCCGGGGGGCGCTGTCGGCGCACGGGCGGGCGCTGCTGACGGACGGGGACGCGACACCGGCGGAGCGGGCGACGGCGACGGCGCGGGCGGAGAAGCTGATCACCCCGCTGCTCCCGGAGCCCTTGGACCACGTCCTGCTCCAGGCGGACCTGACGGCGGTGGCGCCGGGCCCGTTGGTCCGCCCGCTGGCGGACGCGCTGGCGGTCCTCGCGGACGTGGAGTCGAAGGGCGGGGCGACGGTCTACCGGTTCACCCCGGGCTCGGTGCGCCGCGCGCTCGATTCCGGCCGTACAGCCTCCGACCTGCACGTCTTCCTGGCGGAACACAGCCGCACCCCGGTCCCCCAGCCCTTGACCTACCTGATCGACGACGTGGCGAGGCGCCACGGCCATCTGCGGATCGGGGCGGCGTCGGCATACGTCCGCTGCGACGACGACGCGGTGCTCGGCGAGATCCTGGCGGACAAGCGGGCGGCGTCCCTGCGCCTGCGCCGCCTCGCCCCCACGGTCCTGGCCGCGCAGGTGGACCCGGGCACGCTCCTGGAGGGCCTGCGCGCGATGGGCTTCGCCCCGGCGGCGGAGACCCCGGAGGGCGATGTGCTGATCACCCGCGCCCACGCGCACCGCACGCCGCCGCGCACGCCCCCCGAGCCGGTACCGGACGGCCCGGCGCTGCCCGACGGGACGCTGCTCGACGCGGCGATCCGGGCGATCAGGGCGGGCGACCTGGCGGCGACGGCCCCGCGCAGGACGGCGCCGACGCACCCGGGGAACGGGGAGCTGCCCCGTACGACGGCGGCGGAGACCCTCGCGACGATGCAGGCGGCGGTCATGACCGGCGACGCGCTGTGGATCGGGTACGTGAACGCGGAGGGCGCGGCGAGCCAGCGGGTGATCGCCCCGATCCGGGTGGAGGGCGGCTATGTGACGGCGTACGACCACACGGCGGACGAGGTCCGCACGTACCCGCTGCACCGCGTGACGGGCGTGGCGGAACTGGAACCGGACGCGACCTGAACCACTCCACGCCTGGAACCGGACGCGACCTGAGCCACTCCACGCCTGGAACCGGACGCGACCTGAGTCACTCCGCGCACCCCGGGCGATGCGGCACACTGGACGTTTGGCCATTCCGAGGCCAGACCGAGTCCGGGGACTTGGCCCATGCAGAAAGGGTGCCGCGCGTGAACGGTCCACTCATCGTCCAGTCGGACAAGACCCTGCTCCTCGAGGTCGACCACGAGCAGGCCGACGACTGCCGCCGGGCGATCGCCCCGTTCGCGGAGCTGGAGCGGGCGCCGGAGCACATCCACACCTACCGCCTGACGCCGCTCGGCCTGTGGAACGCGCGGGCGGCGGGCCATGACGCGGAGCAGGTGGTGGACGCGCTGGTGCAGTACAGCCGCTACCCGGTGCCGCACGCGCTGCTCGTGGACATCGCGGAGACGATGGACCGCTACGGCAGGCTGACGCTCTCCAAGCACCCGGCGCACGGTCTGGTCCTGACGAGCACGGACCGCCCGGTCCTGGAGGAGATCCTGCGCTCGAAGAAGGTGCAGCCGCTGGTCGGCGCCCGGATCGACGCGGACACGGTGGCGGTGCACCCCTCGGAGCGGGGCCAGATCAAGCAGACGCTGCTCAAGCTGGGCTGGCCGGCCGAGGACCTCGCGGGGTACGTGGACGGCGAGGCGCACCCGATCGACCTTGACGAGGACGGCTGGTCGCTGCGCCCGTACCAGAAGCAGGCGGTGGAGGGCTTCTGGCACGGCGGCTCGGGCGTCGTGGTCCTGCCCTGCGGCGCGGGCAAGACGCTCGTGGGCGCGGGCGCGATGGCCCAGGCGAAGGCGACGACCCTGATCCTGGTCACGAACACGGTGTCGGCGCGCCAGTGGAAGCACGAACTGGTGAAGCGCACGAGTCTCACCGAGGACGAGATCGGCGAGTACAGCGGTACGAAGAAGGAGATCCGCCCGGTCACGATCGCCACGTACCAGGTCCTGACGACGAAGCGGAAGGGTGTCTACCCGCACCTGGAGCTGTTCGACTCGCGCGACTGGGGCCTGGTCGTCTACGACGAGGTGCACCTGCTGCCCGCGCCGGTCTTCAAGTTCACGGCGGACCTCCAGGCGCGCCGCCGCCTGGGCCTGACGGCGACGCTGGTCCGCGAGGACGGCCGGGAGTCGGACGTGTTCTCCCTCATCGGCCCGAAGCGGTTCGACGCGCCGTGGAAGGAGATCGAGGCGCAGGGCTACATCGCGCCCGCCGACTGCGTCGAGGTCCGGGTGAACCTCACCGACTCCGAACGGCTCGCGTACGCGACGGCCGAGACGGAGGAGAAGTACCGCTTCTGCGCGACGACGGCGACGAAGCGGAAGGTCACCGAGGCGTTGGTCCGCAAGCACGCGGGCGAGCAGACCCTGGTCATCGGCCAGTACATCGACCAGTTGGACGAACTGGGTGAGCACCTGGGCGCGCCGGTCATCAAGGGCGAGACGACGAACGCGGTGCGCGAGAAGCTGTTCGAGTCGTTCCGCCAGGGCGAGATCTCGGTGCTCGTGGTCTCGAAGGTGGCGAACTTCTCGATCGACCTTCCGGAGGCGACGGTCGCGATCCAGGTGTCCGGCACGTTCGGCTCCCGCCAGGAGGAGGCGCAGCGCCTCGGCCGGGTCCTGCGGCCGAAGGCGGACGGCCACGAGGCCCGCTTCTACTCGGTGGTCGCCCGCGACACGATCGACCAGGACTTCGCGGCCCACCGCCAGCGCTTCCTGGCGGAACAGGGCTACGCCTACCGAATCGTGGACGCGGACGAACTCCTGGCCTAGAGCCTCTCCGGCGATTGAGGAGCGGGGCCCGGGGCGGAGCCCCATGTCCTCAGCCGAAGCGCCGCAGCCGCAAGCTGTTGCCCACGACGAACACCGAGGAGAACGCCATGGCCGCCCCCGCGATCATCGGATTCAGCAACCCCGCCGCGGCAAGCGGCAGCGCGGCCACGTTGTAGGCGAATGCCCAGAACAGATTGGACCGAATCGTCCCCAGGGTCCGCCGCGCGAGCCGCATCGCATCCGCGGCGACCCGCAGGTCACCCCGTACGAGCGTGAGGTCACCGGCCTCGATGGCGGCGTCCGTCCCCGTCCCCATGGCGAGCCCGAGGTCGGCCTGAGCGAGAGCGGCGGCGTCGTTGACGCCGTCCCCGACCATGGCGACGGACCGCCCCTCCTCCTGCAACCGCTTCACGACGTCGACCTTGTCCTGCGGCAGCACCTCCGCGATGACGTCCTCGGCACCGATGCCGACCTCGGCGGCGACGCTCCGGGCGACGGCCTCGTTGTCGCCGGTGAGCAGGACGGGCCGGAGCCCGAGGGACCGCAGCCGCCGCACGGCCTCCGCGCTGGTCTCCTTCACCGCGTCGGCGACTTCGAGGACGGCGCGGGCCTCTCCGTCCCAGGCCACGCAGATGGCCGTACGGCCGGCGGTCTCGGCGTCGGTCTTGGCGCGGGCCAGCCCTTCGGGGAGCCGGATCTCCCACTCGGCGAGGAGTGCTTCCCGTCCGACGAGGACGGCGTGCCCGTCGACGACGCCCTGGACGCCGCGCCCGGGGATGTTGGCGAAGTCCTCGGGGGCGGGGAGCGCTCCGACGCGGCCGGCGGCGCCGTCGGCGACGGCCCGCGCGATGGGGTGCTCGGAGGAGTGTTCCAGGGCGCCCGCGAGCCGCAGGACTTCCTCCTCGTGCGTGCTCGCGGTCACGTGCGTCGCGAGCAGCGTCATCCGCCCGGTGGTGACGGTGCCGGTCTTGTCGAGGACGATCGTGTCGACCTTCCGCGTGCTTTCGAGCACCTCGGGGCCCTTGATCAGGATGCCGAGCTGGGCCCCCCGCCCCGTACCGACCATGAGCGCGGTGGGCGTGGCGAGTCCGAGGGCGCACGGGCAGGCGATGATCAGTACGGCGACGGCGGCGGTGAACGCGGCGGTCAGCCCGGACCCGTTGCCGAGCCAGAAGCCGAGCGTGGCGACGGCGAGGGCGATCACGACGGGCACGAAGACGGCGGAGATGCGGTCCGCGAGGCGCTGGGCGGCGGCCTTGCCGTTCTGGGCGTCCTCGACGAGCCGCGCCATGCGGGCGAGCTGCGTGTCGGCGCCGACGCGGGTGGCCTCGACGACGAGCCGCCCGCCGACGTTGAGGGTGGCCCCCGTGACCGCGTCGCCGACGGCGACCTCGACCGGCAGGGACTCGCCGGTCAGCATGGAGGCGTCGACGGCGGACGAGCCCTCCACCACGGTGCCGTCGGTGGCGATCTTCTCGCCGGGCCGGACGAGGAAGCGCTCGCCGACCTTCAGTTCGCTGACCGGCACGGTGACTGCACGCCCGCCGTCCCGTACGACGGTGACGTCCTTGGCGCCGAGTTCGAGCAGCGCCCGCAGCGCGGCGCCCGCCTTCCGCTTGGAGCGGGCCTCGAAGTAGCGGCCCGCGAGGATGAACGCGGTGACTCCGGCTGCGGCCTCCAGATAGATGTTCCCGGCGCCGTCACCGCGCGCGATGGTGAACTCGAACGGGTGGGTCATGCCGGGTTCGCCGGCGGTGCCGAGGAACAGGGCCCACAGCGACCACAGGAACGCGGCCGACGTGCCGACGGAGATCAGCGTGTCCATCGTGGCGGCGCCGTGCCGCGCGTTGGTGAACGCCGCCTTGTGGAAGGGCCAGGCCGCGTAGGTGACGACCGGCGCGGCCAGGGTGAGCGAGAGCCACTGCCAGTACTCGAACTGGAGGGCGGGGACCATGGCCATGGAGATGACGGGCACGGCGAGCACGACGGCGGTGATCAGCCGCTGGCGCAACGGCCGCAGCGTGTCGGCCGCCCCGGCGTCCGCCGTCTCCGGCGCGTCCGGGTCCCGCCGCTCCGGCGGCGGCGCGGGCTCCTCGGCGGTGTACCCAGTGGCCTCCACGGTGGCGATCAGATCCGCGACCTGTACGTCACCGTCGTACGTGACCTGCGCCTTCTCGGTGGCGTAGTTGACGGTCGCCTCGACGCCGTCCATCCGGTTCAGCTTCTTCTCGATACGGGCGGCGCACGACGCGCAGGTCATGCCGCCGATGGCAAGCTCCACCCGCGCGGGCGGGGCGACGGTCTGCGCCGACATGGGGCCTCCTCGATGACGGAACGGATACCCGGGGCGGGTACCTGGAAACAACGCTAACCTATACCCCCAGGGGGTACCCAACGCAAGCCTCCGCAGGGCTTGACTCAATACCCCCCGGGGGTATTGTCATCGCCAGATGAACGACCGGACCACCACGAAGGAGAGCCCGCATGCGCACCGGACTGAAGATCACCGCGTTCGCCGCCGGTCTCGCGGCGACGTTCGGCACGGCGTACGGGGTGGGGACCGGCACCACGCCCGTCGTCACCGCGAAGGAGCGGCCGGCGTCCGAGCACGGCGCCCACGCACCGGCCCCTGCCGACGCCACCGACGCCACCGACGAGACGCCCGGCGGGCTGCAGGTCTCCGAGCGCGGCTACACGCTCGACCTCGCACGCGACCGGCTGCCGGGCCCCACCGGCGAGATCCGCTTCACCATCCGCGAGGCCCGCACCGGCGCGCCCGTGACCTCGTACAAGAAGGAGCACGACAAGGAGCTGCACCTGATCGTCGCCTCACGTGACCTGACCGCCTACCGGCATCTGCACCCCGTGCGCGACGCCGACGGCACGTGGTCGACGCCCGTCTCGCTGCCGAAGGCCGGGGACTACCGGGTCTTCGCGGACTTCACGCCGAGCGGCGAGGAGGAAGGGCTGACGCTCGGTGCGGGGCTCGGGGTCGCCGGGCGGTACGCGCCCGCCGCACTGCCCGCGCCGGACACGACGGCGCGCGTCGCGGACGGGTACGAGGTCGGGGTCGAGGGCGCGTTGCGGCCCGGGAGGCCGAGCGAGCTGACGTTCAAAATCAGCCGGAACGGGCGGCCCGTCACCGACTTGCAGCCGTACCTCGGCGCGTACGGGCATCTGGTCGCGCTGCGCTCCGGGGACCTCGCGTACCTCCACGTTCACCCGCACGACGGTGCGGCGGGGCCCCGGGTCTCCTTCACCGCGACGGCGCCCAGCGCGGGGACGTACCGGCTGTTCCTGGACTTCAAGCACGGCGGGAAGGTCAGGACGGCTGCGTTCACGGTGCGCGCGGCGTAGGCTGAGCCACGTTATTGGACTAGACCTATGTGACGTAGACGGGAGCCCGATGAGCGAGCGCGCAGTCCTGGAGGTGATCGCCCTCGACGCCCAGGACGCGACCGCGGCCCAGGCCGGAGGCGCGGACCGCCTTGAGCTGGTCACCGACATGGCGGCGGACGGACTGACGCCGTCGGTGGAGACGTTCGCGGCGATCCGCGCCGCCGTGGACATCCGGCTGCGCGTCATGCTGCGGCTCACGGACGGGTTCTCGGCGGGGGGCTCCGCGCGGGTGGAGGAGCTGATCGGGGCCGCGCGGGCGCTGCGGGCCGAGGGCGCGGACGAGTTCGTGCTCGGGTTCCTCGACGAGCAGGGCGGGGTCGATCTGGCGGCCGTCGAGCGGATCGTGGCGGAGCTCGACGGGTGCCGGTGGACTTTTCACCGGGCCATCGACCGGGCCGCCGACCGGGACGCCCTGCGCAAGCAGCTCGCGTTCCTGCCCGGCCTCGACACGTATCTGACGGCCGGGTCCGCGGAGGGGGTCGACGCAGGTCTGGGCGTCCTCGTGGCCGAGGCGGCGCGGTCCGGTGACCCCGGGTACGAGCAGCAGCTCCTCGTCGGGGGCGGGTTGCGGCTCGACCATGTCGCGGGGTTGCGGGCCGCGGGGGTCTCGGCGTTCCACATCGGCGGGGCGTCGCGGCCGGGGGGCTGGGGAGAGCCGGTCTCCGCAGAGGCGGTCCGGGTGTGGCGCGAGGCGCTGGACGCGGTCTGACCCGGGTACGCCCAGGCGCCGTAGGCGCGTCAGCGGATCACGCGACCGCGGGTCTCGCCGTGGCTGGTCGCGCAGTTCCCCGCGCCCCTGAGATGCGCACTCCGTGCGCCATCTCCCGATGGAGGCGCGGCGAAGCCGCATGCCTCCAGGGGCGCGGGGAACTGCGCGA
>NZ_JBEYWV010000062.1:0-16131 GCF_040644575.1 Streptomyces sp. NPDC046939
AGCGCGAGGGCATCCACTCCGTGGGTGAGCTCGTCGCCCGCTCCGAGGCGGACCTGCTCGACATCCGCAACTTCGGTGCGAAGTCGATCGACGAGGTCAAGGCGAAGCTGCACGGTATGGGCCTCGCCCTGAAGGACTCACCTCCCGGGTTCGACCCGACCGCGGCCGCGGACGCCTTCGGCGCCGATGACGACGCGGACGCCGGGTTCGTGGAGACTGAGCAGTACTGATTGTTTTGGCTGCGGGACCGTTGTGGCTGGTCGCGCAGTTCCCCGCGCCCTCTACGGGGCGCGGGCCACTGACCCCGGTACCTGATACGGCCGGGGCAGACACCAAGGAGAAACACCATGCCGAAGCCCACCAAGGGTGCCCGTCTGGGCGGCAGCGCCGCGCACGAGAAGCTGCTTCTCGCGAACCTGGCCAAGCAGCTCTTCGAGCACGGCAAGATCACGACGACCGAGGCCAAGGCCCGTCGTCTGCGCCCGTACGCGGAGCGTCTGGTCACCAAGGCGAAGAAGGGCGACCTTCACAACCGCCGCCAGGTGCTGTCCGTCATCACCGACAAGAGCGTCGTCCACACGCTCTTCACGGAGATCGGCCCGCGCTACGAGAACCGTCCGGGTGGCTACACCCGTATCACCAAGATCGGTAACCGCCGTGGCGACAACGCGCCCATGGCCGTCATCGAGCTGGTCGAGGCCCTGACGGTCGCGCAGCAGGCCACCGGTGAGGCTGAGGCCGCCACCAAGCGCTCCGCCAAGGACGCTGAGGCTGCCGCGCCGGCCCCCGAGGTCGTCGAGGACGCCAAGCCGGCTGAGGCCGCCGCTGAGGAGTCCAAGGACGCCTAGTCGTCTGCCGGGTGCTGTGTCTCGCGGCTGCGGCTCTCGTCGTGGCTGGTCGCGCCCGCGCGGCGGTAGCCGCACATGGACACAGCCCCGCGCCCCTTCGGGCGTCTTGAGCGGGCCCGCCCTTTCTTCAAGGGCGGGCCCGCTTTCTCGTTGCTGAGAGGATTTATGGGTGAGTGACGAAGTGGTGGCCGACGGGTTCGTGCGGGTGCGGCTCGATCTGTCGTACGACGGGACCGACTTCTCCGGGTGGGCCAAGCAGCCGGGGGGCCGGCGGACCGTCCAGGGGGAGATCGAGGACGCGCTGCGTACCGTGACCCGGTCCCCGGAGACGTACGAGCTGACCGTGGCGGGCCGGACCGATGCCGGGGTGCACGCGCGGGGGCAGGTCGCGCACGTCGATCTGCCGGGCGCGGTGTGGGCCGAGCACGGGGAGAAGCTGGTCAAGCGGCTGGCGGGGCGGCTGCCGCGGGACGTGCGGGTCTGGCGGGCGAGCGCGGCGCCGGACGGGTTCGACGCGCGGTTCGCCGCGCTGTGGCGCCGCTACGTCTACCGGGTCACCGACCGGCCGGGCGGCGTCGACCCGCTGCTGCGGAACCACGTGCTGTGGCACGACTGGGAGCTGGACGTCGCGGCGATGGACGTCGCCGCGAAGTCGCTGGTGGGGGAGCACGACTTCGCCGCGTACGCGAAGAAGCGCGAGGGCGCGACGACGATCCGGGAGATCCTCGACTTCGGGGTCGAGCGGCGCGGCGACGGCGTCATCGAGATCGAGGTGCGCGCGGACGCGTTCTGCTACAACCAGGTCCGCTCGATGGTCGGCGCGCTGCTGTTCGTGGGCGACGGGCACCGTGACACCGCGTGGCCCCGCAAGGTGCTCGACGCGGGGGTGCGGGACAGCGCGGTGCACGTGGTGCGGCCGCACGGGCTGACCCTGGAGGAAGTGGCGTACCCGGCGGACGAGCTGCTCGCGGCGCGGCAGACGCAGGCGCGGCGGGTCCGGGTCCGGGGCCAGTGACCTGCGGCGACGGAACCTGACGGGCTCTATCAGCCGGCCGTCGCCGCCGCCGATGCCTGGGCCGCGCCCCGCTGCTTGATCTGCTGGAACGTGTACGCCTGGAGGTCGTCGCCGAGGGCGTACAGGGAGGTGTCCCGCTTGGTGGCGTCCTTGCCGTTCGTGTGGCCGCCGTTGGTGAAGTACGCGTAGCGGCCGACGGAGTTCGCCGTCCAGCGGCAGACCGTCGTACGGCAGAAGGTCGGGACGCCGGAGCCGGGCAGCGACAGGATCGCGCCGTTGAAGTCGTACGCCTCCTTGGTGCGGGTCGCCGCGGCCTTGGTGTCGAAGACGGCGACACCGATGGTGACCGCGTCGCTGCCCTTGGTGTAGGTGGCGCGGATCACCTGGGTGCAGCCGTTCTTCTTCAGGACGGCGACGAGGCCCTTGGTGGCGACGGAGGCGCAGTCCGTCGTCCGGGACGTCGCGCCCTTCTTGTAGGCGCGGCCGTTGAAGGCGAGCGTCGGGCCGGGGAAGAGGGCGTCCGCGGTCAGCGGCGCCTTGTCCTTGGCGGCGCTGTCGATGAAGTCGTCCGGGTTGAGCGGCGGCGGCGGGGTCGTCTCCGCGAAGGTCGGGCCCGCCGTCCTGCCCTCGCTGGGGATGTCCGCGCTGCTGGAGAGCGCGCCGCCCGGCTTGTTCGCGGCGGTGCTGTCGCCGCCCGAGGAGACGATGGCCCAGGCGACGGCCGAGCCCACCGCGAGCGTGGCGACGACCGCGCCGCCGATCAGCATCCAGCGCTTCTTGCGCGCGCGTGCCTCCGAGGCCTCCGCCAACGCGGCCCAGTCCGGGGCGCCCCCGCTGTCACCGGAACCCCACGCGGGTCCCCCCTGCCCGAAACTCATGGGGCGCATCTTAGACGCCGCCCGTTACCCTGGCAGGGACTAGGTCGGCGGCGGCATGGTGGTCGGGGCGGGGGGCTGTTTTGACCCGCCCGGGTTCCCACAGGTATTCTGCCTAGTCGTTATGTGTACTGGCTTGCTCATTCCCATGTGAGGGCCTTGCACAGGTTCCCTGGAGCAGTTACCAGTGGGCGGCATACGGGCGCTGAACCCGGCACTGTCGTCCCCAGCTGCACGATCGCTTCAGTGATGCCAATTTCAGCACCCATCCACTGAAGAAGAAGGCTGCTAAGTGCGTACGTACAGCCCCAAGCCCGGCGATGTGACTCGCCAGTGGCACGTCATCGACGCGCAGGACATCGTCCTGGGCCGTCTGGCCACCACTGCGGCGAACCTCCTCCGCGGCAAGCACAAGCCGACCTATGCCCCGCACATGGACATGGGCGACTTCGTCGTCATCATCAACGCCGACAAGGTTCACCTGTCCGGCAACAAGAAGACCCAGAAGATGGCCTACCGCCACTCCGGCTACCCGGGTGGTCTGCGGTCCGTCCGCTACGACGAGCTTCTCGCCAAGACGCCGGAGAAGGCTGTCGAGAAGGCCATCAAGGGCATGCTTCCGAAGAACACGCTCGGCCGTCAGATGCTCTCGAAGCTGAAGGTCTACTCGGGCGAGACGCACCCGCACGCTGCCCAGCAGCCGGTGCCGTTCGAGATCACCCAGGTCGCGCAGTAGTTCCGGCCACACCCCCAAAGACAGAAAAGAATCTGAGGAGCATCGTGGCCGAGACCACCCCCGAGACGCCGGTCGAAGAGATCGTCGACGTCGAGAGCTACACCACCGAGTCCGAGGCGCCCGTCGAGGGCGAGTACACCTCGGAGTCCAACCCGGCCCGCTTCGGCGACCCGCAGCCGGCCGCCGGCCTGGGCCGTCGCAAGAACGCCATCGCCCGCGTCCGGATCGTCCCGGGCACCGGCAAGTGGAAGGTCAACGGGCGCACGCTCGAGGACTACTTCCCGAACAAGGTCCACCAGCAGGAAGTCAACGAGCCCTTCAAGGTGCTCGAGCTCGACGGCCGCTACGACGTCATCGCCCGCATCTCGGGTGGCGGCGTCTCCGGTCAGGCCGGTGCCCTGCGCCTCGGCGTGGCCCGCGCGCTGAACGAGGCGGACGTGGACAACAACCGCCCGGCGCTGAAGAAGGCCGGCTACCTCAAGCGCGACGACCGTGCCGTCGAGCGCAAGAAGGCCGGTCTCAAGAAGGCCCGCAAGGCTCCGCAGTACAGCAAGCGCTAAATCGCTGCCTGCTTGTTTTTCCTGTTCGCCCCGGCGGCACCTCGCGTGCCCGCCGGGGCGTTCGGCTTATGGATCACGTGAAGTTTCGGAGGACAACAAGTGGGACGACTCTTCGGCACCGACGGTGTGCGCGGCGTGGCCAACGCGGATCTGACGGCCGAGCTGGCGCTCGGCCTCTCCGTCGCCGCGGCGCACGTGCTCGGTGAGGCGGGCTCCTTCGAGGGGCACCGCCCGGTGGCCGTGGTCGGCCGGGACCCGCGGGCCTCGGGCGAGTTCCTGGAGGCCGCGGTCGTCGCGGGTCTGGCGAGCGCGGGCGTCGACGTCCTGCGCGTCGGTGTGCTGCCCACCCCCGCGGTGGCGTATCTCACCGGCGCCCTGGAAGCCGACCTCGGTGTGATGCTGTCCGCGAGCCACAACGCGATGCCGGACAACGGCATCAAGTTCCTCGCGCGCGGCGGCCACAAGCTCGACGACGCCCTGGAGGACCGCATCGAGGAGCTGTACGAGCAGCACCGCACCGGCGCGCCCTGGGACCGCCCGACGGGTGCGGGCGTCGGCCGTGTCACGACGTACGAGGAAGGGTTCGACCGCTACGTCGAGCACCTGCTTGGGGTGCTGCCGAACCGGCTCGACGGGCTGAAGATCGTTCTGGATGAGGCGCACGGTGCGGCGTCCCGGGTGTCGCCGGAGGCGTTCACGCGCGCGGGCGCCGAGGTCGTCACCATCGGCGCCGAGCCGGACGGCCTCAACATCAACGACGGCTGCGGCTCGACCCACCTCGACCTGCTCAAGGCCGCCGTCGTCGAGCACAAGGCCGACTTCGGCATCGCGCACGACGGCGACGCCGACCGCTGTCTCGCCGTGGACCACACGGGCTCCGAGGTCGACGGCGACCAGATCATGGCCGTCCTCGCCCTGTCGATGCGCGAGCACGGCGCCCTGCGCGAGGACACCGTTGTCGCGACCGTCATGTCGAACCTCGGCTTCAAGCTGGCCATGGAGCGCGAGGGCATCACCTTCGTGCAGACCGCCGTCGGCGACCGGTACGTCCTTGAGTCGATGAAGCAGCACTCCTACGCGCTCGGCGGCGAGCAGTCCGGGCACGTCATCGTGCTCGACCACGCCACGACCGGCGACGGCACGCTCACCGGTCTGCTCCTCGCGGCGCGCGTGGCGCAGACCGGCCGCAGCCTGAAGGACCTCGCCTCCGTCATGGAGCGCCTGCCGCAGGTGCTCATCAACGTGCCGGACGTCGACAAGTCCCGGGTGACGACCTCCGCCGAGCTGTCGGCGGCCGTCGCCGACGCCGAGCGCGAGCTGGGCGAGACCGGCCGGGTCCTGCTCCGCTCCTCCGGCACCGAGCCGCTGGTGCGGGTCATGGTCGAGGCCGCCGACATCGAGCAGGCGCGGGCCGTGGCGCAGCGCCTCGCGGACGTCGTGAAGTCGGCGCTCGGCTGAACCGCCCGGCCCTGAGCACACGCGTGCGGCCCCGTCCGGAGACCTCTCCGGGCGGGGCCGCACGCGTATCGGCTACAGCTTTCGCAGCCGCAGCCGCTGCACCTTGTGGTCGGGGCCCTTGCGGATGACGAGGCCGGCGCGGCCGCGCGTCGGGGCGACGTTCTCCAACAGGTTGACCTGGTTGATCGTCCGCCAGGTCGTGCGCGCGTAGTCGAGCGCCTCCTCCTCGGAGACCTGCGTGTACTTGCGGAAGTACGAGGACGGGTCCTGGAAGGCGGTCGCGCGCAGCTTGCGGAACCGGTTGAGGTACCAGCGCTCGATGTCCTCGGCGCGTGCGTCCACGTACACGCTGAAGTCGAAGTAGTCGGCGAGCGCGACGCGGGTGCGGCCGTCCTTGCCGGGCAGGGCGGGCTGGAGCACGTTGATGCCCTCGACGATGAGGATGTCGGGGCGGCGGACCACAAGCTTCTGATCAGGCACGATGTCGTAGATCAGGTGGGAGTAGACGGGGGCCGTCACCTCGTCCTTGCCCGCCTTGATGTCGGCGACGAACCGGGTCAGGGCCCGGCGGTCGTAGGACTCGGGGAAGCCCTTGCGCGACATCAGGCCGCGGGCCTCCAGCTCCCTGGTGGGCAGCAGGAAGCCGTCGGTGGTGACGCGCTCGACGCGCGGGTGCTCGGGCCAGCGGGAGAGCAGCGCCTGGAGGAGCCGGGCGACGGTCGACTTGCCGACCGCGACCGAGCCCGCCACCCCTATGACGAACGGCGTGCCGGACTGGGACGCCTTCTGGCCGGTGTCGCCGAGGAAGGTGTTCACGGCGGAGCGCAGGCCGTCGGTGGCGCCGACGTAGAGGTTGAGGAGGCGGGAGAGCGGCAGGTAGATGTCGCGGACCTCGTCGAGGTCGATCACGTCGCCGAGGCCGCGGACCCGCTCGACCTCCTCGGCGGTCAGCGGCAGGGGCGTCTTGTCACGCAGGGCGCTCCACTCGGTGCGGGTGAGGTCGACGTAGGGAGTCGCCTCCGGCCTGGGCCGGTGGGCGCTCCGGGAGGTCGCGTGCAGGGGCTCGGAGACCGGAGAGATCACAGTCCATTGTTACGGCTGTGTGGCGGCCATGGGGGGTGGGGTGTGTCACCCGGGGACCTTCACGGCTCCGGTCCGATCGTCACACCTGTCCCACAGCTATGGACCCCGGGTGGAGACGGCCGATACGTTTCCGTGACCCGTGGGGCAGAGCCGCCTCCGTGGGCCGGAGGTGAAGCAGATGTCCTTACCGCGCGTGCCCGGCTTCGTGCGACGACTGACCGGCGCCGAGCGCCCGCCCCCGCCCGGGGAGGACGGGGACTGGGCCGGCACCGTCCGCAGCGAACTGGCGGGCGACCTGCCCGACGAGGACATCGGCGAGGACCTCGACGACTGCCTCGACCTGTACGAGATGGGCTCCAAGCCGCGCTGCGAGGAGGCCGAGTACCTGGGCCTCGTCCAGGACGCGCGGGACCGGCTCCTGTGGGGCCGCGAGAGCTGACCCTAGGCTTCCGTCCATGTGCGGAATCGTGGGATACGTAGGTTCACAGTCGGCCCTCGACGTCGTCATCGCGGGGCTGCGACGGCTCGAGTACCGGGGCTACGACTCGGCCGGTGTGGCGGTGCTCGCCGACGGGTCGCTCGCCGCCGCGAAGAAGGCCGGCAAACTCGCCAACCTGGAGAAGGAGCTGGTCGACCGGCCGCTGCCGAGCGGCGCCGCCGGGATCGGACACACCCGCTGGGCCACGCACGGCGGCCCCACCGACACCAATGCGCACCCGCACCTGGACAACGCGGGCCGCGTCGCCGTCGTCCACAACGGCATCATCGAGAACTTCGCCGAGCTGCGCGCCGAGCTGACCGAGCGCGGACACGCACTCGCCTCCGAGACCGACACCGAGGTGGTCGCGCACCTGCTCGCCGAGGAGTTCTCCGCGTGCGGGGACCTCGCCGAGTCGATGCGGCTCGTCTGCCGCCGCCTGGACGGCGCGTTCACGCTGGTCGCGGCGCACGCGGACGTTCCCGACACGATCGTCGGGGCGCGCCGCAACTCGCCGCTCGTCGTCGGTGTCGGCGAGGGCGAGGCGTTCCTCGCCTCGGACGTCGCCGCGTTCATCGCGCACACCCGCTCCGCCATCGAACTGGGCCAGGACCAGGTCGTCGTCGTACGCCGGGACGCGGTCACGGTCACCGACTTCGAGGGGCGGCCCGCCGACGACGCCGTACGCCACTACCACGTCGACTGGGACGCCTCCGCCGCCGAGAAGGGCGGCTACGACTACTTCATGCTCAAGGAGATCGCCGAGCAGCCGAAGGCCGTCGCGGACACGCTCCTCGGGCGGATCGGCGCGAACGGGCAGCTCACCCTCGATGAGCTGCGCATCCCCGCGCAGGTGCTGAAGATGGTCGACAAGGTCGTCATCGTCGCGTGCGGTACGGCGTTCCACGCCGGGCTCATCGCCAAGTACGCCATCGAGCACTGGACCCGCGTTCCCTGCGAGGTCGAACTGGCCAGCGAGTTCCGCTACCGGGACCCGATCCTCGACGCCCGCTCCCTCGTCGTCGCGATCTCGCAGTCCGGCGAGACCATGGACACGCTGATGGCGCTGCGGCACGCCCGCGAACAAGGCGCGACCGTCCTCGCCATCTGCAACACCAACGGGTCGACGATCCCGCGCGAGTCCGACGCCGTGCTCTACACCCACGCGGGGCCCGAGGTCGCCGTCGCCTCGACCAAGGCGTTCCTGACGCAGCTCGTCGCGTGCTACCTCGTGGCGCTGTACCTCGCGCAGGTGCGGGGCACCAAGTGGGCCGACGAGATCCTGCCGGTGGTACGGGACCTCTCGCGCATCGGTGAGGAGGTCGAACGGGTCCTGGAGACGATGGAACCCGTGCGTGCGCTCGCGCGCTCCCTGGCGGGGCAGGACACCGTGCTCTTCCTCGGGCGGCACGTCGGATACCCGGTGGCGCTGGAAGGTGCGCTGAAGCTGAAGGAACTGGCGTACATGCACGCGGAGGGGTTCGCCGCCGGGGAGCTGAAGCACGGGCCGATCGCTTTGATCGAGGACGGGGTGCCGGTGGTCGTCGTGGTGCCGTCACCGCGCGGGCGGTCCGTCCTCCACGACAAGATGGTCTCCAACATCCAGGAGATCCGGGCGCGCGGCGCCCTCACCATCGTCGTCGCCGAGGAGGGTGACGAGGCGGTCGTCCCCTACGCGGACCATCTCGTCCGCATCCCGGCGACGCCGACGCTCCTCCAGCCCCTCGTCGCGACCGTGCCGTTGCAGGTGTTCGCCTGCGAGCTGGCCACCGCGCGCGGCAACGAGGTGGACCAGCCGCGCAACCTCGCCAAGTCGGTCACCGTCGAGTGACGTGCAGCGGCGGCCGTAAGGTGCCCGCATGAGCATCATCGGGGTCGGGATCGACGTGGCCGAGATCGAACGGTTCGCGGCGTCCCTCGCGCGCACGCCCGGACTCGCCGGGCGGCTGTTCCTGCCGGGCGAGCTGCTGCTGCCGGGCGGTGACGGCGAGCGGCGCGGGGTCGCTTCGCTGGCCGCCCGGTTCGCCGCGAAGGAGGCGCTCGCGAAAGCGCTGGGGGCGCCGGCGGGGCTGCGGTGGACCGACGCGGAGGTGTACGTGGAGGAGACCGGGCAGCCCCGGCTGCGGGTCACCGGGACGGTTGCCGCGCGGGCGGCCGAGCTTGGGGTTGCGGGGTTTCATGTGTCGCTGAGCCATGATGCGGGGGTTGCGTCCGCGGTGGTTGTGGCGGAGGGGTAGCGCGGCGGGGGTTTGTCGCCGTTGCCGGGTGCGGTGTTCGTCGTGGCTGGTCGCGCAGTTCCCCGCGCCCCTGGAATGCGCACTTCGTGCGGTATTCGTCGGGTGTTGCCGGGTGCGGCGTCGTTGTGGCTGGTCGCGCAGTTCCCCGCGCCCCTGGAATGCGCACTTCGTGCGGTATTCGTCGGGCGTTGCCGGGTGCGGCGTCGTTGTGGCTGGTCGCGCAGTTCCCCGCGCCCCTGGAATGCGCACTTCGTGCGGCATTCGTCGGGTGTTGCCGGGTGCGGCGTCGTTGTGGTTGCTCGCGCCGTTCCCCGCGCCCCTGAGATGCGCACTGCGTACGCCATCTCAGAGGTATGGGGCTGCGGCGGAGCCGCATGCTCCAGGGGCGCGGGGAACTGCGCGACCAGCCACAACGCGACCCGCGGTCGGCGACGCGGCAGGGGTCAGACGGCGCTCACGTCCCGCCACACGACCCGTACCGCCGAGGCCACGTCCTGCGCCGAGACGGGCGCCCCCCGCGCCGCCTCCCGTGCCGCCAGACCGTGGAGGTACGCGCCGGTCGACGCCGCGTCCAGGGGCCGGAGGCCGGTCGCCAGGAGGGAGCCGGTGAGGCCCGAGAGGACGTCGCCGCTTCCGGCGGTGGCGAGCCACGGGGTGCCGGTGGGGTTGACCCGGACGGGGGCGGGGCCGGACCCGTCCTCGGGCGGCGGCGACGCGATCAGGGTCGTCGAGCCTTTCAGCAGCACCGTCGCCCCGTAGCGCGCGGCCAGCTCCCGGACGGAGGCCAGCCGTTCGGACTCCACCCGCTCCCGCGCACAGCCGAGCAGCGCCGCCGCCTCCCCGGCGTGCGGGGTCAGGACGGTCGGCGCCGAACGGCCTCGTACGGCCTCCACGTCCGCCAGCCGGAGGCCGTCCGCGTCGATGAGGACCGGGACGTCCGACGCCAGGACGTCCGCCATGCCCGTCTTGTCGTCGCCGAGGCCGGGCCCGATCACCCACGCCTGGACGCGCCCCGCTTGCGAGGGCGGCCCCGCCGACACCAGCGCCTCGGGGAAGCGGGCGATGACCGCGTCGGCGGCCGGGCCGACGTACCGGACCGCGCCCGCGCCCGCGTGCAGCGCCCCGGCGGTGGCGAGGACGGCCGCGCCCGGGTAGCGCTCGGAGCCCGCGACGATGCCGACGACACCCCGCCGGTACTTGTCGCTCTCGCCGGTGGGGCGGGGCAGCAGCGCCGCCACGTCGTCGTGCTGGAGGGACTCCAGGCCCCCGCCCTCAGCAGAGGCGGGCAGCTCCAGGCCGATGTCCACCAGGCGGAGCGCCCCCGCGTACTCGTGCGCCGGGTCCACGAGAAGGCCCGGCTTGTACGCGCCGAACGTGACCGTCGCGTCGGCCCGCACCGCCTCGCCCCGCACCTCACCCGTGTCCGCGTCGACCCCGCTGGGCAGGTCGACGGCGAGGATCAGGCACTTCGATTCCGCTGCCAGGGAGGCGAGCCGAGCCGCGCGGGGGCGCAGGCCGCCCTTGCCGCCGATGCCCACGATGCCGTCGAGGACGAGGTCGGCGCGGGCCACGCTCGGCTCGGCGCCCGCGGCCTCGGCGTCGAACACCGTGCCGCCCGCCGACCGCAGCGCGGCGAGCCCGCCCGCGTGGGCCCGCTCGGGGGAGAGGAGCAGCGCCGTGACGCCCGCGCCGCGCCGCGCGAGGCGGGCGCCCGCGTACAGGGCGTCGCCGCCGTTGTCCCCGGAGCCGACGAGCAGGGTGACCCGTTTCCCGTACACCTTGCCGAGCAGGTCGGCGCAGGCCGCGGCGAGGCCCGCCGCCGCCCGCTGCATCAGTGCCCCGTCGGGCAGGCGCGCCATCAGCGCGCGTTCGGCGGCCCGGACGGTCTCCACGTCGTAAGCAGTGCGCATGTCACCGAGTCTCCCCCAGGAAGCGGAACCGAAGCAGGTCGGCGGTCTCGGCGGGGTGCGTGGACCAGCCGTTGTGCGCGCCGGGGAACGGGACGAGGGGCAGACCCAGACGCTCGGCCATCAGCGCCGCCGGACGGTACGGCAGGTGGCCGCGCGTGGCGGTGCCCGCCGCCAGTGTCAGGCGGTCGGCGACCGTCCCTAGTGCGGTGAGGTCGGGGACGTACGCCGCGAAGCTCCTGTGCTCGTACTGGAGGGCGAGCGGCGCGTTCGCCCGGAGCCGTTCCAGCATGGCGGCGGTGCGTTCGCCCGGCGGGCCCTCTGGCGGGGGCGGTGGCAGCATGACGGGGCCCACGCCGCGCAGGAAGCGCGCGCCCGCGGCCTCGATCCCCTGGGCGACGTACGTCTCGTACACCTCCTGGAAGAACGCGAGCTGCTCGGCCGCGTCCGGCAGCACGCTCCACGACGGCGGTTCGTGCGCGACGGCGTGACGCAGCCGGTCCGGGTGGCGGGCGAGGAGGTCGAGGGTGACGATCGCGCCGCTGGAGGCACCGGCGACGTAGGCGGGTGTGCCGGGCGCGACCGCGTCGAGGAGGCGGAGGGCGTCGTCCGCGTGGACGTCGACGCGCTGCTCGCCGTGCGGGCCGTCGAGGCGGGAGCGGGAGTAGCCGCGCGGGTCGTGCGTGAGCACGGTGAACGTGGTGGCGAGGGCGTCGGCGAGCGGGTCGAGGACCGCCGCGTCGCCGCCCGCGCCGGGCAGGAGCAGCAGCGGCGGGCCCTCGCCCCGGATCTCGTGATGGAGTGTGGCGCCGGGAACCCGGAGCCGGGCTGTGGTGATCAACTCGCCACCTTCTCACCAGGGTTGGGCCAGTTGCTGAGCGCCACGTGCAGGGCCTCCACCGTGCTCGTCCAGCTCGCCGACGCCTCCCGTTGGTGCCGGAAGCTGCCGGTAAGTTCGAGGGTGACGAAGCCGTGGAAGGTGCTGCGCAGGAGGCGGCCCGCGTCGGTCAGGTGTGGTTCCGTCAGGTCGTAGCCCTGGAGCAGGGCGTAGGTGCAGGTGAGGTTGCGGCGCAGGCCGGGGTGGGCCTCGATGACGTCCGGGTCGAGTTCCTGCTGCTGGGCCGCGGCGTACCGGCCGGGGTGGGTGAGGGCGAAGTCGCGGTAGGCGTCGGCGAAGGCGGTGAGCGCGTCGCGGCGCGCCCGGCCCGCGAGGGCGTCCGCGATCCGGTCGGCGAGGTCGAGGCCGGAGAGGATCGCGACCTGGACGCGCAGGTCGGAGAGGTTCTTGACGTGCGCGTACAGGCTCGCGTCCTTGACTCCGAAGCGGCGTGCGAGCGCGGCGACGGTGATGTGCTCGAAGCCGACGGTGTCCGCGAGGTCGGCGGCTGCGGCCACCACCCGTTCCCTGGTCAGACCTGCCCTTGCCATCACGGCCGCACCACTCCTCGGATTCCTAATGGCCCTAGGTTTGCGCTTACGGGCCCTAGGTTGGCCCCGTGTGGCCGGACCGGTCAACGGAATTCGTCCCGGTCCCCTCTGAGAGACTGGGCGCACGATGAACGACAACGTGACTGCCCCGCTCCGCGCCCGCGCCGAGATCGATCTCGGCGCCCTGAAGGCCAATGTGCGGTCCCTGCGCGCCCATGCGCCGGGGGCCGCGTTCATGGCCGTCGTGAAGGCGGACGCGTACGGGCACGGCATGATCCCGGTGGCCCGCGCCGCCAAGGAGGCGGGCGCCGAGTGGATCGGGGCCGCCACCCCTGACGAGGCCCTGGAGCTGCGCGCGGCCGGGCTGACGGGGCGCGTCATGTGCTGGCTGTGGGTGCCCGGCGACCCCTGGCGCGAGGGCGTCGAGGCCGATCTGGACATGTCGGTGAGCGGGATGTGGGCGCTGCGCGAGGTCACCGACGCGGCCCGCGCCGTCGGCCGCACGGCCCGTATCCAGCTCAAGGCCGACACCGGTCTCGGGCGCAACGGTTGTCTGCCCGCCGACTGGCCCGAACTCGTGCGCGAGGCCCTGTCCGCCCAGGCGGCGGGGCACGTCACCGTCACCGGACTGTGGTCGCACTTCGCCTGCGCCGACGAGCCGGGCCACCCCTCCATCGCCGCCCAACTCGACCGCTTCCGCGAGATGGTCGCCTACGCGAAGGAGCGGGGCGTCACCCCCGAGGTGCGGCACATCGCGAACTCGCCGGGCACGCTCACCCTCCCCGAGACCCACTTCGACCTCGTCCGCCCCGGCATCGCCATGTACGGCATCTCGCCCAGCCCGGAGCTGGGCACGCCCGCCGACTTCGGCCTGCGCCCCGTCATGACGCTGAAGGCGAACCTGGCGCTCGTGAAGCAGGCGCCGGGTGGACTCGGCGTCAGTTACGGGCATCACTACGTCACCCCCGGCGCCACGACCCTCGGCCTGGTGCCGCTCGGGTACGCGGACGGCGTTCCGCGCCACGCCTCCGGCACCGGGCCCGTCCTGATCGGCGGCAAGCGGCGCACGGTCGCGGGGCGGATCGCGATGGACCAGTTCGTCGTCGACCTCGGCGGCGACGAGCCCGCCGCGGGCGACGAGGCGGTCCTGTTCGGCCCCGGCGACGCGGGCGAGCCGACCGCCGAGGACTGGGCCGTCGCGGCGGGCACCATCGCGTACGAGATCGTGACGCGGATCGGTTCGCGGGTACCTCGCGTCTATGTGGACACGGGGAAGAAGAGCGCGACCTGAGATCCGGACCGGCAGTCCCCAGGAGGAGCGGTACGTGAGCGAGAGCAGCGCACAGGCCGGCGAGGCCGTCGCCGAGGCCGCGGCCGGGGCGCCGGGGAGCTGGCGGCGGGCCGGACTCGCCGGGGCCGCGATCGGCGTGGTGGCCGCGGGCGCCGCCGCCGGGGTCGCCGTGGAGCGGCTGACCGTGGGGCGCGGGATGCGCCGCAAGGCCCGCCTCGCCCTCGACGCCGCCGGGCCCTACGGGGCGGTGCGCGGCACCCCCGGCCGCGCCCGGGCCGCCGACGGCACCGAGCTGTACTACGAGGTCGACGAGGCCGAACCGGGCGGCGACGGGCCGCGCAGGCGCCGGATCTTCGGCCGCAGGGCCACCGCCCCCGTCACCGTCGTCTTCAGCCACGGCTACTGCCTGAACCAGGACTCCTGGCACTTCCAGCGCGCGGCCCTGCGCGGCGTCGTGCGCTGCGTGTACTGGGACCAGCGCAGCCACGGCCGCTCCGGGCGCGGCGCCGAGCAGCTCGACCAGGGCGCCCCCGTCTCCATCGACCGGCTCGGCGACGACCTCAAGGCGGTCATCGACGCCGCCGCGCCCGAGGGCCCGGTCGTCCTGGTCGGCCACTCCATGGGCGGCATGACCGTGATGGCCCTCGCCGACCGCCACCCCGGGCTGGTCCGCGAGCGCGTCGTGGGCGTCGCCCTCGTCGGTACGTCGTCGGGCAAGCTCGGCGAGGTCAATTACGGGCTCCCGGTCGCCGGGATGAACGCCGTCCGCAAGGTCCTGCCGGGCGTCCTGAAGGCGCTCGGGCAACGCGCCGAGCTGGTCGAGCGCGGGCGGCGGGCGACCGCGGACCTCTTCGCCGGGATCATCAAGCGGTATTCGTTCGCGACGCGGGACGTCGACCCGGCGATCGCCCGGTTCGCCGAGCGGATGATCGAGGGCACGCCCATCGACGTCGTCGCCGAGTTCTACCCGGCGTTCCAGGAGCACGACAAGACGGCCGCGCTCGCCCACTTCGCCGGCCTGCCCGTCCTCGTCCTCGCCGGGCAGCAGGACCTCGTGACGCCGAGCGAGCACAGCGAGGCGATCGCCGCGCTGCTCCCCGACGCGGAACTCGCCCTGATCCCGGACGCCGGGCACCTGGTGATGCTGGAGCACCCCGACATCGTCACCAGCCGCCTCGCGCACCTCCTCGCGCGCGCGGGAGTGCCCGTCGCAGCCGCTACCGTGGGGAGCCATGGAGACACCGGCAGCACCGCACAGCCCGGCGGCTGACACCGCCACCCCCGTCACGACCGTCACCGTCACGGTCGGCTCCCCCGACGCGATGCGGGAGCTGGGGCTCGCCCTCGCCAAACACCTGCGCCCCGGCGACCTCGTGATGCTCACCGGCGAGCTCGGCGCGGGCAAGACGACCCTGACCCGCGGGCTCGGCGCGGGGCTCGGCGTACGCGGCGCGGTCACCTCGCCGACGTTCGTCATCGCCCGCGTCCACCCGCCGCTCGCCGACGGGCCCGCCCTCGTGCACGTCGACGCCTACCGGCTCGGCGGCGGCCTGGACGAGATGGAGGACCTCGACCTCGACGTGGACCTGCCCGAGTCCGTCGTCGTCGTGGAGTGGGGCGACGGCAAGGTCGAGGAGCTCTCCGACGACCGCCTGCACGTCCTCATCGACCGCGCGACCGGCGACACGACGGACGAGGTCCGCGTCGTGACGCTGCGTGGCATCGGCGGGCGCTGGGCCGAGGCGGATCTGGCCTCGCTGGCCGACTGAGGGCGCCCCCGGGGCCGTATCCCGACAACGCGTCGGCAAAATGTTGCGCGGCGCGTGTCCGGCGTGTTCACATGGAGACCGGACTTAGTTAGGTCTACCTAACCACGCCTGCTCGGGAGGCGCCATGCCGGCTTCGGAACGTGTCGTAGGGCGTACGGGGCCGTGCCCGGAGCGGGATGTCGCGGGCAGCGGTGCCATGGCGGTCCCCATGGGGGCCCTGCTGGCCTCCTGCGCGGCGGCCCGCACGATCTCGACGCCACCGGTCCAGGGCCCCGCGCTGCCGGTGCCCCAGGACCGGGCGCCGTAGGGGTATGCCTGCGTCGTCGGGTACGGGGTGCGTCGTGGTTGCTCGCGCAGTTCCCCGCGCCCCTGGAGCATGCGGCTTCGCCGCAGCCCCGGGGGCGCTGAGATGGCGCACGCAGTGCGCATCTCAGGGGGATCGGCAG
>NZ_JBEYWV010000063.1:0-16018 GCF_040644575.1 Streptomyces sp. NPDC046939
CGCCCGGCCACGCCCCCCCCCAGTACCCGCCCGCCCGCCTGGGCCGGCCCCCCCCCCCCCACGACCTGGTCGCCGACCAGACCCTGTCACCGGAGCACGTCGACATCGTCGGGCTCTGCCAGGACGCCCCGCAGTCGGTCGCCGAACTCGCCGCGGAGCTCGACCTGCCCGTCGGCGTGGTCCGCGTCCTCATCGGCGACCTCGTCGACGACGAACTGGTCCACGTCAGCCGTCCCGTGCCGCCCGCGGAACTGCCCGACGAAAGCATCCTGCGGGACGTCATCGACGGCCTCAGAGCCCTGTGAACACCCTCTGGGGCGACGCGCGCCGCACCCAGCGACATCAGTAGTGAGGCAGGAGAGACAACCCATGATCTTCGGGCGATCCGAGCGCGGCAGGGGCCCCGTCGAGCCCGTCACGCTCAAGATCCTGGTGGCCGGCGGCTTCGGCGTGGGCAAGACCACGCTGGTCGGCGCGGTCAGCGAGATCAGGCCCTTGCGCACGGAGGAGCTGCTGAGCGAGGCAGGACGGCCCGTCGACGACACCCAAGGCGTGGAGGGCAAGCACACCACCACGGTGGCCATGGACTTCGGCCGCATCACGCTCCGCGAGAACCTCGTCCTGTACCTGTTCGGCACGCCCGGCCAGGACCGCTTCTGGTTCCTGTGGGACGAGCTGGCCACCGGGGCGCTCGGCGCGGTCGTCCTCGCGGACACCCGCCGCCTGGAGGACTGCTTCGCCGCCGTCGACTACTTCGAGCGGCGCGCCATCCCCTTCGTGGTCGGCGTCAACTGCTTCGACGGGGCCGCCCGTTACCCCGCCGACTCGGTGCGGCAGGCGCTCGACCTGGAGGACAGCGTCCCCGTCGTCCTGTGCGACGCGCGCGAGAAGGACTCCGTGAAGGACGTCCTGATCCGTGTCGTCGAGCACGCGGCCGCCCGCCGCCGGCAGCCCGCCCGGACCTGAACTGTACGGTGCGGCACGCGCGCGTAGCCCGTTCTTCGTCACCACGCGCGCGTGCTTCCGCAGCCGTGCCCGCGTCTAGGCCGGTCCGGCGCCTTCCTCCTCGTGCCAGCCGAAGCTCTTCTCCACCGCCTTGCGCCAGTTGTGGTACTCGCGCTCCCGCGCCCGCTCGTCCATCGACGGGGTCCACTCGGCATCCCGCTGCCAGTGCGCCTTCAGCTCGTCCAGGTCGTTCCACACACCGGTCGCGAGCCCGGCGGCGTACGCGGCGCCCAGGCACGTCGTCTCGGACACCCTGGGCCGGATGACGGGCACCCCGAGCACGTCCGCCTGGTGCTGCATGAGGAGGTTGTTCTTCGTCATGCCGCCGTCGACCTTCAGGGTCGTGATCCGCACCCCCGAGTCCTGGTACATGGCGTCGACGACCTCCCGGGTCTGCCAGCTCGTCGCCTCCAGAACGGCACGGGCCAGGTGCCCCTTGGTGACGTACCGGGTCAGGCCCGTCACGACACCGCGCGCGTCGGAGCGCCAGTACGGCGCGAACAGCCCGGAGAACGCCGGCACGATGTACGCCCCGCCGTTGTCCTCGACGCTCGCCGCCAGCGTCTCGATCTCGTCGGCGGTCCTGATGATGCCGAGCTGGTCACGGAACCACTGCACCAGGGCGCCGGTGATCGCGATGGCCCCCTCCAGGCAGTACACCGGCGCCTCGGAGCCGATCTTGTACCCCATCGTGGTGAGCAGCCCGTTCTTCGAGGGCACCGGCCGGTTCCCCGTGTTGAGCAGCAGGAAGCTGCCCGTCCCGTACGTGTTCTTGGCCGTCCCCGTGTCGTAGCAGGCCTGCCCGAACACGGCCGCCTGCTGGTCACCGAGGGCGGACGCGACCGGCACCCCGGAGAGCTGGCCCACCGCCGTGCCGTACACCTCCGCCGAGGACCGGATCTCGGGAAGCAGCGCCTGCGGCACGTTCATCGCCGACAGGATCGTCGGGTCCCACTGCAGCGTCTCCAGGTTCATCAGCATCGTGCGCCCGGCATTGGTGACGTCCGTGACGTGGACGCCGCCGTCGGTGCCGCCCGTCAGGTTCCAGATCAGCCACGAGTCCATCGTGCCGAACGCGATCTCGCCGCGCTCCGCGCGCGCCCGCAGCCCCGGCACGTTGTCGAGTAGCCAGGCCGCCTTCGGTCCGGAGAAGTAGCTGGCCAGCGGCAGCCCCGTCTGCTCGCGGAAGCGGTCCTGGCCGTCCGTGCCGCCCAGCTCCTTGCAGAGCGCCGAGGTCCGCGTGTCCTGCCACACGATCGCGTTGTGCACGGGCTTGCCGGTCGCCCGGTCCCACAGGACCGTCGTCTCGCGCTGATTGGTGATGCCGAGCGCGCTGAGCTGGTCGGGGCGCAGCCCCGCCTTGGCGATCGCGCCCGCCACCACCGCCTGCACCTTGGACCAGATCTCGGTGGCGTCGTGCTCCACCCAGCCCGGCTTGGGGAAGATCTGCCGGTGCTCGCGCTGGTCGACGGCGACGATCCCGCCGTCCTGGTCGAAGATGATGCAACGGCTGGACGTGGTGCCCTGGTCGATGGCGGCGACGTACTTCACGGAGTTTTCGGGCATGGCTACCCCTTCGTGAGAAGACGGCGTGCGGACGAGTGGTGACGTGCTCAGAACGCTGCGTTGTAGATGAGCCCCGCCAGCACCCCGCCGACGAGCGGTCCGACCACCGGGACGAAGGCGTAACCCCAGTCGGACGTGCCCTTGTTGGGAATGGGCAGGAACTGGTGGACGATGCGCGGCCCCAGGTCACGGGCCGGATTGATCGCGTAGCCCGTGGGCCCGCCGAGCGACAGGCCGATGCCGACGACGACCAGCGACACGAGCAGCACCGTCATGCCGGACTCGCCCAGCCCCTTGGTCAGACCGAACGCGAGGATGGGCAGGACCAGGCCGATCGTCGCGATGATCTCCGTGATGAGGTTCGCGACCGGGTTCCTGATCTCGGGGATCGTGGAGAAGATCCCGAGGGTGGGCACCGGACCGCCCTCCTCCGCCGACACCTCCGCATCGGCCCCTTCCGTCTTCGCGCCGGTGCTCACATTGGCGTTGAACTGCGCCAGGTACACCAGGTACGCGAGGACGGCACCCAGCATCGCCCCGACCATCTGGCCGCACAGATAGACCCAGACCTTGTCCCACTTGCCGGTGTCCACGGCGATGCCGAGCGTGACGGCGGGGTTGAGCTGCCCGCCCGAGAGCGGCGCGGCCGTGTACGCCCCCGCGAGGACACCGAAGCCCCAGCCGAACGCGATGACGACCCACCCGGACGCCTTCGCCTTGGAGTACTTGAGGGTGACGGCGGCGCACACGCCCGCGCCGAACAGGATCAGGATGGCGGTGCCGATGACCTCGCCTACGAAGATGTCTCCATTGCTCATGGCGGCTCCTAGGCCCTCGCCCGGGGCATCGCCCCGGTCCTCCGTGCAGGGTGCGTATCCCATGGCTGGTTCCGGCGACTTCGGCCGGCGGCGGAGCGTCCCGCGCCCCGCCCGGCGTCCGTGACGAGCGTGCCCGCACTGCCGCCGATCGTGGGGGAGTGGCCCAGGAACGATGGGCCGACATGCGGCGATGCCGACTGACACCGGAAGTGTTCACCGGCCGTACTGGAGCGTCAAGGTCGCGGACGGCAACGGTTGACCGGAGGAGCCGCGTGGCTCAAGTGGCCTCATATGTACGGTACTTGGGCGCACCCGGCACACCGCGCGGGCGGCGCGCCCGGCTCGCTCAGCGCACGACGACGACCGCGGAGCCGTGCCCGAACAACCCCTGGTTCGCGGTGATCCCGGCCCGCGCCCCCACCACCTGCCGCGCCCCCGCCTCCCCCCGCAACTGCCACGTCAACTCACAAACCTGCGCGATCGCCTGCGCCGGAACCGCCTCCCCGAAGGAGGCCAGACCGCCGCTGACGTTCACCGGTATGCGACCGCCGGGCGTCGTCGCGCCCTCGCGGAGCAGCTTGGCCCCCTCGCCCTCACCGCACAGCCCGAGATCCTCGTACCACTGCAGTTCGAGCGCCGTGGACAGGTCGTAGACCTCGGCGAGCGACAGGTCCCGCGGCCCGAGCCCCGCCTCCTCGTAGGCGGCGCGCGCGATCGAGGCCCGGAAGCCCGGCCCCTCCGGCTCGGCCCCCGCGGCCGAGTCCGTCGCGATGTCCGGGAGATCGAGCACCGTGACCGGGTACGTCGGCGTCACCGTGGAGACCGCACGGACCCGGACAGGGGCCGTGACCCCGTGCCGGTGCGCGAACTCCATGCTCGACAGCACCAGCGCCGCGCCCCCGTCCGAGGTCGCGCATATGTCGAGCAGGCGCAGTGGATCGGCCACGACAGCGGACCCGGCGACCTCCTCGGCCGTCACGGCCGTGCGGTACCGGGCGTTCGGATTGAGCGCCCCGCACGCCGCGTTCTTCACCTTGACCTGCGCGAAGTCCTCCAGGGTGTCCCCGTGCACGGCCATGCGGCGCCGCGCGTGCAGCCCGAAATACGCCGGGTTCGTCGCCCCCAGGACCCGGAACCGCAACCAGTCCGGATCATCGGGCCGCTCCCCGCCCGCCGGACGGAAGAAGCCCTTGGGCGCGGCGTCCGCCCCCACCACGAGGACGACGTCGGCGAGCCCTGCGAGGATCCGCGCCCGCGCCGCGTCGACCGCCTGCGCCCCCGAGGCGCACGCCGCGTACACGCTGGTGACCCGGGCGCCCTGCCAGCCGAGCGCCTTCACGAACGTCGCCCCCGCCACATACCCCGGATACCCGCCGCGCACGGTGTCCGCGCCGACCACCGCGCCCACGTCCCGCCACTCCACCCCCGCGTCGGCGAGAGCGGCCCGCGCCGCCTTGACCCCGTACTCGACGAAACCGCGCCCCCATTTGCCCCAGGGGTGCATCCCCGCACCCAGCACCGCCACGTCCCCGGTCACCGCAGGACCCCCCGTCCCCGGACAACGCCTCGCCCCTCCGCAACCTCTCGCCCCTTCGCGGCCTCTCGCCGTTCCGCCGCTCCCGCCGGCCGCCAGTGCCACGTCGTGAACGCCGTCCCCGTCTCCTCGTCCCCCTCCTCGCTGAGCACACCCGGTACGAGCTCCACCTCCATGCCGACCGCCAGATCGGTCACGGATACCCCTGGAGCCCCCTGCCCGAGCACCACGAGTCGCTCTGCCGCAAGCTCCACAGCGATCAACGTGTAGGGCGTCCACGGAAGTTCCCGGTCCGAGACGTACGGTTCCGGTGGGCGGTACCGCGCGTCGGTGTACGACCACACCCGCCCCCGCCGCGACAACGGCACCTCGACCAACTCGCCACCCGCGCACCCGGGGTTGCGGCACGCCGTGTCCTCGCGCGGGAAGAACACCGACGCGCACGCCGAGCACCGCGTGCCCAGCAGACGGAAGTCGCGCCCTTCCCCCGTGAACCACCTGGCGACGACAGGCGTACGCGTACGCGCCACGGCCCCTCCCGACGACGACGATAGACCTGACGGATCGTCAGAAGTCTGCCATGACCGCTCGAACGACGTCAGAGGTCGCGCAGAACCATGTGCGCCTCCTGTGCGTCCGTCTACCCGTGAGGGCGCGACCGGGACCCAACGGGGGTGGTTCCGGCCGCGCCCTCCGGTTCACCGCCCTGTCAGCGACCGCCGGGCGACCGGGAAGTCGAAGTAGGTGTCGGGGTACAGCTCGGGCTTGTAGGTGTAGTGCCACCACTCCTCAGGAAGGTTCACGAACCCCTGGCCCGAGAGGGCGTTCCGCAGCAGGTCCCGGTTGGCCCGCTGCACGCCCTTGATGCGCGGATCGTCCGTGTGCGCGAGCGTGTCGAAGCAGTCGAACCCGGTGCCCATGTCCACGGAGTTGTCGGGGAACCGCTCCTTCTTCGGCCCGTAACAGGGCGTGAGCGGCTCTCCCGGCACGTACGCGCGCGTGGGCCGGGCCGGAAGCTTCACCACGGTCAGATCGACGGTGGAGCCGCGGCTGTGCCCCGACTTCTCGGCGATGTACCCGTCCGCGAACAGCCGGGTCTTGTCGACGCGCGGATAGAACTCCGCCTTCATCCGCTGATCGTCCAGGTCCTTCGCCCACCGCACGAAGTGGTCGACCGCCCGCTGCGGCCGATAGCAGTCGTAGACCTTGAGCGAGTACCCCTGCTTGCGGAGCCCGGCCTGCGCCTTGTGCAGCGCTTTCGCGGCGGGCCTCGTGAGGATGCACATCGGCTTCTTGTAGCCGTCGATCGGCTCGCCCACGAAGTCGTGCTCCGTGAAGTAGCGCATCTCCTGGATGATCGTGGGATCGACGTCGCTGAGCGCCACGAAGTCCTTCGGAGCCTTCGGTTCGGGGGTCGCGTGCGCGGTCGCCGGTACGGCTGCCACGCCGAGCAGCGCGGCGCCCGCCATGGCGGCGAGCCTGCGAAGAGCGGTGACGGTTGTGTTCATGGCCCTTGCGTCTATCAGGAGCCACCCCCTCCGGGGAAGACCGTGCCCGAGTGATCGGATACAGTCCGCGCCGTGTCCCCAGATACCCAATCCCTGGTCAACCCCGTTCCGGATTCCCACTGTTCGAGCTGTGGAGCCGCCTACGGGGCCGAGGTGCACGGCTGGCCGCGTACCTGCCCGGCATGCGCAACCGTCGCCTACCGGAACCCGCTGCCCGTCGCCGTCGCCCTGCAGCCCGTGTACGACACGACCGGCACGGCGCTGGTCGTGGTCACCCGCACCATCGCCCCCGCGCGCGGGGAGGCCGCTCTGCCGGGCGGCTTCATCGACGACCGCGAGGACTGGCGCCATGCCGTCGTCCGTGAGCTGAAGGAAGAGACCGGCATCGACGCGGCCGCCCGCGACGTACGCCTCGTCGACGCCATGAGCGCCCCCGACGGCCACCTCCTCCTCTTCGGCCTACTGCCCGAACGCCCAACCGCCGACCTGCCCACCAGCACCGCAACAACCGAGACAACAGGCTGGCACCTCCTGCGCCACCCGACGGAACTCGGCTTCCCCTTGCACACGCTGGCAGCAAGGGCCTGGTTCGAGGGCCGCTACGCGCGACCGCTGTGACCGTGCGGGGCGGTGGGGGAGGGGCGCCTGTGTAAGGGGGCGCGGGAGGCACTCTTCGGCCGGTGTATGCGGGCGGGCCTGGCGGCTTGCCAAGAGGCTTGCGTGGGCGGCGCCCTCACGCAGGGCGCGAGGGTCCGGCGCGGCCAGGAATTTCCCTGCGGCACGCGTGCGGGGCTTGGGGGCCTGCCGGGATTCTGTGCGGGCAGTGCTCGCGCAGGTCGCGACGGTCCGGTGCGGCCAGGAATCTCTGCCGGCGGCACGTGCGGGGCCTGGCGGCCTGCCAGCAGCCCGTGCGTGTAGCGCTCGCGCAGGCCGCGCGGCGGCCCGGTGCGGCTGGGAGCCTGCGCGGGTAGTGCTCGCGCGGAGTGCGGCGGCCCGGCCCGACCAGGGGCCTCCCTCGGCGGCACGCGCGCGGGGCCTGGCGGCCTGCCAGCAGGTGTCCGGGCGGTGCTCGCGCGGGGTACGGCGGCCCGGCTCGACCAGGGGTCTCCCTCGGCGGCACGTGCCCGGTGCCTGGCGGCCTGCCAGCAGGTGTCCGCGCAGTGCTCGCGCGGGGCGGGGCGGCTCGCATGGGCCAGGCGGCATGCGCCCGGGGCGGCCAGCCGTGCCGCCCCGAGCAACGAACGCCTGCCGAGCCCCGCCCTACAAACCCCGCACCCGCACGGCATACGGCGGCGCCCCACCGTCGCCGTCCCCCTCCACAACCACCCGCCCCTCGACCCGGCGCACCCGGTACCGCTCGGCCACCGGCTCCGCCCACCCGTCGCCGTCCCCCGCGTCCCGCACCACCAGGCCCCCACCCGTGCGCCCCGCCTCCGGCGCCCACACCTCCAGTTCTGTCCCGCCCCGCTCACCCCGTACGGGCACCACCGCGCCCGCGCGGGCCAGCACCGGGATGCGTGCCAGGGGAGCGTCGACCGCCACCTCGCCCGGGCCGTCGAACGCCGTGCCTGTCGCCGTGTCGTACCACCGCCCCTCCGGCAGCCGTACGCTCCTTCGCCGCACCCCGTGCCCCAGCACAGGAGCCACCAGCAAACAGTCACCCAGCAAGAAGGCGTCCTCGCAGTCCCGCAGCCCACGGTCCTCCGGAGCCCCCCACCACAGGGGCCGCACATACGGTGCACCCGTCCGCCTGGCAACGTACGCCAGCGACACGAAATACGGCGACAGTCGTTCTCGCTCACGCAGCGCCACGCGCGCGTGGCCGAGTACCTCGTCACCGAAGTCCCACAGCTCCCTCCGCCCCGCCCCCGGCACGGGACACGTCCGGAACAGCGGCAGGTAGGCGCCCAGTTGGAGTCGGCGCAGAAGGAGTTCCGGCGACGGGTCACCGTCGGAGCCGCCCGCGTCCGACCCCACGTACGGCACTCCGCACAAACCCAGCCCGATCACAAGGGACAGCGCGGCACGCAACCCGGGCCAACCCGCCGGCCCGCCCCCGCACCACACCCCTCCATAGCGCTGCAAGCCCACCCAGCCACCCCGGGACACCAGGAACGGCCGTTCCCGCGGGCGCAGTTCGCGCAGCCCTTCATCACCGGCCCGGGCCATGCACAGGGCGTACACGTTGTGCGCCTCGCGATGGTCGCCGCCTCGGCCTTCCAGCGCGTGCCGGGCGGAACAAGGCAATGACGCGGGCTCGCACAGGTCATGCCGGAACCCCGAGAAGCCCTGCGCCAGCCCTTCCTCGTAGAGCCCGCCCCACCACTTGCGAACCCCGGCTGACGTGAAGTCCGGGTACACCGACCCGTTCGAACCCGCAGGCCCCCGCACACGGCGCCCCCGCACATCGCGCACAAAGGCGTCGATCGCCCGCCCACCGTCGAACACCGCATTGCCGCCCACGGCCTCCACCTGCGGGATGACCCCGCCCACCAGCCGCACGCCGCCCTCCGCAAGCCAATGCTCAGAACCTCGCCGCACCCCAAGACGACCACTCGCCACATGCACGGCCGCCAAGGGCAGACCGCGCTCCCTGTGATCGGCGACGACCCGGCGCACCTCCTCCTCCCCGCCCAGATCCCCGCGCGCGTAGTGGTGACCGAGCGCCCAGGACGGCGGCACCGCTGGAGCCCCCGTCAGCCGCGTCCAGGTGTGGAGCACCCGCGCGGGCGTGCCCACCACCACCCAGCACCGCAAGGGCCCGCCCATCCGCAGCTCGCTCGTGCCGGGCCGGTCATGCCCTGACCCGGCCCCCTCGCGCCCCTCCCGCAGCTTCACCGTGCCGCCCCACGTGCTGTCGTGGAACACCAGGTGCGTACCCGCGTCAGCGACCACCAGTTGCACCGGCATCGTGACCGGCGACGGCCCGTCGACCGGGCCGAACGCGCCACCCTGGTCGTCGTTCCACAGGGCGTACGTCCCGTCCCGCAGCCGCGGCCCCGTCGCACGCCCTCCGAGCCCGAAGAACCGGGCGTCCGCCGCGACCTCCGACCGCTGCACCCACCGGGCCTCCCCGCCGCCCACCGGCTCCCACCACCGGGGCGGCAGCGCACGGCGCAACAGCACACCGCCCGGCGTGCACACCGTGACGGCACCGTGCCGCGACACCGCCACGGTCGCCCGCTCGGACACCACCCGCAGGCCACCGTCCTTGTCCGGCTCCAGGACGGCCCGCGCATCCGCCTCGGGACACCGCCCCGCCACGCCGTACGACGGCGTCGGCTCGGCCCCGTCCCACCCCAGGAACACGGCACCGCTCACCGTCACCCTGATCACCAGCCGGGACCGTTCGAAGCACACCGTGCCACCGCCCGGCGCGGGCTCCGCCCCGACCACGCTCCCCGGCACCCGCGCCCGCTCCGGCCCCCGCCCCGCGAACCCCGCGGAGCCCGCCCGGCGCCGCCGCCACGCCGCCCCCAAGGACCGCACCCCCTGAACCGTCCCCAGCAGGGAGAACACCTTCACCGAGCGCACCAGACCACCACCGTCCATGCCGCTCACCCTGCCACTCGCCGACGCGCGCGCGTGCCGCGTTCAACTCCCGTTCACCCGTGGCCACCGCACATCCTCACGCGGCGCACTGTGTGGCGGACACCCTGGTGCCGCAATCGATCACATGGCATCGTCCTCTCAGCCGCGTCACGCGCACACCCCAGCCCGTGCGCGCACCCGACGCACACGCCGCGTACCTTCCAGGAGCCGCACCATGACCACAGCGAACCCCTCGCCGCTCTGGCAGCCCGGACCGCAGCAGATCGCCGACGCGCGGATCACCCGGTTCCAGGCGTGGGCCGCCGAGCGGTACGGAGCACCCGCCGACGGCGGCTACGAGGCGCTGCACCGCTGGTCGGTCACCGAACTCGACACCTTCTGGAAAGCCGTCACCGACTTCTTCGACGTGCGCTTCACGCAGCCCTACGCGCGCGTGCTGGGCAGCCGCGCCATGCCGGGCGCCGAATGGTTCCCCGGCGCCACGCTGAACTACGCGGCGCACGCCCTGCGCACCGCCGACGACCCCGCCCGCGCGGACACCCCCGCCATCCTCCACACGGACGAGACGCACGAACTGCGCCCCGTCACCTGGGCGGAGCTGCGCCGGCAGGTCGGCTCGCTCGCCGCCGAACTGCGCGCCCTGGGAGTTCGCCCCGGCGACCGCGTCAGCGGCTATTTGCCCAACATCCCCGAAGCGGTCGTCGCCCTCCTGGCCACCGCGGCGGTCGGCGCCGTCTGGACCTCGTGCGCGCCCGACTTCGGCGCCCGCAGCGTCCTCGACCGCTTCCAGCAGGTCGAGCCCGTCGTCCTGTTCACCGTCGACGGCTACCGCTACGGGGGCAAGGAGCACGACCGCCGCGACACGGTGACCGAACTTCGCGCCGAACTGCCCTCCTTGCGCGCAGTGGTGCACATCCCACTCCTGGGCACCGAGGCTCCGCAAGGCGCCGTCGAATGGTCGTCCCTCACCTCCGCCGACGTGGCGCCCGTCTACGAGGACGTGCCCTTCGACCACCCGCTCTGGGTGCTCTACTCCTCCGGCACCACCGGCCTGCCCAAGGCCATCGTCCAGTCCCAGGGCGGCATCCTCGTCGAGCACCTCAAGCAGCTCGGCCTGCACTGCGACCTCGGCCCCGACGACCGGTTCTTCTGGTACACGTCCACCGGCTGGATGATGTGGAACTTCCTCGTCTCCGGCCTCCTGACCGGCACCACGATCGTCACGTACGACGGCAGTCCCGGCTACCCCGAGACGGGTGCCCAGTGGTCCATCGCCGAACGCACCGGGGCGACCCTGTACGGCACCTCCGCCGCGTACGTCATGGCCTGCCGCAAAGCCGGCGTGCACCCCTCCCGCGACTACGACCTCGCGCGCGTGAAGTGCGTCGCCACCACCGGCTCCCCGCTCCCGCCCGACGGCTTCCGCTGGCTGCACGACGAGGTCCGCGCCGACCTGTGGATCGCCTCCGTCAGCGGCGGCACCGACGTCTGCTCCTGCTTCGCCGGAGCCGTGCCCACCCTCCCCGTCCACATCGGCGAACTCCAGGCGCCCAGCCTCGGCACGGACCTGCAAGCCTGGGACCCCGAGGGCAAGCCCCTCATCGACGAGGTCGGCGAACTCGTCGTCACCAACCCCATGCCGTCCATGCCGATCCACTTCTGGAACGACCCCGACGGCAGCCGCTACCACGACAGCTACTTCGACACCTACCCCGGAGCCTGGCGCCACGGCGACTGGATCACCGTCACCTCCCGCGGCTCCGTCGTCATCCACGGGCGCTCCGACTCCACCCTCAACCGGCAGGGCGTCCGCATGGGCTCCGCCGACATCTACGAGGCCGTGGAACGCCTCCCCGAGATCCGCGAGTCCCTCGTCATCGGCCTCGAACAGCCCGACGGCGGCTACTGGATGCCCCTCTTCGTCCATCTCGCCCCCGGCGCGACCCTCGACGACGACCTGCGCGCCCGCATCAAGCAGGTCATCCGCGAACAGCTCTCCCCGCGCCACGTCCCCGACGAGATCATCGAGGCCCCCGGCGTCCCGCACACCCTCACCGGCAAACGCATCGAGGTCCCGGTCAAGCGCCTGCTCCAGGGCACCCCGCTGGAGAAGGCGGTCAACCCCGGCTCCATCGACAACCTCGAACTGTTGCGCTTCTACGAGGAGATCGCCCGCCGGCGAACCTGACGGGCACCCGGCGTCCGGCCGGGCGAGGCCCGCCCCAGGGCTGTTGTCAGTGCCGCCGATTACTCTGAGTGAGCATTGATCGACGAGCGTACTCAGGGGGAATCATGACGGACACACAGCACGGCCGGACGACCAGCACGCGGACCGTCCTGCGCCGCGAGATCGCGGGCACCATCGGCCTCCTGGCCGACGAGCACGACTTCACGCGGATGCGGCGCTACCGCAGCTTCACCTTCGACGACCACACGGCCTACCTGCGCCAGGTCGAGTCCCTGCTCAAATCCCTGGCCGCCGCGGGCGGCCACACCACCGTCGCCCTCTTCGACCCCGACGAGTACGCCGACTTCTGCGCGGACGCGGGCCTCGAACCGGACACCCCGGCCAGCCGCACCCGCTTCACCGCCGAACTCGCGTCCACCGGGCCCTCGCTCCCGTACGAGGGACAACCCCTCGCCGACCTCGTCCCGCGCCTCGTCGAGGAAGCCGTGCGCCAGGCGACCTGGGAGTACGCCTCCTCCGTCCTCGCCCGCACCGGATCCTGCCCGGCCTGCGGGGAGGACATCGGCCGAAGCGCCTTCGCCCGCGCCTCGTACCTGGTGGCGCGAGCCATCGACACCATCGGCGAAGGCCTCCACCACTGGGTGTGCAGCGTCCCCACCGGACAACAGATGCTGCTCGCGGTCCTGCACATCGACGCCAGGACACCCGACACCGTCCGTCTGGACGAGACCTCGGCGATGGAGCTGACGACCGTGCTGGCGCTCGCCCTCGTCACCGACAGCCCCTGCGCGCTGGTCGTCCGCACCACCACACACCACAGCGACCGCGTCTACGGCTGGCGCCTCAAGGGCAAACGCCTGCGACAACTGACCGCAGCCCAGGTCTTCGACGCGTACTGCACCGACGCGGCCTCCGGCGAGCTGACCGCCCCCGAACCGGGCGTCGAGTACTGCACCGCGCCCCCAGTGGACGACCCCGTCCCGGAAAGCCGCCACTGCCACTGAACGACGGGGGGAGACGATCAGGTCCCAGAAAGCGCCGAGGGCGCCCCACCCGCAGGTGAAGCGCCCTCGGAACAGCCCGGACCGGGCCTGCCGTTCGTCGGCTACTCGCCGGACAGCACGGCCTGGGCGGCGGCACGCGCCTCGTCGGCGGAGTCCGCGGCGCGCGCGGCAGCGGCCGCCCGCTCGCACTGCGCCAGCGTGTGCTTGGCGAGCGTCGCGCGCACGTACGGGAGCGAGGCGGCACCCATGGAGAGGGAGGTGACACCCAGACCGGTCAGCACACAGGCGAGGAGCGGGTCGGACGCGGCCTCACCGCAGACGCCGCAGCTCTTGCCCTCGGCCTTCGCCGCCTCGGCGGACAGCGCGACCAGGTCGAGCAGCGCGGGCTGCCACGGGTCCTGCAGCCGCGACACGGCACCGACCTGACGGTCGGCCGCGAAGGTGTACTGGGCGAGGTCATTGGTGCCGAGCGAAAGGAACTCGACCTCCTGGAGCACCGAGCGGGCCCGCAGCGCGGCGGACGGGATCTCGACCATCGCACCGAACTTGGCCCGCAGCCCGGCCGCGCGGCAGGCGTCGGCGAACGCCTTGGCGTCGGCGCGGTCGGCCACCATCGGCGCCATGACCTCAAGGTAGACCGGCAGCCCCTCGGACGCCTTCGCCAGCGCGCTGAGCTGCGTGCGCAGCACCTCGGGGTGGTCGAGGAGGGAGCGCAGACCACGGACGCCGAGAGCCGGGTTGGGCTCGTCGGCCGGGGTCAGGAAGTCCAGCGGCTTGTCGGCACCGGCGTCGAGCACCCGCACGACGACGCGCCCCTCGGGGAACGCCTCCAGGACCTGGCGGTACGCCTCGACCTGCTTCTCCTCGGACGGCGCCTGCTTGCTGTCGTCGAGGAAGAGGAACTCGGTACGGAAGAGACCGACGCCCTCGGCACCGGCCTCGACGGCGGCGGGGACGTCCGCCGGACCGCCGATATTGGCGAGCAGCGGCACCTTGTGCCCGTCCGACGTGGCGCCGGGACCGGTCGAAGCGGCCAGCGCCGCCTTGCGCTCGGCGGCGGACGCCTCGAGGGCGGCCCGCTTCTCCGGGGTCGGGTCCACGAAGATCTCACCCGTGCTGCCGTCGACGGCGACGACGGTGCCCTCCGCCAGTTCACCGGCGCCCGGCAGCGCCACGACCGCGGGCACGCCGAGAGCGCGGGCGAGGATCGCGCTGTGGCTGGTCGGCCCGCCCTCCTCGGTCACGAAGCCGAGCACGAGCGCGGGGTCGAGCAGAGCGGTGTCGGCGGGGGCCAGGTCACGGGCGATGAGCACGTACGGCTTGGCGCTGTCCGGCACGCCGGGCATGGGAACGCCCAGGAGACGGGCGACGATACGATTCCGCACATCGTCGAGGTCCGCGACCCGCCCCGCCATGTACTCCCCGGCGCCCGCGAGCAGCTCGCGGTAGTGCGAGAACGCGTCGTAGATGCCCCGCTCCGCGGAGCTGCCGACCGTGATGCGGCGGTCGACGTCGGCGATCAGCTCCGGGTCCTGAGCGATCATGGCCTGCGCCTCGAGAACCGCCTGCGCCTCACCACCGGCCAGATTGCCGCGAGCGATCAGATCGGCCGCGACAGCCTCGACGGCCTGCCGGGCGCGCCCCTGTTCGCGCTCGGCCTCCTCCGCCGGGATCTGCTTGGCCGGCGGCTCAAGCACCGCGGTCCCCATGTGCCGGACCTCGCCGATGGCCACACCGTGGCTCACACCGACGCCGCGAAGCGTTGTCTCCATCTCACCGTCTCCGATAGTGCGGCGGCCCGAGCCGCCGCGTTGGTTGTGCTGCTGCCGAGCGTCCGCGAACGGACGTCCGTCACTTCCAGCCGAAGAGAATGTCCCCGGCCGCGACGTCACCATCCTCGATGACGTCCGACAGCGACTCGGCGCTGGCCTCGAGCGCGACGACCGGGCACACCGGCGACTTGCCCGCCTCCTCGACCGCGGCGGGGTTCCAGCGGACCACGGCCTGGCCGCGCTGCACGGTGTCGCCCTTGTTGACGAGCAGTTCGAAGCCCTCGCCGTTGAGCTGGACGGTGTCGATGCCCAGGTGCGTCAGCACACCGTGCCCTTCGTCGTCCACGACGACGAAAGCGTGCGGGTGCAAGGAGACGACGATGCCGTCCACGGGGGCGACGGCCTCGGAAGGCTTACGAACGGGGTCGATGGCGGTGCCGGGTCCGACCATGGCGCCGGAGAACACCGGGTCAGGAACGGCGGAGAGCCCGATGGCGCGTCCTTCAAGAGGGGACGACACACTGGTCATGGCAAGCCTCCCAGGGGGCGGAGATTCTTGATCGCCGTCACTGTTGTGCTGGACGACGTTCTGTTCAGGGCGTACTGTTCAGAAGCGTAAGTCATAAAAAGTCCCGGTTCCGCACCAGAGGTACCGGTTGGCTGACGTAGGGGCGCCCGGCAAACGATTTGCGCCGCACCCTGACCCCCATGTACTGTCGTACCCCTGCCTGGGGCAGAGAGACGCCTCCGAGCGTCCATCAGCCCGGCAGCCTCTATCGAGTCAACCTTAACTTCGCTGAGCTTCCGCATGTCCGTGGATGCCTGGTCAGAAGGTCGGGAAAACACTGATAGAGTTTCGACCGCCGGAAGGGAAACTGCGAATAGCGGAATTCCGGAAAGCGAAAGAAGTACCGAGCAAGACCCCGAGGAAATCGGATCGGAAAGATCTGATAGAGTCGGAAACGCAAGACAGCAGGACCGAAGGGAAGCGCCCGGAGGAAAGCCCGAGAGGGTGAGTACAAAGGAAGCGTCCGTTCCTTGAGAACTCAACAGCGTGCCAAAAGTCAACGC
>NZ_JBEYWV010000064.1:0-13032 GCF_040644575.1 Streptomyces sp. NPDC046939
GCTGGGTGGTAGAGCGGACCTTCGCCTGGCTCCACGGCTTCCGACGACTCCGCGTCCGCTGGGAACGCCGAGCCGACATTCACGAAGCCTTCCTCTTGCCCCTGAGGCATCGGTGTGCGTTATGTGTCCAGACCGTAGGCTTCCACCGCGGCATCAACTCACCCGTCACTCCAGGTCCAACTCGCGGACGTCACCCAGGACGGTGAGAGGGAATTCCGGAACCATATTCGGAGGCCGCACCGTGTAAGTGGTCACGCGCATCAGAATCGGATCGATCATCAAAGCCGCCCAGGTGCCCGTCCGGGGCTCCGCCCCCTCTTCCTTTTGCAGGAAGAAGCACCCCTCAAACGTGACCAGGTATACGGGTTCGTTGGGTGCAGTAACGCCGCCGCCATACATCTGACGCATCACAGCGGGCCGAGTCGTGGAGACAACTTTTCCATGACGTGGATAAGGATCACTCCACTCGCGGGCCCACTCCCGTGCCGCCACGGATATCTGCCGAAGAATCCGATCAGGGATTCGACTGGAAGGCATGGACAGTTCGTACTCCGATGTGCCGGATCAGGCAAGGGGCGTGCACTTGGGTGGCCGACAAGCGCGCCACCGCCTGGGCGCCAGTCTTTGAGCGCGCGTACGCGGCCGCCCTCGAGAAATCGCGGCGCACCTTCTCCCTGACCGCTCTGTAGGAGGTCGTACAGGCGTGGCAAGGCCGCGTCGCCGCCGCGCCGGCCCCTGACGCATTTGTCGCCTTCGGCTACAACGACAGCGACTTCGTCGACGCGACGGAGGCTCCGCGGCAGGCGCGGATGAGCAACGCCCCTCCGTATGCGGTTCGCTTCTCCGATGCGGCCGCCAAGGTCCTCGAGATCTGCTGAGCATGCCAAGACCGCACACCTGCCGGGATGCGGCAGACGGGCGCGTGCACCAGGGGAAAGACCGCTCCGCCCGGCACAGCGTGAACGCGCGGGCCGGGACAGCCGCGTAAGTGAAGCAGGAGGTGTGAGCTTAGATAGCGGCTATGACCAATGAAACGCCTTCGCGTCCCAGCCGTCGTTCCCTGCTCGCGTGGACCGGTACCACCGCGCTGACCGCCGCCACCGTATCGCTGGGCGCCGCCCCGGCCTCGGCTGCCACCTACCCCGCGCACGGCTCCGCCCTGCTGGTGCCCTCGGCCCGGATCGACCTCAACAGCCCCTCGGAGAGATGGATACGCGAGAAGGCCACCCAGGATGCCACCATCATCCAGGCGCTCGGCTACGACAACGTCAACCGTCACATCTACCTGGCGCAGGTGATGCAGGCAGGCCGTCAACTAACCGGTGAGAGCGCGCCGGTGACCAGCGCCGACCGCAACCGGCGCGGTGATCTCACGATCACCAAGTGGGACATGGACGGCAACATCTTGGGTCACATGTATCTGCGCGGGTTCGGGCACGGCGCCAACATCGGTGTCGAACCGGTCGGCAGCAGCGCCTACTTGTGGATCGAAGCCGACAGCGTCGAAGTCACGGACGAAAAGGGCAATGTGTCCAGTCGCGGCACCCGTCTGGCACGTTTCCCGTTCGTCAACGGCCAAGTCCTCGACACCACCTCACCCACCCTGGCCAAGTACACCCCGGTGCCCGGCTCCACACGCAACAGCACCACCATCGACCCGGTCTACGGCCGTCTCGTCATCCGCTACAAGGACACGGACAACGGCTACAAGTACCAGATCCACGACCTGGACCTGGCCCGCCTCGGGATCTTCAGCGAGCCGCTGGCGACGATCAGCGAACCGTCCCTGACCGCTCTGCCCGGCTGGCCCCTCACCACCTACGGCAAGCCCTATCTGCAGGGCTACGCCGCCGTGGGTCGCTACCTCTACATGCTGCACGGCAACTCTTACGGCTTCACCCAGGACATCGACGGTACGGGTCCCGGTGGAGCAGTGGTGATCTCCGAGCCGGGTGTCGGCAACACGTTCCTGTCCGCGGTGAACCTCGCCACCGGCGCCTTCGACCCCGCACCGCCCGTTCCTTTCGACAAGGACGTCAACCCCCTGCACACCACGGCCGCCTACACCCTGAAGTTCCGCGAGCCCGAAGGCCTCGGCGTGCACATCCCGGACCTCGCCCGGCCGGGCGTCTTCGAGCTCGGCATGGGCTTCGCCTCGGACGGTGACGACGGAAAGCGCAAGGCGAGCATCTACGGCAAGGCCGGCCTCATCCAGCCTGCCTGAGGCCCGGCGTAGGTGAGGCGAGCGCGAGACACGCCTCGTGACCCAGAGCGGGCGTCATGGCGGTCTTTGAAGAGGCATGGACCGTCTGGCCTTGCTGGCGTTGCGGCCGATGGGGCACAAACACTCGCGGGAGGCACAGCTGTCACTGAGCCGGAGGCGAGGCCGGGCGCCGGCCCCGTGTGGCGCACGGGCCAGGCGGTTTGCTGACCATCGCGAGACACCCGGTCAGGTTGCACGGAAGCTATGCGTGTCCTGTATCTGGCCGCACCAACGCCGGCACTGCTTCCCACAACAGGCGTGCGAAGCGGCGCCGGCGCAATTCGTGTTCGGGTCGGGTAGAGTGCACGGTTCATGACGGTGTCGTCAGAGCCCGTAGGGCCGGTCGGCTACCAGGGTGCGGGGCCGACCGGCCGTGTGTGCTCAGCGTGCGGCGGTGCCGAAGGTGGTGCCGGTGGCGGGCAGGCCGCCGGTGCCGGGCTGGTAGGTGGTCACCGCGGCCTTGGCGTTGCCAGGAATGACGTTGCCGATCGGCAGGGCGTGCAGGGCCCCATAGGCGGCGGGCCCGTAGGGCATGCCGGCATACAGGCGGGTGCCGGTGAAGTGGATGCTCTCACCGAGCCGCTGACCGGACTTCGGAGTTCCGGGAACACCGGCGCTGTCACCGGCCTGGACCCATACATCGTTGTCGCCGGCCGCGCCGATCATGCCGAAGACGTGGGTGGCGCCGGCCTCGGTCTCGGTGCCGATGGCCTCGCCCGGGGTGCCGACAGCGACGAGCAGGGTGGATGCGGTGGCGGCCTTGCGCGGGGTGGTGTTGATCGCGGTCAAGCTCTCGCCCATCCGGTCACCGGCCTCCGAGGTGCCGCTGACAGTGTCGTCGGCCTCGCCCTGGCGCAGTTCGCGCAGATAGCTCCAGGTCTTGTCGGCGTTGATCCGCACCAGGACGACGCGGCCCGCCTGGGCGCGGTCCTTGCCGCCGGAGGTGGTGGTCTCGCCGGGCGAACCGATGGCGAGGATGGAGGTGTTGGCCGCGGCGGTGGCGGTGGCGCGGTAGGAGGTCATCGCCAGGGCGGCGCCGAACTCGTCGTCCTTCTCGGCGGCGCCGACGATGGCGCTGTTGTCCTGGTCCATTCCGCCGATGCTGGTGGGCCGGCCGTCGGCGTCCAGGGTGTGGCTGAACAGGGCGACGGTGCCGGAGTCGGTGGCAGTGTCGACCGCCTCGCCGGGCGCGCCGATGGCGAAGAAGTTCTCATCCCCGGCGACGGCGGCGCCGAACCTGTCCCCGGCCTCGACCGCGCCGGGCACGTTGGCTGGCAGGTCCTGGTGGAGGGTGCGGCTGGTGTCGTCGTAGACGTAGAAGGCCATGCCGCCCTCCTTCTCGGTGCCGACGGACTCACCGGGCACGCCGATCAGGATCCACGGGCGGCCCGCGGCGGTGGTGCCGGCGGCCAGGGACTGGCCCATGTGGTCACCGGCCTCGGACGCCGAGGACAGCAGGGCGCCGGTGCCCGCGCCCTGCTCCAGGTGCTTGGCCTTCACCGCACCGGTGCCCAGGCCGCTGCGGGCGCCGAAGAGGATGTCGACCATGCCCGCGTCGGTGGCCCCGTCGACGTCCTCGCCGGGGGTGGAGACGACCAGGTCGGTGTAGCCGTCCTGGTTGTAGTCGACGGTGTCGATCGCGGTGGCGAATCCGTCGCCCGGCTCGGCGCCGCCGGACACCCAGTCAAGGTCCTGGTCGATCTGGGCGGTGCCCTTGCCGCCGCCGTACACGATCCGCACCAGGCCGGCCCCGGTATCGCCGCCGACGTTCGCCTTGGCGTCGGCGATCGCGATGTCCTCGATGCCGTCGCCGTTGAAGTCGGCGATCTCGGTGGCGCCCACCGTGGTGTCGATCCAGGACTTCAGATCGTCCACGCGCACGCCGACGGCGTCGGTACGCGTCTCGGCCGGATCGGCGCCGAAGCAGCCGCCCTGCCAGGACCGGGAGTTGATGCCGACCAGTTCCAGAGTGCTGCCGTTGGCCGCGAGCTGCGGGCCGCCTGTGTCACCGGCGCACAGCGAGGCTTTGTCCGTGCCCGTCAGCGGCAGGTCGCTGCTGCTGGTGGCGCCGACGGTGAAGGCGCCGGAGTGCAGCTTCAGCGGCGACCACTCACTCGTGGTGCGCCCGTATCCCGCCGCGGTCACCGTGGTGCCGGCGGCCGGGGCTTGGGCGGCAATGTCGACCGGGGTGATGGTGGTGACCGGCTTGTCCAGGCGGGCCAGCGTCACATCGCGGTCGGCGCGCGGCACCAGCTGCGTCACCGTGCGGACCTGGCCGGCGGTGGTGGTCAGGTCGCTGCGGCCGATCGTGGCCTTGGTGATCTGGGCGGGCGCGCCGGCAGCGGGCTTTCCGTCGGCCGAGAAGCAGGTGGCGGAGGTGAGCAGCCACTGCGCGTCGACCAGGACGCCGGAGCAGGTGCGGTCGTTGTTGCCGATGTCGATGCGGGCGGTGAACGCGGCGGCCTGGGCCGTGGCCTGGGAGCCTACGAGCGCCTGGGCGGGAAGTGCGGTGGCGACGCCGGCGGCGAGAGTGGTGGCAAGCAGGCTGCT
Source organism: Streptomyces sp. NPDC046939 (assembly GCF_040644575.1). Taxonomy (NCBI): domain Bacteria; kingdom Bacillati; phylum Actinomycetota; class Actinomycetes; order Kitasatosporales; family Streptomycetaceae; genus Streptomyces; species Streptomyces sp. NPDC046939. The sequence goes on from NZ_JBEYWV010000064.1 coordinate 4,814, forward strand.
CAGCAGCGCTGTCCGGGAGGTTGTTCTGGGCACGGGAATACCGGATCCGATCAAAGATGTCAGAGGGAGAGGCCCCCAGGGCGCAGACGTCCGGGGCCCATCACGGCCCGCAGCTCAACACGCGCGGTGACTCCGGCAAAGCGGGCCGCGACCGGGTGCGGCCCGCTGGTGGGCGGCAGGCACCGCTGGGGAAGTGGGACTAGCCGATGGCGGGCCACATGCTGGTACGGGCGGACAACTTGCCCTTGCCGTCGCCGGGGTAGAGGTAGAGGCCGCCGGCGGAGTTGATGGCGGCGATGTCGGCCTTGCCGTCGCCGTTGTAGTCGCCGCCCATCATGACGGGGAAGCTGGCCCAGGACGGATCGGGCCACATCTGGCCGAAGTAGTCGAACTTGCCCTGAGTGTTGCCGGTGTAGAGGCCGAGCGCGCCGTCCTGCCCGATGGCGGCGATGTCGTTGAGCTGGTCGCTGGTGAAGTCATCGGAGGTGATGAGCTTCTTGTTCCAGCTGTCGTCGTGCCAGACCTCGGTGCGGGTGCCGTCCAGCGCACCGGAGGCGGCGGTGGGGTAGGCGTACAGGCGTCCGGAGGGGGCGACGGTGACCAGGCCGTCGCGGGTCCAGCCCTTGGCGCGGTAGGTGGCGATGTTGGGGAAGGAGCCCCAGGAGTCGTCCTTCCACATGGCAATCGCGTTCGCCAGCGGACCGGCAGTGGTGCCGGGGTAGAGGGAGAGAACGCCGTCGACGTTCATGGCAGCGATGTCAGCATTGCCGTCGCCGTTGAAGTCACCGCCGAAGATGCGGGTCTTGCGGGCCCAGCTACCGTCGTGCTTCCACAGCTCCCGCCCGTAGACCAGGGTGCCGCCAGCGGTGGTGTAGAAGGCGTGCAGGTTGCCGTCCGCGGTGATCGCGGCCACGTCGGGGCGGCCGTCATTGTTAAAGTCGGCGGTGGTCACCACGGTGGTGACATCGGCGTGCATCGTCGCCAGCCGGTTCTTGCCCACCCAGCCCGCCAGGTCATCCACGCGGACGCCGATCGCGTCGGTACGGGTTTCGGCCGGATCGGCGCCGAAGCAGCCGCCCTGCCAGGACCGCGAGTTGATGCCGACCAGCTCGAAGAATTCGCCCTTGGCGGCCAACTGCGGTCCGCCGGTGTCACCCGCGCACAGCGTGGCCCCACCCTTCCCGACCAGCGGCAGGTCACTGCTACTGGTGGCGCCGACCGTGAAAGCACCGGTGTGCAGCTTCAGCGGCGACCACTCGCCCTTGGTGCGCCCGTAGCCGACCGCGGTCACCGTGGCGCCGGCGGCCGGGGCCTGCGCGGCAATGTCGACCGGGGTGATGGTGGTGACCGGCTTGTCCAGACGGGCCAGCGTCACATCACGGTCGGCGCGCGGCACCAGCTGCGTCACCGTGCGGACCTGGCCGGCGGTGGTGGTCAGGTCCCTGCGGCCGATCGTGGCCTTGGTGATCTGGGCGGGCGCGCCGGCAGCGGGCTTTCCGTCGGCCGAGAAGCAGGTGGCGGAGGTGAGCAGCCACTGCGCGTCGACCAGGACGCCGGAGCAGGTGCGGTCGTTGTTGCCGATGTCGATGCGAGCCGTGAACGCAGCCGCCTGATCAGCGGCCGCGGCACCGGTAATGGCCTGGGCGGGCAGCGCCGTGGCGACGCCAGCGGCGAGGGCGGTGACGAGCAGGCTGCTCAGCAGCGCCGTCCGGGAAGTTGTTCTGGGCACGGGATACGGGGTCCGATCAAGTATGTGAGAGGAGATAGATATGGAGTTAGCTGCAAATTCACCAGAGCACACCGTTTAGACCCACCGGCCGAGCGAGGCTGTAACGCCGCTTCCGTGAATGTCCACGTTCTCTGGCGTGGGCCCCAGAGCTCCTTCGTGGCCGACAGCACAAGGAGCGTGAAGCTTCACTCCAGGGGTCTGCGGTCTCGCCGAAAAGGCCCTTGGTCTCGTCGTCCACGGGCACAGTGGTTTCCGCGAATTCCGCAGGCGGCGGGGACCGCACTCACCATGGAACCGAAGGTGTCGCCAGGCGCGTTCACCGTCTTGCTTGCGGTGGGGGTAACGCGGGGCCGTGTGCCGGATAATTTCTGGGCTGTCAGTGGCCAGAAGGTAAGAGCGGCCTGGCGGCTTCTTGTGCCAGCGAGGCTGGCATTGCGCCAGGAGAGGAGAGGTCAGCCGGTTACACGGATCTCGACCAGGACGGACTGTGATCCTCCAGGGAGTCCTTCGCCGACGCTCTTATAGCCGTCCTTGGGGATGGCAACGGTCTCGGTCTGGCCTTCTGCGGTGAGGCTCGCCTTGATGGCTTGGCCACCTGCTTCGAAGGCGAAGATGCGAGGCAATTCCAGGGTAAGGTAGCCGCTTTTGGCGTTTACTTCGAAGCAGTACTCGCCTTTTCTGCCGACGGACCCGTCTGCAACCGTCATGGCGATGATCTGGCCAGTCGTACGCCCGCATTCGGCGAGGGTGATGTGACCATCGCCGCGCTTGAGCTTGATGCCCTCAGTCTTCAGGACTCGGTCCGCGCCAGGGTAGTTGAAATCCTCGACCAGAAGAGGCATTTCGTCGCTGGTTGCGCTGGGTGCGGCCGGGGAGTCGGCCGACGCCAGGGCAGAGGCACCGAAAGCCACGGCGGCTGTCGTGGCGGCAGCCACAGCGGCTGCGGCCAGATTCCTACGTGCACGCGATATCACAAGTATTCCTTCCAGCGGAGTCGAAACTGCTTAATCCCGTGGGGGACTGTGCGCGTCAGCCATCGACAAGCAGGAAGCGCACCGCAACCGCTGTGAAGTAACTTCGATACTTGACCCCGACGGCTTCCGCGTTTGGATTCGCCAGTACCCGCCGTGCGTCATCGTCGCCCCCCGGTGAGCGTGCCGAGAATAGCAGGGATTGCATCGGGGTGCATGGGTTCGACCAGGGATAGCAGGCCCCATCGAGGGACAAACCATCAGATGTCCGACCTGTGGATGCCTTACAAAATATACCCAAAGTGTACTTTTCATGTCTGATCTACAGAGGGAAGCGCGACAGTACGAACAGATCTCAGGCTCAGGCATTGATGCTCGGCTTCCAACCCCTGGCAGAGTCACCCGCTCCTCTCGGCTTCTCTCGACGCCCACGCGGATATGCTCACGTCCGCTGATCTTGGGCGCGTAGAAGGCGAACCAGTTCGCCTCACAGAAGACCCGAGAGATCCGTACACCGAATGGGAAGACCGTGAGTCTGAGAAAGAATGGGCCGAGAACGGCCAGGGCGTCCTCGCGTCTGAGACGCGTAGTGACACCGCCCCTGCTGGCTATGTCCTTGGTGATGGGACTGATAGCCGCCGGTCCAGTTCCGGCCGCAGTGGCATCGTCCACCGAGGAGAGCGCGGCACAGGAGTACTCGGCCGAGTTCGCACTGGTCGACCGGGGTCACGTCGTCGACTACTGGAAGGAGGGCGGCCCGGGTGTCAGGGCCGCTGCTGAGGCCGCCCTGATCGGAACCGACGCAGATGTGCAGAAGTTCCTGGCTGCTGCGGATGACCTTGAGTTCCAGGACGACCGGGTGGGCGCCGCTCAGCTCGCCTCGGTCGGGGGCACCGAGTTGCTTGCCGCTGCACGACGGGCACTAGCAGGCTCCCCCGAGGAACTGGACACGTTCCTTGCCACGGGTTGGCAGGGCCCGTTGGAGCAGGATCAACGGGTCTTGGTGGCGCAGGTCATTGCCACAGCTGGCCCCAATGTGCAGGCCGCCGGTCGTGCCGCACTGCAGGGCACGGCCGATGATGTGCGCAAGTTCCTCAGCGAGGGGCAGTACGCGCAGCAGGCGCAGGACGATCGTGTCCAGGTCGCTCAGATCATCAGTGCGGGCGGGGCTAACGTGCTGGCGGCGGGCCGTTTGGCCCTGAGGGGCACGACCGAGGACATCCGGGAGTTCCTTGAGGTCGGCCAGTACGTGGCGCGGTCCCGGGACCAGGAAAACTCGACTGTGGCGCAGCTCGCCGAGCAGGCGAAGGAGGCCGGGCGTCAGGCCGCGAAGGAGACCGACGCAGCCAAGGCCGAATCCGCCAACGCGGTCGAGGCCGCACAACTGGCGAAGGAAGCGGCACAGCGGGCGGCGCGGGAGGCCGAGGCGGCCAAGACCGATACGGCCGCGGCCGGCCGCGCGGCGAACCGGGCCGCCAAGGCGGCGTCACAGGCGGCACAGGCAGCTCAGAAAGCGATCGATTCGGCGCGCGCGGCCAACAGTTCTGCTCGTATCGCCGCCAACGCGGCATCGCAGGCCGCTGCCGCAGCTGCTGGTGCTTCGCAGGCAGCGTCCGAGGCCCAGAACGCCGCTGCGGCTGCTGCCACGGACGCGAGCAAGGCGGATGCGGCACGCAAGGCGGCGGGTACGGCTCGCGCGGCGGCCGAGGGTGCCGACAAGGCGTCGGAAGCGGCCAACCAGGCGGCCAACGCGGCCACGGCGGCCGGTGACGCGGCCAAGTCCGCGATCAGCGCCGGTGCCAACGCCAACGCCGCCGCCAACGCGGCGGTGGAAGCAAGCGCATACTCGGATCAGTCGAGTGCGGCTGCCGTTCAGGCCAGGGCCGCCGCCGCGGCCACGAAGCGGCACGCCGCCGAAGCGAACCGCGCGGCGGCTGCCGCCGAAGCTCTCGCGCGCAAGGCCGCGACAGCCGCAGGGCAGGCACGCGACTCTGCGAAATCAGCGGCTGTCCATGCACGCAACGCAGCCCAGGCCGCCGATGACGCCGCCGACCACGCCGGAGAGGCCGCGACAGCCGCCGCCAAGTCAACGGCGCACGCCAACGCGGCCACCAGCGCCGCGAACACCGCTGTCGACGCGGTCGCGAAGGCACGGACCGTCTTCAAGCTCGCCCGCGAGATCGAGACCGAGGAGCTTCTGGGACGAACCAACGCGGGGATCGAGCGGGTCAAGGACCTCAAAGCCGAGGACGAAGAACGCACCGCAGCTCAGGCGAAACTTGAGCAGGGCGTCAAGGACCGGGACGCCGAGCGCGACCGGCTGGTCGGCGAGGCCGCCCAGGCCGGTGCGGACTTGCAGCAGGTCGCCAATCAGGGCCGCGAACTGGCCGTGTCGACGATGAAGAACGGCACCTCTTGGGGGCGTGCCGCAGCGGAGGCGGCCCTGGCCGGCCCGGACGAGGTCGTCATCGACTGGCTGCGCAACGGCTGGAAGAACGCCCAGGAGCAGGAGAACCGCTCCTACATCGAGCGGCTGGCCGAGGAGAGCGCGGTCAAGGAGGTGCGTGACGCCGCCGAGGCCGCCCTCAAGGGCGACGCCGCCGCCGTCGCCGACTTCGTGGACAACGGTCAATACGAAGTCGGCTCCGAGCCCATGCGGGTGGAGATCGCGCAGATCATCTCCCAAGCAGGACCGGTCCTCGCAGAAGCCGGCCGAGCGGCTCTGAGCAGCGGTGACCCGAAGCAGTACAGCAAGTTCATCACCGAGACGCAGAACGCCAAGCGCACCGAGGACGAGCGGGTCAAGGCGGCTCAGCTGCACGCCTCGGGCGGCCCCGAAGTGCAGTCTGCGGCACGCATCGCGCTTGCCGGGCCCCCACAAGCCCTGCATGCCTTCATTGCGTCGGGCCAGTTCACCGCACAGCGCAAGGACGAACTCGCGGCCACCCACGTCGCCCAGGTCCAGCAGATGATCTTCGGAGCCGCGAAGATCGCGGCGAAGGCACAGCAGAACGCGGCCGAGGCCCAGAAGGTCGCCGCAACGGCACGCAAGGCCGCCACCGAAGCAGCCGACTGGGCCAAGAAGGCCGAAGACTCCGCGGACGAGGCCAAAGAGTACGCGGAGCAGGCGGATCAGTACGCGAAGGACGCCGAGACATCCGCCGCCAAGGCAGCCGAGTCCGCCAGGACCGCACGCAAGGCCGCCAACAGTGCCGACGCCGCCGCAGCCGACGCCGCCCGTTCCGCCACCGACGCCACCCTCTCTGCGGAGAAGGCCCAGGCCTCCGCGTCCACTGCCTGGTACTACTCCGAACAGGCCCGCCAGTCTTCGGTCGCGGCGGGCAAGAGCGCTGAAGCAGCCCTCAAGGACGCCGACGCGGCGTTCAACACTGCAATCGCCAAAGCGAAGGAAGAGCTGGAGGCCGAGCGGAAGGCTGCCGTCGCGGCCAAGGAAAAGGAGATCAACGACAACGGAGCACGTGCCCGTGAGATGTACCGCTGCGGGTTCGCGTATCTCCCTTGCGACCCACAGAAGTTCGCCCGCTGGTGCCAGCAGAACGACATCTACTGCCGCATCTATTCCGACGGCCCCGGATACTTCGAGGCGCTGAGGCCGCTCTGGAAGATCACTGCGGAACTCACCGGCATCGGTAACCTCCAGACATGCCTGGACAACCAGGACCTTGCCAACTGCGGGCCACTGGTGGCAGAGGCACTCATCGGCGCGAAACTCAAGTCCCTTGAAAAAGCATATGACGGTCTGAAACTTCTCAAGCGCACCTGCACCAAATGTTTCCCGGCCGGGACCAAGGTCCGCATGGGAGACGGGTCAAATGAGAACATCGAGGATGTTCAGCCGGGCGATAAGGTGCTTGCCACCAACCCGGAAACCGGATATACCGCCGTCCGCGAGGTAGTCCGCCAGATCGTCACCCAAGACGACAAGCATTTCAACGAACTGACGATCGCCACCCGAGCAGGACCGCAGACGCTCACGGCGACGGAAGAACACCCGTTCTGGAGCCCGTCGCAGCATCAATGGGTCGAGGCTGGGGCGCTCAAGCCGGGGATGGACCTCCTCAGCAACGACAAATCCACGGTCCGGGTGCAGGAAAACCGCTCTTACGCACAGCGGCGGACGACCTACAACCTCACCGTAGCGAACATCCACACGTACTATGTATTGGCGGGCACGACTCCAGTACTCGTCCACAATGCGAGTGGCTTGTGCGGAGTGGAAGCGCTGGAGAATGGGGATTGGAAGCATATCCTCGATCGGCACCGGCCGGGCGGCGCTCTGGTGGACCCCGAGGCCGGGATCCTCATCGGCAAGGAGAAGGTCGTCCGCCAGCGAATAGCGGACGCCATCAACCGGGGAACACCGAAGAAGAACACCCCCGATCCGAAAACGCAGGAGCCGCGCCCCGGCTTCTTGTATGACTGGGACTTTGGTTTTCCGGTCGGTAGGCAAGGGCCGAAAAATGGTGGTGGCCCTCTGACCACCATCCGCGTCGTCGTTAACGAAGGTAAAGTCGTGACCGCATTCCCGATCTGAAATGGAAAACAGGAAGCGGAGGATTCCGTGATTCAGTTCTCATTCGAGACTCCGAGCCCCGAATCGCCCTGGTGGCAAAAAACCTGGGACAGCGTGTATCGTACGGAGCCGGCCACCATCGACGAAATGAGCCTTCGCTACAAGTACTTCGGAGTACGCCCGAGGCTCGTGGTCGACGGAGTCGCGGTCATGTCCGGCGAGAGCCACGTGCCACTGGTGGACTTGGCGCTGAGCCTGCGCTTTGCATTGCACCGCCTCTCTTCGGGCGAAGACGCAGCAATCGGCTTCACGGAAAGCGACAGAGTCATCCACCTACAACAAGAGGAGCGTGTCATCGCGATCACTTCGTCCGATAGTGAATGGCGCACAACCGTCGATTCAGAAGCACTGAAAGCGTCCTTCGTGACATTCGTGAGAGAAGCGCACTCGCGCCTGATTGCGCATTGTCCAGAATTGGCCTGCAACGCAAGCATTCAGAAGCTCCGCGAAATTGCGTGACGAAACATAGGCCCTAGGAATAACAGTCGAGTGCGGGCGCCCGCCGAATTTTTTCGGTGGGCGCCCGAGATCTTTGGGGAGACGCGGAAGCCCGTACCGGGCGGGCCCGCCTGTACTGCAGCACCTCCTGCCGCCAGGCCGCCCACCGAGGCCGCAGCACCGGCGAAACCACCTTGCCCGCACCCGAGCCCGCCGTACCCACCCCCATCCAGCAGCCCGACACCTAGGAGCACAACGGCCGAGCGTTACAGGTATTGCTGGAGCCAGTACACGAGCACTCCGGCGATGCCGGTGCCCAGGCCATAGGCCAGGCCGCGTAGCAGAGAGAAGGCCGCGGCGTTGCGGAGACGCCGGTTGCGGTGTGATCCCTTGGCTAAGAACGGCTAACACAATGAGCTACATCGGCCCCGGTGGCCGTGCCTCGTAGGCGAGTTGGGCGTTGTCCGGGCCGTGGGGACTCCACCGT
>NZ_JBEYWV010000065.1:0-11667 GCF_040644575.1 Streptomyces sp. NPDC046939
ATCACGCCCATGGCCTGCGAGTTTCCCGAAGATCACCGGTTATGCGCGGCGCTCTCGCCGATCGCGTCCGCGGCTTTTCGTCGGCTGAGCGCGCAGTTCCTCGCGCCCCTGGGCGGCGCTGGATCAGACGTTGAACCCCAGCGCGCGCAGCTGCTCGCGGCCGTCGTCCGTGATCTTGTCCGGGCCCCACGGCGGCATCCAGACCCAGTTGATCCGCAGCTCGTTGACGATGCCGTCGGTGGCGGACTTCGCCTGGTCCTCGATGACGTCGGTCAGCGGGCAGGCCGCGGACGTCAGCGTCATGTCGATCGTCGCGATGTTCGCGTCGTCGATGTGGATGCCGTAGATCAGGCCCAGGTTGACGACGTCGATGCCCAGCTCGGGGTCGACGACGTCGTACAGCGCCTCGCGGACCTCCTCCTCGGAGGCCGGCTTCATCTCCACTGCCGTGCTGTCACTCATGCGGTCTTCGCCTCCTCCGCGAAGGCTTGCGCCGTCGCGTCCTTCCACGCCATCCAGCTAAGGAGAGCGCACTTGACTCGGGCCGGGTACTTGGAGACCCCGGCGAACGCGACCGCGTCCTCCAGGATGTCCTCCATCGCCTCGTCCGGCTCGATCTGGCCCTTGGACTGCATGAGCTCCAGGAACGTCTCCTGGACCCTGCGCGCGTCCGCCAGCTCCTTGCCGACCAGCAGGTCGTTCAGTACGGAGGCCGACGCCTGGCTGATCGAACAGCCCTGCCCCTCGTAGCTCACGTCCTCGATGGTCTCGCCGTCGTACTTCACACGCAGCGTGATCTCGTCGCCGCACGTGGGGTTGACGTGGTGCACCTCGGCGTCGCCGTCCCGCAAGCCCCGACCGTGCGGGTGCTTGTAGTGGTCCAGGATGACTTCCTGGTACATGGAATCCAGCTTCATCAGTCGACCGTCCTGCCCGCTACCCGAAGAAGTTCCGTACGTGCTCCAGGCCGTCGACCAGAGCGTCGATCTCGCCCGGCGTGGAGTACAGATAGAACGACGCTCGCGTGGTCGCAGGAATTCCGTACCGCAGGCAGACCGGCCGCGCGCAGTGGTGGCCGACCCGGACCGCGATGCCCTGCTCGTCGAGGACCTGGCCCACGTCGTGCGGGTGGATGTCGCCGAGCGTGAAGGAGATCGCGGCGCCGCGCTCCTCGGCCGTCGTCGGACCGATGATGCGCAGGTCCGGGACTTCCTGGAGCCGCTTCACGGCGTACTCGGTGAGCGCCTGCTCGTGCCGCAGGACGTTCTCCATGCCGATGGCGCTGAGGTAGTCGATCGCCGCGCCCAGGCCGATGGCCTGCGAGATCGGCGGCGTGCCGGCCTCGAACTTGTGCGGCGCGGGAGCGTACGTGGAGGAGTGCATCGAGACGGTCTCGATCATCTCGCCACCGCCGAGGAACGGCGGCAGGTCCTCCAGGAGCTCCTGGCGTCCCCACAGCACGCCGATGCCGGTCGGGCCGCACATCTTGTGGCCGGTGAAGGCCACGAAGTCGGCCTGGAGCGCCTGCACGTCCAGCGGCATGTGCGGCGCGGCCTGCGAGGCGTCGACGAGGACGAGCGCGCCCACCTCCTGGGCGCGGCGCACGATGGCCTCGACCGGGTTGTGGGTGCCGAGGATGTTCGACACGAGCACGAAGGAGACGATCTTCGTCTTCTCCGTGATGACCTCGTCGATGTTGGACAGGTCGAGACGGCCGTCGTCGGTCAGGCCGAACCACTTCAGCTTCGCGCCCGTGCGCTGCGAGAGCAGCTGCCACGGCACGATGTTGGAGTGGTGCTCCATCTCCGTGATGACGATCTCGGTCTCGTGGTCGACCTTGTACGGCTCGTCCGCCCAGCCCAGCATGTTGGCGACGAGGTTCAGCGACTCCGAGGCGTTCTTCGTGAAGATGACCTCGTCGCGGCTGGGCGCGTTGATGAACGCGGCCACCTTGTCGCGGGCGCCCTCGTAGAGCGCCGTGGCCTCCTCGGCGAGGACGTGCACGCCGCGGTGGACGTTGGCGTTGTGCTGCTCGTAGTACTCGGCCAGCACATCGAGCACCTGGCGCGGCGTCTGCGAGGTCGCCGCGTTGTCCAGGTACACGAGCTTCTTGCCGTCGTGGATCGTGCGATCCAGGATCGGGAAGTCCTTGCGGATCGCCTCGGTGTCGAGGAGGCCGGTGAGCCCCTGGTGGGCCACTGTCACGCGGATACGCCGCCCTTCGTGTACTTCTCGTAGCCCTCGGCCTCGAGGGTGTCGGCCAGCTCGGGACCACCGGACTCGACGATCTTGCCCGCCGAGAAGACGTGCACGAAGTCCGGCTTGATGTAGCGCAGGATGCGCGTGTAGTGCGTGATCAGCAGGGTGCCGACCTCACCGGTCTCACGGACGCGGTTGACGCCGTCCGACACCTGGCGAAGCGCGTCGACGTCGAGGCCGGAGTCGGTCTCGTCGAGGATCGCGATCTTCGGCTTGAGAAGCTCCATCTGGAGGATCTCGTGGCGCTTCTTCTCACCGCCGGAGAAGCCCTCGTTCACATTGCGCTCGGCGAAGGCCGGGTCCATCTGGAGCTGCTCCATCGCGCCCTTGACCTCCTTCACCCAGGTGCGCAGCTTGGGGGCCTCGCCGCGGATGGCGGTGGCGGAGGAGCGCAGGAAGTTGGAGACGGAGACGCCGGGGACCTCGACCGGGTACTGCATGGCGAGGAACATGCCGGCGCGGGCGCGCTCGTCGACGGACATCTCCAGGACGTCCTCACCGTCGAGGGTGACGGTGCCCTGCGTGATCGTGTACTTGGGGTGACCCGCGATGGAGTAGGCGAGGGTCGACTTGCCGGAGCCGTTCGGGCCCATGATGGCGTGCGTCTCGCCCTGCTTCACGGTGAGATCGACGCCCTTGAGGATCTCCTTCGTGGCGTTGTCGGCCTCGACGGTGACGTGCAGGTCTCGGATTTCAAGCGTTGCCATGGGTGCCTCAGGACTCCTGGGAGAGGGAGACGAGCACGTCGTCCCCTTCGATCTTTACGGGGTATACGGGGACGGGGCGCGTCGCGGGAAGGCCGGACGGCTTGCCGGTACGGAGGTCGAAGCTGGAGCCGTGCAGCCAGCACTCGATCTGGCAGTCCTCCACCTCGCCCTCGGAGAGCGACACGTTCGCGTGGGAGCAGATGTCGTTGATCGCGAACACCTCGCCCTCGGTGCGGACGACCGCGACCGGCGTGCCGTCGAGCTCCACCCGCTTGGGGGTGTCGTCCGTCAGCTCGCTCAGTCCGCAGGCGCGCAGGTACACGGGGGAGTCAGCCATCAGACCGACGCCTCCAGCTCGGCGGCGATCTTCTCGATCAGGCGCTCCTCGATGTCCGGGACACCGATCTGCTGGACCAGCTCGGCGAAGAAGCCGCGCACGACGAGGCGGCGCGCCTCGTCGGCGGGGATGCCGCGGGCCATCAGGTAGAAGAGCTGCTCGTCATCGAAGCGGCCGGTCGCGGAGGCGTGGCCGGCGCCGACGATCTCGCCGGTCTCGATCTCCAGGTTCGGCACGGAGTCGACGCGGGCACCGTCGGTCAGAACCAGGTTGCGGTTCATCTCGTACGTGTCCGTGCCCTCGGCTGCGGCCTCGATGAGGACGTCACCGATCCAGACGGCGTGCGCGTCGTCGCCCTGGAGCGCGCCCTTGTAGACGACGTTGGACTTGCAGTGCGGGGTGTTGTGGTCGACCAGGAGGCGGTGCTCCTGGTGCTGGCCCGCGTCGGTGAAGTACAGGCCGAACAGCTCGGCCTCGCCGCCGGTGCCCGCGTACTGCACGCGCGGGTGCAGGCGGACCACGTCACCGCCGAAGGTGACGACGACGGACTTGAACGAGGCGTCGCGGCCGACCAGCGCGTTGTGCTGGGCGACGTGGACGGCCTTGTCGTCCCAGTCCTGCACGGAGACGACGGTCAGCTTCGCGCCGTCACCGAGCAGGTAGTCGACGTTGGCGGCGAGCACCGCGTCACCGGTGTGGTCGAGGATCACGACGGCCTCGGCGAAGGCGCCCAGCTCGATGACCTGGTGGCCGTAGGCGGTGCCGCCCTCGCCGTGCACGCTGATGCGGATCGGCTCGGAGAGCACCGTCTCCTTGGGCACGGAGACCACGGACGCCTGCTCGAACGCCGAGTACGCCTGCGCGGCGACACGGTCGACCGGCTTGCCGGCCTTCCCGATCCGGGCGTCGTCCCGGCCGACGGTCTCGACGGTGACGCCGGCCGGCGCCTCCACGTCGACCTTGACGCCGGTGCCGGTGGCGGCGGCGGTGCCGTCGTGCAGGCCGCGCAGCCGCTCCAGCGGCGTGAACCGCCACTCCTCCTCACGGCCGTGCGGGACCGGGAAGTCCGCCACGTCGAAGGAGGGGGGCGCGCTCATGCGCGTGGCGACGGTCGACTCGGCGGCCACCGCGATGGTTCCGGCGGTCGTGGAACCACCGGGGAGATTCTGAGCCTCAGCCATGGCTGTCGTAGCGCTCGCTTTCTAACGTTAAGTGGCTTGACGGACGGTTCTCGGTGCGGCTGGGGTCAGCCGACCGAGCCCTCCATCTGCAGCTCGATCAGCCGGTTGAGCTCGAGCGCGTACTCCATGGGCAGCTCCTTGGCGATCGGCTCGACGAAGCCGCGCACGATCATCGCCATGGCCTCGAACTCGCTCAGACCGCGGCTCATCAGGTAGAAGAGCTGGTCCTCGGAGACCTTGGAGACCGTCGCCTCGTGACCCATGGAGACGTCGTCCTCGCGGACGTCGACGTACGGGTAGGTGTCGGAGCGGGAGATCGTGTCGACGAGCAGCGCGTCGCACAGCACGTTCGACTTCGAGCCCGGGGCGCCCTCGCCGATCTCGACCAGGCCGCGGTAGGAGGTGCGGCCACCGCCGCGCGCCACGGACTTAGAGACGATGTTGGACGACGTGTTCGGCGCCATGTGGACCATCTTGGAACCGGCGTCCTGGTGCTGGCCCTCGCCCGCGAAGGCGATGGACAGCGTCTCGCCCTTGGCGTGCTCGCCCATCAGGTAGACGGCCGGGTACTTCATCGTCACCTTGGAGCCGATGTTGCCGTCGATCCACTCCATGGTCGCGCCCTCGTACGCCACGGCGCGCTTGGTGACCAGGTTGTAGACGTTGTTCGACCAGTTCTGGATGGTCGTGTAACGGCAGCGGGCGCCCTTCTTGACGATGATCTCGACGACCGCGGAGTGCAGCGAGTCCGACTTGTAGATCGGGGCGGTGCAGCCCTCGACGTAGTGGACGTAGGCGTCCTCGTCGACGATGATCAGCGTCCGCTCGAACTGGCCCATGTTCTCCGTGTTGATACGGAAGTAGGCCTGGAGCGGGATCTCCACGTGCACGCCCTTCGGCACGTAGATGAAGGAGCCGCCCGACCACACGGCCGTGTTCAGCGCGGCGAACTTGTTGTCACCGGCCGGGATGACCGTGCCGAAGTACTCCTTGAAGAGCTCCGGGTGCTCCTTCAGGGCGGTGTCCGTGTCGAGGAAGATGACGCCCTGCTCCTCCAGGTCCTCGCGGATCTGGTGGTAGACGACCTCGGACTCGTACTGGGCCGCGACACCGGCGACGAGGCGCTGCTTCTCCGCCTCCGGGATGCCGAGCTTGTCGTACGTGTTCTTGATGTCCTCGGGCAGGTCCTCCCAGGACTCCGCCTGCTTCTCCGTGGAGCGCACGAAGTACTTGATGTTGTCGAAGTCGATGCCCGACAGGTCCGAGCCCCAGTTCGGCATGGGCTTCTTGCCGAACAGCTTGAGCCCCTTGAGACGGAGCTTCGTCATCCACTCCGGCTCGGACTTCTTCGCGGAGATGTCCTTGACGACGTCCTCGTTGATGCCGCGCTTGGCAGAGGCACCGGCCACGTCGGAGTCCGCCCAGCCGTATTCGTACTTGCCCAGGCCCTCGAGCTCGGGGTGGGCAGTCTCCTCGATGGGGAGAGTCATGCGGGGTTCCTCCCGGCGGTGCGTGCAGTTGCGTTGGTATCGGTCTTCGGGGTGTTCGTGCTGTGCTTCGCAGTGCTCTTCACATCGCTCCGCGGGATGAACGTCGTGCAGACGCCGTCGCCGTGAGCGATGGTGGCGAGCCGCTGCACGTGCGTGCCGAGGAGCTGCGAGAACATCTCCGTCTCGGCTTCACAGAGCTGCGGGAACTGCTCGGCGACATGCGCGACCGGGCAGTGATGCTGGCAGAGCTGCTCGCCCTGTTGCGGGAGGGGCGCGCTGCGGGCCGTAGCAGCGTACCCGTCCGCGCTCAGCGCCTTGGCCAGGGCGGCGGCGCGGTCACCGGCCGGGGCGCCCTCCACCGCCGCGCGGTAGGACTCGGCCTGCGCGGCGAGCCGGGCGCGGGCGAAGGCGACGACTGCCTCGTCCCCGCCGGGCTGCGACTGGATCCAGCGGAGCGCGTCCGCGGCGAGCTTGTCGTAGGACTGGTCGAAGGCGTCGCGGCCGCAGTCGGTCAGCGCGAACACCTTCGCGGGCCGCCCGCGCGTACGCGCGCCGTAGACCCGCTGCTCACGGGCCTCGACTACGGCGTCGGCCGCGAGCGCGTCGAGGTGGCGGCGGACGGCGGCCTGGGTGAGCCCGAGGCGCCCCGCCAGATCGGCGACGGTCGACGGGCCGTGGTCCAGGATGGAGCGCGCGACCCGGTTCCGCGTCGAACGCTCACCGGTCGCGAGCTCTTCCTGAGGGGCCCCCGTGGGTGCCTCCTGAGCCTCGCCGACGTTTTTCACAACGCCATTGTTGCGTAATTCCTCAGACCCTGACAAGCGGAGTCCTTGGCGGACGGCGGTGCGGTACATCACTTAGGCATGCCTAAGTGATGTACGCGGCGTGACCTGCGGAAACGGTCTGCGGTCGATCGTCGCAGGTGGGTGGGGCGGGCGGGGGCGAGGCGCCGTTGGGGGTCGCGGACGGGGACGTCTGCGGGTCGCGTCGTGGCTGGCCGCGCAGTTCCCCGCGCCCCTTACGGGGCGCTTGCCCTGGGGTCGGCCGGCAGGGCGCGCCCCTCAGGGGCGCGGGGAACTGCGCGAGCAACCACGACGCGACCCGCGGACGCTCACGGTCGGCATATCCACGGCGCACCACCCCGCCCGCTCCGGGCCGGACCCTGACGCTCCCTCGCACCCGCGCGCCGGGTACCAGGCCGGCCTCCCTAGACTTGGTCACCATGCGAAGTGACCCCGTCGTCCGGATCTCAGGTCTGGTCAAGCGGTACGGAGACAAGACCGCGGTCGACGGCCTCGATCTGGAGACCGGGCCCGGCATCACGGCCGTTCTCGGGCCGAACGGTGCCGGCAAGACCACCACCGTCGAGACCTGCGAGGGGTACCGCAGGCCGGACTCCGGCACCGTTCGGGTGCTCGGGCTCGACCCCGCCAAGCAGGCCACCGAGCTGCGGCCCCGGATCGGCGTGATGTTGCAGTCCGGTGGCGTCTACTCCGGCGCCCGCGCCGACGAGATGCTGCGCCACATCGCCAAGCTGCACGCCCACCCGCTCGACGTGGACGCCCTCATCGAGCGGCTCGGGCTCGGCTCCTGCGGCCGTACGACGTACCGGCGGCTCTCCGGCGGGCAGCAGCAGCGGCTCGCGCTCGCCATGGCCGTCGTCGGCCGGCCCGAGCTGGTGTTCCTGGACGAGCCGACCGCCGGGCTCGACCCGCAGGCCCGGCGCGCCACCTGGGACCTGGTCCGGGACCTGCGGTCCGACGGGGTCTCCGTCATCCTGACCACGCACCACATGGACGAGGCCGAGCAGCTCTCGGACGACGTGGCGATCGTCGACGCGGGCAAGGTCATCGCCCAGGGCTCCCCCGAGCAACTGTGCCGCGGCGGCGCCGAGAACACCCTGCGCTTCTCCGGCCGCCCCGGGCTGGACGTGGCCTCGCTGCTCAAGGCGCTGCCGCCAGACTCCGCCGCCGCCGAGCTGACCCCGGGCTCGTACCGCGTGACCGGCGAGGTCGACCCGCAGCTTCTGGCGACGGTCACTTCCTGGTGCGCCCAGCACGGCGTGATGCCGGAGAAGATCTCCGTGGAGCGGCACACCCTCGAAGACGTCTTCCTCGAACTGACCGGCAAGGAGCTGCGCGGATGAGCGCCGGCACGTACGCCCCGAAGCCCGGCGCCGCCCCGCTGGGCCGCATGATCGCCGCGCAGGCCGTCCTGGAGACGAAGATGCTGCTCCGCAACGGCGAGCAGCTTCTGCTGACCGTCGTCATCCCGACGCTGCTCCTCGTGCTGTTCTCGTCGGTCGACATCGTGGACACCGGCTCCGGCGAGGCCGTCGACTTCCTGACGCCCGGCGTCCTCGCGCTCGCCGTGATGTCGACCGCCTTCACCGGTCAGGCCATCGCGACGGGCTTCGAGCGCCGCTACGGGGTGCTCAAGCGGCTCGGGGCCTCCCCTCTCCCCCGCTGGGCGCTGATGACGGCCAAGACGCTCTCCGTGCTCGTCACGGAGGTGCTTCAGGTCGTCCTGCTGACCGTCATCGCCTTCGCGCTCGGCTGGTCGCCGCACGGCAACCCGTTCGCCGTGCTGCTGCTCCTGATTCTCGGCACCGCCGCCTTCTCCGGGCTCGGCCTGCTCATGGCGGGCACGCTCAAGGCGGAGGCCACGCTGGCCGCCGCCAACCTGGTCTTCCTGCTCCTGCTCGTCGGCGGCGGCGTCATCGTGCCGCTCGACAAGTTCCCGGACGCCGCCCAGTCGGTGCTCGGCCTGCTGCCCATCTCGGCGCTCTCGGACGGCCTGCGCGACGTCCTGCGCGACGGTACGGCGATGCCCTGGGGCGACCTGGGCATCCTCGCGGTGTGGGCGGTCGTGGGGCTCGGCGCGGCGGGCAGGTTCTTCCACTGGGAGTGAGCGCCCCGCGCCTTGAAAGTCGTAACCCGCGTCACAGATGGCCCGGATACGTCCCCCTCGTGAAGCCGTGCACAAGCGGCCCCCTACGATGGTGCGCGTGCCCAACGTGACCCGCGCCGACGCCGCCCAGGCGATCCGCAACCCGCTTCGCTTCATCGCAGAGCGCTGGACCCCCACGCAGCGGACGGTTCAGCGAGCGGCCATGTCCGCCGTCGTGATGACGGTCGTCATCGTCGTGACCGGCGGCGCCGTGCGCCTGACCGGGTCGGGCCTCGGCTGCCCGACCTGGCCGAAGTGCACCGACGAGTCGCTGACCACGACGAGCGAGATGGGCTTCCACGGAGTCATCGAGTTCGGCAACCGCATGCTCACGTACGTGCTGTGCGCGGCGGTCGGCTGGGCGATCATCGCCGCCCGCTCGCAGAAGCCGTGGCGCCGCCCGCTGACCCGGCTGGGCTGGACCCAGTTCTGGGTCGTCATGGGCAACGCGGTGCTCGGCGGCATCGTCGTCCTGGTGGGCCTCAACCCGTACACGGTCGCGGCCCACTTCATCCTGACGACGGCGCTCCTGACCGTCGCCGTGCTGATGTGGCAGCGCACCCGCGAGGGCGACGGCGCGCCGCGTCCGCTGGTCGGCGCCGCGATCAAGCAGCTCGTGTGGGTCCTGGTCGTGGTGACGGGGCTGCTCGTCGCGGTCGGCACGGTCGTGACCGGCGCGGGCCCGCACGCGGGTGACTCCAGCGACGTGCACCGGATGCCGCTCGACTGGGAGACGGTCGCGAAGGGGCACGCGGTCCTGGCCTGGATCGTGGTGACGCTGACGTTCGCCCTCTGGTTCGTCCTGAAGGCCGTCGACGCCCCGAAGGGCCCGCTGCACCGCACCCGCGACCTGTTCCTGATCCTGCTCGCGCAGGGCGTCATCGGCTACGTCCAGTACTTCACGGACCTGCCGGAGATCCTCGTCGGCCTGCACATGCTGGGCTCGGCCCTTGTGTGGATCGGTGTCCTGCGTGTCCTGCTGTCGCTGCGGGAGCGCCCGCGGCTCACGGCCGGTGTCCCGGCCCAGGCGGACCCGGAGCTGTCGGCCGTCTGACCCGGGCCGCTCAGACGGCTGCCGGGTCGCCGAGCCCGTAGACCCGCTGCGCCGTCCCCGCCGCGATCATCGACGCCACGCGCTCCGCGTCCGCGAGCGACCAGGCGCCCTCGGCGACCCAGGTGCCGAGGACACGGCCGAGCGCGTCGCGGAACAGGCGGGCGCCGACCACGTGCAGTTCGGGGATGCCGTGGGCGCCGCTGGAGAACAGCAGCTTGCCGAACGGGGCCAGTTCCAGGATCTCCGCGAGGACCGCCGCCGCCCGCGCACCCGTACGGGCGAGCGCCGGGCCCAGATCGGCGTAGACGTGCGGCAGGATGCCCGCCAGGTGCGCGGCGTGGCGGTGGTACGGGTAGCCGTGCAGCAGGATCAGATCGGTGCCGAGGCCCGCCGTGGCGCGGGCGAAGTCCGTGAGCAGGACCGGGTCGGTGCGGTCGATGCGCAGGCCCGGTTCGCCGAGCCCGGCGTGCAGTTGCAGGGGCCGCCCCGACGCGACCGCGATCCACAGCAGGTGGCGCAGGAGGACCGGGTCCGTGAGCGGCCCGCCGACCGTGCGCGCCGCGAGCCAGCGCCCCGCCGCTCCCCGTACCTCGCCGGGCCCCGGCGGCTGCGGCGCGAGGGCGAGGCCGTGCCGTACGCCCGCCACCGAGGTGAAGGCGACCGCGTGCGCGGCGGCGCCGTGCACCGACTCGGCGAGGTTGGCGAGGAAGGACTCGACGGTCCCTGAGGTGTCCGCGACCTGTTCGGCGAGGAGTTCGAGCCGGACGATCTCGTGGGCGTCGGCCGCCGCGGTCCGGCCCAGTTCGGCGGGGTCGGTGAGGTCGCCGGGCAGCCCGGTGTCCACCAGGTAGGTGGTGATGCCGCTGCCGCGCAGAAGGCGCCGGCCCGCCTCGAACACGCCGAGTTCGCGGCGTCTGGCCAGGTATCTGGCGGGCGCGCAGTGCGGTTCGAGGCCGAGCAGGGGCGGGCACCAGCGGCGTACGGCGAAGCCGGTCTGGGTGTCGAAGAAGGTGGTGCCGGGGGCGGGCGGGCCCTCGCCGCGCCCGAGGTGGGCCTCGAACGTGCCGAGGCCCAGTTCCGTGCGGAGCACTCCGTGACAGTACTGGTCCACCAGGGACGGCGTTTCGATCATCCGGGGCTCCCGTCGGTGGACCGTGCTCCTACGGTCCTAACGGGTGAACGGGCGCCTGGTGTTGCTGAACCTCGGCTCGCACACCTGCGCCCATCCGATGACCGTCAACCGCGGCGCACCGGGGTTCCGCCGCCGATCTGGATGCCCGCCATGCGCTTCCACTCGTACGGCCCGGTCTCGACCTTGGCGGCGAAGTCGCCGTCGAAGTCCTCGTGGACGGTGATGCCGGCCTTCTCGACCGCCTTCTGCGCGATCTCGTACGTACGGGCCATCAGGTCGCCCCAGCCGCCGTCCTCGCCGACGAGGACGATGCGGGTGCCGCGCTCGCCCACGTACGCCAACTGGCCCTCGGCGCCGCCGTGCGCCTTGGCGAACGCGCCGATGTCCTTCGCGAGCCTGGCGACCCGGCGCTCGTCCTTCGCGGCCCGACGGGGCTGTTCCACCGCTTCAGTCTCTGCCATGGAAAGGATGCTACCGACGAGTAGCGAAAGTGGCGATGGGTGGGGTGGGGGGGGGGGGGGGCCGCCCCCACCCCCCCAGGAGGGCGGGGGGGCGGGC
>NZ_JBEYWV010000066.1:0-11617 GCF_040644575.1 Streptomyces sp. NPDC046939
CCCCGCGCCCCTGGAGCATGCGGCTTCGCCGCAGCCCCGGGGGCGCTGAGATGGCGCACGCAGTGCGCATCTCAGGGGCGCGGGGAACTGCGCGACCAGCCACGACGAAAGCCGCACCCGGCAACGAACTCCTACGCACCCACGGCGGGACTCCGGCGAACGCTCAGGGGACCACGACCACCTTGCGACCCCACGTCGCGAACTCCCACATCGCCGCGGCATCCGCCCGCGACCCCCGAATCCCACCCGTCTCCTTCGACGGATCGGGCGTCGGCGTGGACCCGTCGACCGCCGCGCTGAACCCCACACCCTTCCCGTTCACGCTCGTGAACAGCACGACGTGCTCGATCGGCACCCCATCGGTCCCGGTGACGGAACCGGTGCGCGAGATCACCTTGTACGTGCCGGCCGCCGGGTCCACCGTGCCGGGCACCACCTCGTACGTGCGCCGCACCTTGCCGTCCGCGCCGACCAGCCAGACCCGGTCGGCCTTCAGGCCGTAGACGACCCGCTGGCCCGTGCCGGACTTGGCGGGCAGGGCGGCGGCGGCCGGGGCCTTCTTGTCCTTGGGGGAGCGGGACGCCGAGG
Organism: Streptomyces sp. NPDC046939; assembly: GCF_040644575.1. NCBI lineage: Bacteria > Bacillati > Actinomycetota > Actinomycetes > Kitasatosporales > Streptomycetaceae > Streptomyces > Streptomyces sp. NPDC046939. The sequence continues at coordinate 589 of NZ_JBEYWV010000066.1, forward strand.
CGGAGGGGGAGGCGTCGGCCTTGGGGGCGCCGAGGTCGGCCGGCGCGTTCGCCGAGGCCTGGAACGCGAGGAAGCCGACCGCCGCGAGCGCGCCCGCGGTCAGCGCGGTCACGAATCCGGTGCTGCTTCGTGCCACCAGGTGCCTGCCTCTCCAGTACGTAAGTACGACGCCAGTGACGGCTGTACGTGACGGTAGCAGCCGATACCGACAGCCCAGGGGAGTCGCGGACGCGGACATGTCCACCCCGCCGGAGTCGTAGGCTGTTCGCGTGCTGTTGCTCGCTGTGGATACCGCCACCCCCGCCGTCACCGTCGCCCTGCACGACGGGACCGACACCCTCGCCGCGTCGAGCCAGGTGGACGCCCGCAGACACGGGGAGCTGCTGCTGCCCGCCGTCGACCGGGTGCTCGCCGAGGCCGGCACGGCGCTCGACGCCGTCACCGGGATCGTCGTGGGCATCGGCCCGGGACCGTACACCGGCCTGCGCGTCGGCCTGATGACCGCCGACACCTTCGGCCTCGCGCTCGACGTCCCCGTGCACGGCGTGTGCACGCTCGACGGTCTCGCGTACGCGGCCGAGGGCGTCGAGGGCCCCTTCGTCGTGGCCACCGACGCGCGCCGCAAGGAGGTCTACTGGGCGCGCTACGCCGACCCGCGCACCCGCCTCACCGACCCCGCCGTCGACCGGCCCGCGGACATCGCCGAGGCCGTCGCGGGGCTGCCCGCCGTCGGCGCGGGCGCGCTGCTCTACCCGGAGACCTTCACGGACCCGCGCGGCCCCGAGCACGTCTCCGCCGCCGCGCTCGCCGCCCTCGCCGCCGAGAAGCTGGCGGCGGGCGAGGAGCTGCCCGCGCCCCGCCCCCTCTACCTGCGCCGCCCCGACGCGCAGGTCCCCAAGAACTACAAGGTGGTCACCCCCAAGTGACGACCGAGGCCGAACTGCGCGAGATGCGCTGGTGGGACATCGATCCGGTGCTCGCCCTGGAGAAGGACCTCTTCCCCGACGACGCCTGGTCGCGCGGCATGTTCTGGTCGGAGCTGGCCCACGCGCGCGGGGTGGGCTCGACCCGGCGCTACGTCGTCGCCTACGAGGGCGACCGCCTCGTCGGCTACGGCGGGCTCGCCGCCTCCGGCGCCGCCGGGGAGGGCGGCTCCGCCGACGGCGCCGACGTGCAGACCATCGCCGTGGCCCGCGACCACTGGGGCACCGGGCTCGGCGCCCGCCTCCTCACCGAGCTGCTGCGCCACGCCACCGCCTTCGAGGCGGCGGAGGTGATGCTGGAGGTCCGCGTCGACAACATCCGGGCGCAGAAGCTCTACGAGCGCTTCGGCTTCGAACCGATCGGCTTCCGCCGCGGCTACTACCAGCCGGGCAACGTGGACGCGCTCGTGATGCGCCTGAACACCAACACCGTGAGTGAAGAGAAGAACCATGGCTGACGAACCGCTCGTCCTCGGCATCGAGACCTCCTGCGACGAGACCGGCGTCGGCATCGTCCGCGGCACCACCCTGCTCGCCGACGCCGTCGCCTCCAGCGTCGACGAACACGCCCGCTTCGGCGGCGTCGTGCCCGAGGTCGCCTCCCGCGCCCACCTGGAGGCGATGGTCCCGACGATCCAGCGCGCCCTGAAGGACGCGGGCGTCACCGCGAAGGACCTCGACGGGATCGCCGTCACGGCCGGGCCCGGTCTCGCGGGCGCCCTGCTCGTCGGCGTGAGCGCCGCGAAGGCGTACGCGTACGCGCTCGGCAAGCCGCTCTACGGCGTCAACCACCTGGCCTCGCACATCTGCGTCGACCAGCTGGAGCACGGCCCGCTGCCCGAGCCGACCATGGCGCTCCTGGTCTCCGGCGGCCACTCCTCGCTCCTGCTCTCCAGCGACATCACCTCCGACGTGCGGCCGCTCGGCGCGACCATCGACGACGCGGCGGGGGAGGCGTTCGACAAGATCGCCCGCGTCCTGAACCTCGGCTTCCCCGGCGGCCCCGTCATCGACCGGTACGCCAAGGAGGGCGACCCCGACGCGATCGCCTTCCCGCGCGGTCTGACGGGCCCGCGCGACCCCGCGTACGACTTCTCCTTCTCCGGCCTCAAGACCAGCGTGGCCCGCTGGATCGAGGCCAAGCGGGCGGCGGGCGAGGAGGTGCCGGTGCGGGACGTGTCGGCGTCGTTCCAGGAGGCCGTCGTGGACGTGCTGACCCGCAAGGCCGTGCGCGCCTGCAAGGACGAGGGCGTCGACCACCTCATGATCGGCGGCGGCGTCGCGGCCAACTCGCGGCTGCGGGCGCTGGCCCAGGAGCGCTGCGAGCGGGCCGGCATCCGGCTGCGCGTGCCGCGCCCCAAGCTGTGCACGGACAACGGCGCGATGGTCGCGGCGCTCGGCGCGGAGATGGTGGCGCGGAACCGGCAGCCGTCGGCGTGGGACCTGTCGGCGGACTCGTCGCTGCCGGTGACGGAGACGCACGTACCGGGCCACGACCACGGTCATGATCACGACCACGTGCACGAGGTCAGCAAGGAGAACCTGTACTCGTGACAGTCGCGCTGATGTGGGAGGCACGGGCCGTCGTGGGCCGCGGCGACGATCTGCTCGCCTGGGTCCGGGCGCAGGAGCTGGCACGGGAGCCGCTGCGCCGCGAGACGCTCCGCGCCCCGCAGGACCGGGTCCTGGTCATCACGTGGTGGGACGCGGAGTACGACGCCGAGGTGCCCGAACTGCCGGAGCCGGACAGTGACTTGGTGACGCGGGCCGTCCACAGGTGGCGCTTCGAGGCGGTCTGAGCCGCACTGTTAAAACCGCCTGAATTTTCCGGTCCTGCGCCCCAAGTGGTTTACGCCTGTACTAATGCGGACTTATGTTCCGTGCGTGGCTGAGAAGAAACGGTTCGGCGGGCGTGTGGTGAAGGTGCGCGCGCTGAAGGTGGTGGCGATCGCCTTCGGCTGCGTCCTCGTGCTCGTCGGCGCCGGTGCGGGCTGGGCGTACTGGCACTTCGAGCACAACATACGCAGCGTCGACATCGACCGGGCGCTGGGCGCCGACCGCCCGGCCCGGCCGACACCCACCGCCGCGCCCTCCGCGTCGCAGGACACGGCCCCCGTCGACAAGGGCGTCCTCAACTTCCTCGTCCTGGGCTCGGACTCCCGTACCGGCGCGGAGAACAAGGCGCTCGGCGGCGGCGAGGACGGCGGCGCCCGCTCCGACACCGCGATGGTCGTCCATCTGAACGCGGACCGCACCGAGGCGACCGTCGTCAGCATCCCCCGCGACACCCTCGTCGAACGCCCCTCCTGCCCGACGGAGTCCGGCGGCACGACGGCGGTCGCGTACGACGTGATGTTCAACAGCGCCTACGCGGTCGGTGGCCCGGTCTGCGCGGTGAAGACCGTCGAACACCTCACCGGCGTCCGCATGGACCACTACCTTGAGATCGACTTCGCGGGGTTCGCGAAGCTCGTCGACGCGCTCGGCGGCGTGGACGTCACCACGACCGAGGACATCGACGACGACCTCAGCCACCTCCACCTCGAAGCCGGGGCCAACCACCTCGACGGCGAACAGGCCCTCGCCTTCGCCCGCACCCGCCACGGGGTCGGCGACGGCAGCGACCTCGGCCGCATCAAGCTCCAGCAGCAACTCGTGAAGTCGCTGGTCGGCAAGGTGTCGACGGATGGCCTCCTGACCGACCCCGCCCGCCTCTACCGCATCGCCGACGCGGCCACCGGCAGCCTCGTCGCCGACACCGGCCTCGACTCCCTCCCCGAACTGTCCGACCTGGCCCGCAGCCTGCGCGACCTGCCCGGCGACGCGGTGAGGACCGTCGTGATGCCGGTGGTCCCGGCCCCGACGGACGCGAACCGGGTGGTGGCGCGGGGGCCGGAGGCGCGGAAGCTGTGGGAGTCGCTGCGATGACCTACTGCTTCGTGCCCTACTGCTTCGTGTACGTCAACAGGTAGCGCCAGTACAGCAGTTGCCGCACCTCGCTGCCGGGCAGCAGGCGGGTCGCCTCCGCCCGGATCCGCGGCAACGTCATCTCCGGCTCCCGTACGGGCGCCCTGCGCGGCGGGGTGCGGACGCCGCGGGCGCGCTCGGTGGCGTACACCGCCGCGCGGGCCAGGGCGTTCGCCGGGGAGGCGAGCACGTCGACGTACGTGTGGCCCGCGTAGCAGCCGAGGACGAGAAGACGGCCGCCCGGCGCGAGCGCGTCGCGGAACCGGGTCAGCGTGGTGAACGGCATGTGGTGCAGGCTGGCCAGGCACGTGATCACGTCGTAGTGGCCGGGCGGCAGCGGCTCGGTCGCCGCGTCGGCGAGACGGAAGCGGGGGCCGCCGCCGCGCGCCTCGGCCGCGGCCAGCGTGTCCGGGTCGGGATCGAGCGCGTCGACCTTGCAGCCCCGGCCGACGAGACGGCGCGCGAAGCGGCCCGTGCCGCAGCCCACGTCGAGCGCGGTACGGGCGCCGGGCGGCACGTGACGCAGCAGGAGCCGGTGGTAGTGGTCGTTGTGATCGAACGGCATGAAAAAAATCCTCGGAGATTTCCGGTGCTCGTGTCGATGCCAAGGACGGCCGATCGACGCACCAGTGCAAGCACGTCCACGAGAGCACTGGAGACGATCATGCCCCGCTACCTGACGATGGTCCGCGTCGACGAGAACAACGCCCCCGAGGGCGGCCCCAGCGACGAGCTGATGCAGCGCATGGGCGCCCTCATCGAGGAGATGACCAAGGCCGGTGTCCTGCTCGACACGGCGGGCCTGACCCCGACCGCGCAGGGCAAGCGCGTGCACTACGACAAGGGCGAGATCAGCATCACGGACGGCCCCTTCACCGAGTCCAAGGAGGTCGTCGGCGGCTACGCGATCATCCAGGCGAAGGACGAGGCCGAGGTCCTGGAGTGGACCAAGCGGTTCCTGCGCGTCCACGGCGAGGAGTGGACCGTCACCTCCGAGATCCGCGAGATCGCGGAGGGCTGACCGGCCGGTCCGGGGCTTGGCCCGGGCCCCGCTCCGGTGTCTGATGGTGGGCTGTGACCGAGCAACACGCCACGGCCCGCCCGGACGCCGCCACCACCCGGGCCATCGAGACCGTCTTCCGCATGGAGGCCCCGCGCATCATCGCGGCCGTCACGCGCGTCGTGCGCGACGTCGGCATCGCGGAGGAGCTGGCGCAGGACGCGCTCGTCGCCGCCCTCGAACAGTGGCCGGAGTCCGGGGTGCCCGAGCGGCCGGGCGGCTGGCTCACCGCCGTCGCCCGGCGCCGCGCCGTCGACCTGGTGCGCCGCCGCGAGAACTACGCCCGCAAGCTCCAGGAGGTCGGCAGGGCCACCGAGTTCGCATACGAGGACCAGGGCCCCGCCGACCCGGACGACATCGACGACGACCTGCTGCGCCTGGTCTTCATGACCTGCCACCCGGTGCTGTCGGCCGAGGCCCGCGTCGCCCTCACCCTGCGCCTCCTCGGCGGCCTCACCACCGCCGAGACCGCCCGTGCGGTCCTCGCCCCCGAGCCGACGGTCGCCCAGCGCATCGTCCGCGCCAAACGCACCCTCGCCACCCGCAACGTCGCCTTCGAGGTGCCCGCGGGCCCCGACCGCGAGGCCCGCCTCGGCTCGGTCCTGGAGGTCATCTACCTGATCTTCAACGAGGGGTACGCGGCCACGGCCGGGGACGACTACCTGCGCCCCGGCCTGTGCGAGGACGCCTTGCGCCTGGCCCGCGTCCTCCAGTCGCTCATGCCCAAGGAGCCCGAGGTCCACGGCCTGGCGGCTCTCCTCGAACTCCAGTCGTCCCGCACGGCCGCCCGTACGGCCCCCGATGGCTCGCCCGTCCTCCTGAAGGACCAGAACCGGACGCGCTGGAACACGCTCCTGATCCGGCGCGGATTCGCCGCGCTCGGCCGCGCGGACGCGGTGGCGTCCGGGCCGCCGGGACCGTACGCGCTGCAGGCCGCCATCGCCGCGTGCCATGCGCAGGCGCACACCTACGAGGAGACCAACTGGGCCCAGATCGCCACCCTCTACGGCCTTCTCGCCGCACGCACCCCGTCCCCGGTGGTGCGGCTCAACCAAGCGGTGGCGGTCTCCATGGTCGACGGCCCGGCGGCGGCCCTGCCCCTGGTGGACGCGCTGGCCGACGAACCGGCCCTGCGCGGCTACCACTTGCTGCCGAGCGTCCGCGCGGACCTGCTCGAACGGATGGGGCGGGTGGAGGAGGCGCGGGAGGAGTACGGGAGGGCGGCGAAGCTGGCGCGCAATGAGCGGGAGCGCGCTTTCCTGCTGGCCAAATCAAGCCCCTCCGGCGTTTGAGGAGCGGGGGCCGGGGCGGAGCCCCGTGACCTCAGCCGAAAGTGACCGGCCCCCCGAGAAGCATGGTCGGCGCCCCGGCGACCCGCGTCAGAAACACCGTCACGGCCCGCTTCCCGTACGGCTTCGGCATGACCTTCCGCCGCAGCTCCTCCGGTTCAACGGCAGACCCCCGCTTCTTCACGGTCAGCACCCCGACCTCCCGCTCCCGCAGCAGCGCCTTCAGCTTCTTCACGTTGAACGGAAGCCGGTCCGTGATCTCGTACGCGGCCGCATACGGGGTCGGCCGCGCCTCGTCGCCGGTGACGTACGCGATGGTCTCGTCGATGAGCCCGCCGCCGACCTGCTCGGCCACCTCGGCGACGAGATGCGCCCGGATGACGGCGCCGTCGGGCTCGTACAGGTACCGCCCCACGGGCCGCACCCCGGGATCGGGAAGCCCGCGCCCGACCAGCTCCCGCGGCCCCGGCAGCAGCGTGGCCCGCATCCGCCCCGGCTCCGTGCCGAACCACAGCACGGCCTCCTTCACATCACCCCCGTCGGAGATCCACTCGGCGTCGGCCTCCGCCGGGATCGCCTCGTGCGGGATGCCCGGCGCGATCTTCAGCGCGGCGCGCGGGGCGGCGAGCGCGGCGGAGACGGCCCAGGACAGCGGCGGCGAGTAGGCCTCGGGGTCGAAGATCCGCCCGCGCTTGGCCGAGCGCCGGGCCGGATCGACGAAGACGGCGTCGTACGCGGACGTGTCCACCTCCGTCACATCGGCCTCCCGCACCTCGATGAGCCCGCCGAGGCCGAGCGCCTCGGCGTTGGCGCGGGCGACGGCACAGGTGTGCGGGTCCCGGTCGACGGCGAGCACCGAGATGCCCGCGCGGGCCAGGGCGATCGCGTCGCCGCCGATGCCGCAGCACAGATCGGCGACGGACCGGACGCCGAGCGCGCGGAACGAGGCGGCGCGATGGGCGGCGACCCCGGTACGGGTGGCCTGCTCGACCCCGTTCGGCGTGAAGTACATCCGGGCCGCGTCCCGCGCCCCGAACTTCGCCGCCGCCCGCTGCCGCAGCCGCGCCTGCGCGAGCGCCGCCGACACCAGCGCGGCGGGGTGCTCGCGGCGCAACCGGGTGGCGAGCGCCAGCTCCTGCGCCGGGTCGTGCTCGCGGAGCGCGTCGAGCAGGGCCTGCCCCTCGGGGGCGAGGAGGGCGCGGAAGTCGGCGGCGGCGTCGTCGGACGTGGCAGAGGAACTCACCCGCCCCATTGTGGGCCAGTCGGTGGACGGGCCGTGCGCGGTGCCGGTGTCGGCCCCTCACCAGGGCTCTGAGCTGCGAAGATGCGGCGTCATGCGACGAGTGCCGGTACGACAGGACGAAGGGGCCCGCGCGGAGCCGACGCGCCGCCCGTGCGGGCCGTTGCGAGGTACGCGGTGACCCGCGCCGGGACCCGCCGGTGACACCCCGCCGAGCCTTTCCCGCCCTCGTGGCGGCCGCCCTGCTCCTCACCGGCTGCGCCCCGTCCGTCGCCCCGATCGAACGGATGGGACGGAAGGCGGCGGAGCGCGTACGGCGCCATCACCCGGCCCCGGCGGCGGCGCCATCGGCAGGTACCGCGAGAACCGTCCCGCCGGTGATCGATCACATTCCCACCCGCGACAAGGTCGTCTTCCTGACCTACGACCTCGACGGCGACACACCGCCCGACCCCACCTTCCCGCGCCTGATCCGCAGCAGCCACCTCCCGTTCACCGTGTTCGCAGCGGGCCCGGGCCGCCACGACCCCGCGGGACACCTCCGCGCCCTTGGCGCCGGCATCGAGAACCGCACCCTCACCCACCCGTCCCTGCCCGGCCTCGGCTACGTCGAGCAGCACACCCAGATCTGCGCCCAGCAGGACAGCCTCAGGTCCCGCTTCGGCACGGCCCCGCGCCTGCTCCGCCCGCCATCGGGCGCGTACGACGCGACGACCCTGCGCGCGGCGGCGGCGTGCGGCATCGAGGCGATCGTCCTGTGGACCCACGAGGCGGGGCCCGACGCACACCGCCTCCGTCCGGGCGACATCATCCGTACGGGCACGGGCACGGGCGCGGCCCTGCCCGAGACGCTGACACAGATCCGGCGCCAGGGCTACAAACCGGCCCGCCTGGAGGACTACCTGTAGGCAAGCCCCGCTCAGGGGCGCGGGGAACGGCGCGACCAGCCACGGACAACCGGTATGCGGCGGCGGACCGGACCCCCTGCGGCGGGAAGCCGTCACACGCGCGGCCGCACTCGACCGACGCCGCGTCGGCAGACGATTGGCACTCCGCTTGACCGAGTGCTAATCGCGGTCATAGTCTCGACCCTGGCACTCGCCACCGGAGAGTGCCAACAGCGACGGGCAGGTCCGGCACCCGCGACGACGGATCCACCTGGTCGCCACCTCAGACTCTTAACCCCGTGAGATCTCCGAAGGGGGAGACCGGATCGTGACGACCGCCAGCTCCAAGGTTGCCATCAAGCCGCTCGAGGACCGCATCGTGGTCCAGCCGCTCGACGCCGAGCAGACCACGGCCTCCGGCCTGGTCATTCCGGACACCGCGAAGGAGAAGCCCCAGGAGGGCGTCGTCCTCGCCGTGGGCCCGGGCCGCTTCGAGAACGGCGAGCGCCTGCCGCTCGACGTGAAGTCCGGCGACATCGTGCTGTACAGCAAGTACGGCGGCACCGAGGTCAAGTACAACGGCGAGGAGTACCTCGTCCTCTCGGCCCGCGACGTGCTCGCGATCGTCGAGAAGTAAGCGGCCGACAAAGCAGCTTTTGATGTGAAGCGCGCCCCTGGCACCCGCGACCGTAAGAAGCCGGGGTCAGGGGCGTCCTTCGTTCACCCCTAGTTTTTCGAGAGGGCTGAAACGCTCCCATGGCGAAGATCCTGAAGTTTGACGAGGACGCCCGTCGCGCCCTCGAGCGCGGCGTCAACAAGCTTGCCGACACGGTCAAGGTGACGATCGGCCCCAAGGGCCGCAACGTCGTCATCGACAAGAAGTTCGGCGCTCCCACCATCACCAACGACGGTGTGACCATCGCCCGCGAGGTCGAGGTCGAGGACCCGTACGAGAACCTCGGCGCGCAGCTGGTGAAGGAGGTGGCGACCAAGACCAACGACATCGCGGGTGACGGTACGACCACCGCCACCGTGCTCGCCCAGGCCCTGGTCAAGGAGGGCCTGCGCAACGTCGCCGCGGGCGCTTCCCCGGCCGCCCTGAAGAAGGGCATCGACGCCGCGGTCAAGGCCGTGTCCGAGGACCTCCTCGCGACCGCCCGCCCGATCGACGAGAAGTCCGACATCGCCGCCGTCGCCGGTCTGTCCGCCCAGGACAACCAGGTCGGCGAGCTGATCGCCGAGGCGATGGACAAGGTCGGCAAGGACGGTGTCATCACCGTCGAGGAGTCCAACACCTTCGGCCTGGAGCTCGACTTCACCGAGGGCATGGCCTTCGACAAGGGCTACCTGTCGCCGTACTTCGTCACCGACCAGGAGCGTATGGAGGCCGTCCTCGACGACCCGTACATCCTGATCCACCAGGGCAAGATCTCCTCGATCCAGGACCTGCTCCCGCTCCTGGAGAAGGTCATCCAGGCCGGCGGCTCCAAGCCCCTCCTCATCATCGCCGAGGACGTCGAGGGCGAGGCCCTGTCGACCCTGGTCGTGAACAAGATCCGCGGCACGTTCAACGCCGTCGCCGTCAAGGCCCCCGGCTTCGGCGACCGCCGCAAGGCGATGCTCCAGGACATGGCCACCCTCACCGGTGCCACCGTCATCGCCGAGGAGGTCGGCCTCAAGCTCGACCAGGCCGGTCTGGACGTGCTCGGCTCCGCCCGCCGCGTCACCATCACCAAGGACGACACCACGATCGTCGACGGTGGCGGCAACAAGGCCGACGTCGAGGGCCGCGTCAACCAGATCAAGGCCGAGATCGAGAACACGGACTCCGACTGGGACCGCGAGAAGCTCCAGGAGCGCCTCGCGAAGCTCGCCGGCGGCGTCTGCGTCATCAAGGTCGGTGCCGCGACCGAGGTCGAGCTCAAGGAGAAGAAGCACCGTCTGGAGGACGCCATCTCCGCGACCCGCGCCGCGGTCGAGGAGGGCATCGTCTCCGGTGGTGGCTCCGCGCTCGTCCACGCCGTGAAGGTCCTGAACGACAACCTCGGCAAGGAGGGCGACGAGGCCACCGGCGTCTCCGTCGTCCGCCGCGCCGCCGTCGAGCCGCTGCGCTGGATCGCCGAGAACGCGGGCCTCGAGGGCTACGTCATCGTCTCCAAGGTCGCCGAGCTCGAGAAGGGCTCCGGCTACAACGCCGCGACCGGCGAGTACGGCGACCTGGTCAAGGCCGGCGTCATCGACCCGGTCAAGGTCACCCGCTCCGCCCTGGAGAACGCGGCCTCCATCGCCTCCCTGCTCCTCACGACCGAGACCCTGGTCGTCGAGAAGCCGGCGGAGGAGGAGCCCGAGGCAGCGGGCCACGGCCACGGCCACTCCCACTGACCCGCTCCGCTGAAGTGACCTGAGGCCCGGACCCCTGTGTTTCAAGGGGCCGGGCCTTCAGGTTTTCCGGATGCGCGTCTGCCCGGTTCTCTTCCTTGCCGGGTGCGGGTTGCGTCGTGGCTGGTCGCGCAGTTCCCCGCGCCCCTGAGATGCGCACTGCGTGCGCCATCTCAGCACTATGGGGCTGCGGCGAAGCCGCATGCTCCAGGGGCGCGGGGAAC
>NZ_JBEYWV010000067.1:0-11340 GCF_040644575.1 Streptomyces sp. NPDC046939
TCGACTGGCGTCTCGCCCCGTACGACATCGCGGGCTCCCGCGCCCACGCGCGCGTGCTGCACAAGGCCGGCCTGCTCACCGAGGACGAGCTGCGGCGGAGCCGCATGCTCCAGGGGCGCGGGGAACTGCGCGACCAGCCACGACGTAGGCCGCACTCGGCAATGGCGGCGGACGGGGCAGGGCGGTGGCCGCGATAGCGTGCGGGCCGACCGATGACAGCGCCCCGAAGGAGACACTGGTGAGCGTCAGCAACATCGCGCCGGGTCACACGGACCCGTTCGGCACAGCCAACTTGCGGCGCGGGGTGCTGGACGGCTGGGCCGCGAGCGCCGCCCGGTTCCGGGAGGACGCCAACGCCGAGGAAGACCTCGCCCTGGGCGGCTACCGGGACCGCCTGGTGATCGAGCTGGCGCAGAACGCCGCCGACGCCGCCGCCCGCGCGAGGACCGAGGGCCGCCTCGCCCTCACCCTGCGCGACGGAGTCCTGGCCGCCGCGAACACGGGCGCCCCGCTGGACGCGGCCGGTGTCGAGTCGCTGTCGACGCTCCGGGCGTCCGCGAAGCGGGAGGACACCGAGGGCGCCGTGGGCCGCTTCGGCGTCGGGTTCGCCGCCGTGCTCGCCGTCACCGACGAGCCGGCCGTCCTGGGGCGGACCGGGGGCGTGCGGTGGTCGCTCGGCGAGGCCCGCATCGCCGCCGCCGACGCCGCGCTGCACAGCCCCGCCCTCGGCGACGAGCTGCGCCGCCGCGACGGCCACGTACCGCTGCTGCGGCTGCCGTTCGCGGCGGAGGGGCAGGCGCCCGAGCCGTACGACACCGTCGTCGTCCTGCCGTTGCGGGACGAGGCCGCGGAGGCGCTCGCCGCCCGGCTCCTGGACGAGATCGACGACACGCTGCTGCTTGCCCTGCCGGGGCTCGCCGAGGTCACCGTCACGACCGGCGAGGGGACGCGTGTCCTGCGCCGCCGCGTCGAAGGCCCGTACACCGTCGTCACGGACGACGCCCGTGACCCCGCCGACCTGCGCTGGCGCACCGTCACCCGGTCCGGCGCGCTCGCGCCCGCGCTGCTCGCCGACCGGCCCGTCGAGGAGCGGCTGCGTCCGCACTGGTCCGTCACCTGGGCGGTGCCCGTCGACGGCGAGGGCGCCCCGGCGCGGCCGGTCAGCGAGCCCGTGCTGTACGCCCCCACCCCCAGCGACGAGGCCATCGGCGTGCCCGCGCTGCTCATCGGGTCGTTCCCGCTCGACACCGCCCGGCGCCACGTCGCCCCGGGCCCGCTGACCGGCTTCCTCACCGAGCGCGCCGCCGACGCCTACGCCGAGCTGCTCGGCGGCTGGTCCCCGGTCGGCACCGGCATCCTCGACCTGATCCCCGGGCCGCTCGGCAAGAGCGAGCTGGACGGGGCCCTGCGCGCCGCGATCCTGGAGCGGCTGCCCCGCACCGCCTTCCTGCCGCCCGCGCTCGCCCCCGGGTCCGACGACGACGAGCGGCCCGTCGCGCTGCGGCCCCGGGACGCCGAGGTCGTCGAGGGCGTCGGCGCCGACACCGTACGCGTCCTCGCCGAGGTGCTGCCCAGCCTGCTGCCCGCCGGGCTCGAACGCCGTACCGAGCTGCGGACGGTCGGCGTCGCGCGCGTACCGCTGACCGAGGCCGTCGACCGGCTCGCCGGCCTGGAGAAGGAGCCCGACTGGTGGCGGCGGCTCTACGACTCGCTCGCCGGTGTCGACCCCGACCGGCTCAGCGGGCTGCCCGTGCCGCTCGCCGGGGGCCGCACCGTCATCGGCCCGCGCCAGGTGCTGCTGCCCACCGCCGAGGCGTCCGCCGTCCCCGGTGACGCGCTCGCCCGGCTCGGCCTCAAGGTCGCCCACCCGGACGCCGCGCACCCGCTCCTGGAGAAGCTGGGCGCGCTGCCCGCCACGCCCCGCGCCGTCCTCACGACCCCGCAGCTGCGCGCCGCCGTCGCCGCCTCCTTGGACGACGAGCCCGCCTGGGACGACGAGGGCGCCCTGAGCGTCGACGAGCTGGCCGACGTCGTGCTCACTCTGGTGCGCGACGCCCACCTCGACGTCGGCGACGAACCCTGGCTCGGCGCCCTCGCCCTCCCCGACGAGCACGGCGACCTCGCCCCCGCCGCCGAACTCGTCCTCCCCGGCAGCCCCGTCGCCTCCGTCCTGCGCGAGGGCGAGCTGCCGTACGTCGACGAGGAGCTGGCCGGGCGGTTCGGCGAGCAGCCGCTGGCCGCGTGCGGGGTCCTCGCCACGTTCGCACTGGTCCGCGCCACCGACGTCGTCCTCGACCCGGACGAGCTGGAACCCCGCGACAGCGACTACCCCGAGCCCGACGACGCCGGTCTCCTCGACGCCGTCGACGTGTGGTGCGAGGACGTCCTCGACCGGCTCCCCGACACGCCCGTACCGCCCGTCGCCACCGAACTCGTCGCCGTACGCGATCTCGACCTCGTCGACGAGGACCGCTGGCCGCAGGCGCTCGCCCTGCTCTCCCAGCCGCCCCTGCGCGACGCCCTCACCCAGCCCGTCCGCGTCCTGCTGCCCGACGGCACCCATGAACTCGTCCGCCCGTACACCGCCTGGTGGCTGCGCGGCCACCCCGTCCTCGACGGGCGCCGCCCCGCCGGACTGCGCGCCGAGGGCTCCGACCCGCTCCTCGACGGCCTGTACGAGGCCGCCGACGCCCGCGGCTTCGAGGACGAGCAGGTGCTGCGCGCCCTGGGCGTACGGACCTCCGTCGCGTCCCTGCTCGACGAGCCGGGCGGCGCGGCCGAACTCCTCGACCGGCTCGCGGACGAGGAGCGGCCGGTGGGCGCCGCCCAATTGCACGCCATCTACGGCAAGTTGGCCGAACTCGACCCGGAGCAGGTGACCCTGCCCGACGAACTGCGCGCCGTGCGGGACGGTTCCGTGGTCGTCGTCGACGCGGCCGACGCCGTCGTCGCCGACGCGCCCGACCTGCTTCCGCTCGCCGCCGGGCGGGCGCTGCTGCCCGTCGCCCCGGCCGGCGCCGCGCACCTCGCCGAGCTGTTCCAGGTGCGGCGGCTGAGCGAGGCCGTCGAGGCGGAGGTGAGCGGGGAGGGCGTCGAGCACCCCGTCCCCGACTCCGTGCGCACGCTGCTCGGGCCCGCGACCCCGGCCTCGTACGTCGAGCACGAGGAGCTGTACGTCGCCGGGGTCGAGGTCGACTGGCGGCGCGCCCCCGACGGCACGGTCCACGCGGCGACCCTGGAGGGGGTCGCGGCCGGTCTCGCCTGGGCGGCGGGGCAGTGGCCGCGGCGGTTCGAGGTGGCGGCGCTGCTTGAGGACCCGTCCCGTACGGAGGAGTTGGCGTGGGATCGCTGGTTCGACTGAGGCGTCGGTGACAGCGTGTGATGAGATGTAGATCACGTGAAGATCCAGCGAAGTCCGTGCAACCAGGGGTGGGGTTGACAGGTCTATTTCACGAGTCAACAGACTCCTAGACCACTTGGGACCCGCGTGACAGCGCAAGCACCGCGGGTCCCCTTCTCCACCATGGGGAACACATGCGCATTCGTGCCACCGCGGCCGCCGTGACGGTCTCCGGCGCCCTGGCCCTCACCGCGCTCGCCGTCCCGGCGGCGCAGGCGGACGACACCTGGTCCGGCGCGGGCACCGCCAAGGAGTCCCTCGTCGAGCTGGCCCAGCAGCACGCGCCGTCGGGCGAGGCCAAGAAGTCCGCCCGCGCCCTCGCGAACGACCCGGGCCAGGCCTACGCCCTGGACGTGAAGTTCTCGAAGGTCTCGGTCAACAAGGGCAAGCCGCTCGTCGCCGGCGCGTCCGCCAAGGGCAGCGTGCCCGTCACCTACACCGTGAAGTACGGCACGGACCCGGGCATCTGGGCCGACGACTTCATGCTCGGTATCAACCTCTTCTGGAGCGCCGCCGACGGCTCGGACGGCAACTTCCTCGGCACCGGCATCTCGCACTGCAAGGATGTCTCGGTCGGCGTGGCCGACTGCACGACCACGCTGGCCTTCGACCCGAAGCTCGATCTGATGAACAGCGACGCGGGCGCCAAGTGGAACGTCGAGGGGCTTGCCATCGCGCCCAACGGCCAGGACCTCGAGAGTGACAACGTCAACTGGAGCAAGGTCGGCATCGCCGAGCAGTTCAACGTCGCCAAGAAGGCCGCCTTCCAGCGTTACTCCAAGCTGACCACGAACGCCGCCCCGGAGCCCATCAAGAAGGGCAAGACCCTCACGGTCACCGGCTCGCTCGTCCGCGCCAACTGGGACACCAACAAGTACGCGGGCTACACCAAGCAGAAGGTGACGCTCCAGTACCGCAAGAAGACGTCGAGCACCTACTCGAACGTCAAGACCATCACCTCGGACTCCAGGGGCAACCTGAAGACCACGGTCAAGGCGTCCGCGGACGGCTACTACCGCTACAAGTTCGCCGGTACCTCCACCACCCCGGCGGCCACCTCGGCCAGCGACTTCATCGACGTCCGCTGACCTGACCCCGGGTCACACCGGGAAGCGGCGGCCGACCCACCTCCACAGGAGTTCGAGGGCGGCCGCCGCCACCACCGCGACGCCGACGGCAGTCCACGGCATCGCGGTCCCCACCAGCTTCAGCGCGAAGAAGTCCTGCAACCACGGCACGGCCAGGACCAGCAGGAACCCGATCCCCATCGCCGCCACGAGGCACACCCGCCACCACGTGTAAGGCCGGGCGATGATCGCGAGCACCCACATCGAGATCAGGAACAGCGTCAGCGTCGCCGAACTGGTCTCCGCGTCGAGCGCGCCCCCGCCCGTGTAGAAGTGCCGGGCGATCATGTACATCGCGAACGTGGCGAGCCCGGCGACGACGCCGCCCGGGATCGCGTACCGCATCACCCGCTTCACGAAGTGCGGCCTGGCCCGCTCCTTGTTGGGCGCCAGCGCGAGGAAGAACGCGGGGACGCCGATCGTCAGGGTGGACAGCAGCGTCAGGTGCCGCGGCAGGAACGGGTACTCCACCTGGCAGCAGACCACCAGCAGCGCCAGGATCACCGAGTAGACCGTCTTCACCAGGAACAGCGTCGCCACCCGCGTGATGTTGCCGATGACCCGCCGCCCCTCCGCGACGACGGACGGCAGCGTTGCGAACGAGTTGTTCAGGAGCACGATCTGGGCGACCGCGCGCGTCGCCTCGGAACCGGAGCCCATGGAGACGCCGATGTCGGCGTCCTTGAGGGCGAGGACGTCGTTCACGCCGTCGCCGGTCATCGCCACCGTGTGGCCCTTCGACTGGAGCGCGCCCACCATGTCCCGCTTCTGCTGCGGGGTGACCCGTCCGAACACCGTGCCCGCGTCCAGCGCGTCCGCCATCTCGGCGTGGTCCGCGGGCAGGGTACGGGCGTCGACGGTGTTCTCCGCGCCGTCCAGGCCGAGCTTGCCCGCCACCGCGCCGACGGAGACCGCGTTGTCGCCGGAGACGACCTTGGCTCGTACGTCCTGCTCGGCGAAGTAGCGCAGGGTGTCGGCGGCGTCGGGGCGCAGGCGTTGTTCCAGGACGACGAGGGCGGCGGGCTCGGCGCCTCGTGTGATCTCCGGGTCCTCCAGATCGCCGTGCACGCGGGCCAGGAGCAGGACGCGTAGGCCCTGCTGGTTGAGGTCGTCGGTCTCCGCGAGCGCCGGGTGGTCGTCGGGGAGCAGGACGTCGGGCGCCCCGAGCAGCCACGCGCTCTCCGCCCCGTCGTCCTCGGCGAACGCGGCGCCGCTGTACTTGCGGGCGGAGGAGAAGGGGAGGGCGTGGACGCAGCGCCAATCCTCGGTCTCCGGGTAGGCGTCGATGACCGCCTGGAGGGAGGCGTTGGGGCGCGGGTCGGAGGCGCCGAGCGCGCCGAGGACCTTGCGTACGTACGTCTCGTCGGCGCCGTTCAGGGGGCGCAGCTCGGCGACGTCCATGCCGCCCTCGGTGAGCGTGCCCGTCTTGTCGAGGCAGACGGTGTCGACGCGGGCCAGGCCCTCGATCGCGGGGAGTTCCTGCACCAGGCACTGCTGGCGGCCGAGGCGGACGACGCCGATCGCGAAGGCGACCGAGGTGAGCAGGACCAGGCCCTCGGGGACCATCGGGACGATGCCGCCCACCGTGCGGGCGACGGAGTCCTTGAAGCCGTGCTCCTTGACGAACAGCTGGCTGACGACCAGGCCGATCGCGGTGGGGATCATCATCCACTGGACGTACTTGAGGATCGTGGAGATGCCGGAGCGCAGCTCGGAGTGGACGAGGGTGAACCGGCTGGCCTCCTCGGCGAGCTGCGCCGCGTACGCCTCGCGTCCGACCTTCGTCGCGGTGAACGCGCCGCCGCCCGCGACGACGAACGACCCCGACATGACGGTGTCGCCGGGCCGCTTCACGACGGGGTCGGCCTCGCCGGTGAGCAGGGACTCGTCGATCTCCAGGCCGTCGGCCTCGGCGCAGGCGCCGTCCACGACGATCTTGTCGCCGGGGCCGATCTCGATGAGGTCGCCGAGGACGATGTCGGAGGTGGCGATCTCGGTGGAGGCCCCGTCGCGCCGGGCCTTGGGCCGGGACTCGCCGACCACGGCGAGGGAGTCCAGGGTCTTCTTCGCGCGCCATTCCTGGACGATGCCGATGCCGGTGTTGGCGATGATCACGAAGCCGAAGAGGCTGTCCTGGATCGGCGCGACGAACAGCATGATCAGCCAGAGGACGCCGATGAGGGCGTTGAACCGGGTGAAGACGTTGGCCCGGACGATCTCGGTGAGCGAGCGTGAGCTGCGTACGGGGACGTCGTTGACCTCGCCGCGGGCGACGCGCTCCGCGACCTCCTCACCGGTGAGCCCCTTCGCCCGTCCCGGGGCGGGTACCGGGTGCACCGGGTCCAGTTCGGCGCCCGCGTCGATGTGCGTCATGCGTTCGACAGTACGGGCGATTTCGCGGCGATGCGCGGCTTTACGCCGCTTCTGCGGCAGTCCCTTCCGCGGCAGCCCTCTTGATCGCCGCGTCGCGCTTGCGCACGTACCAGATGCCGATGAGGCCGAGGCCGCCGCCGGCCAGGCAGGTCCACACCCACCAGGTGTGCCCGTGGTCGTCGAACCAGCCGTAGAACGGGAGCTGTACGAGGAAGAGGACGAACCACAGGATCGTGCCGCCGGTGATGGTGGCGACCACGGGACCCTCCAGGGGTTCCGGTGCCTCGTGCTGCGGGGTCCACTTCGCCATGGCCCTAGCTTACGAGGGCGGGGGCCCGAGCCCCTCTCCAACCCCTCCCCGCCCGGGCGCCGCTTGGGTCTACGCGCGGAGATAGCGATTTCGGCCTTATATGTTCATACTGAAACCGCCTGAGTCTGGCCACTTCTGTTCGTACGAAACGCCAACGGAACATCGGGGAAACCGGTTGGCGGTCACGCGAGGATCAGACTCGATCACGTTCCCGCCCGCAGAAGCACCGTCGCTTCGATGGCACCGCTCCGAAATACCGCTGAGGTCTCCCATGTCCACTTCGGCCACCGCCCCGGTCGATGCCCACGAACAGCCGCCGTCGGCGCCGAAGAACGGCTTCGACCGGTACTTCAAGATCTCCGAGCGCGGCTCGACGGTCGGCCGTGAGGTCCGTGGCGGCTTCGCCACCTTCTTCGCGATGGCCTACATCATCGTGCTGAACCCGATCATCCTCGGCAGCGCGAAGGACATGTACGGGCACCAGCTCGACAACGGCCAGCTCGTCACCGCGACCGCGCTGACCGCCGCGTTCACCACGCTGCTCATGGGTGTCATCGGCAACGTGCCGATCGCGCTCGCCGCGGGCCTCGGCGTCAACACCGTCGTCGCCCTCCAGCTCGCGCCGCGCATGTCGTGGCCGGACGCGATGGGCATGGTCGTCCTCGCGGGCTTCGTCGTCATGCTCCTCGTCGCCACCGGTCTGCGCGAGCGCGTCATGAACGCCGTGCCGCTCGGCCTGCGCAAGGGCATCGCCATCGGCATCGGCCTCTTCATCATGCTGATCGGCCTCGTGGACTCCGGCTTCGTCTCCCGGATGCCGGACGTCGCGCAGACCACCGTGCCGCTCCAGCTCGGCGCCGACGGCCACCTCAACGGCTGGCCCGTGCTGATCTTCGTACTCGGCGTGCTGCTCACCCTCGCGCTCCTCGTGCGCAAGGTGCCGGGCGCGATCCTGATCTCCATCGTCGTCATGACCGTCGTCGCGGTGATCGTCGAAGCCGTCGCCGACATCCCCTCCTGGGGCCTGACCTCCCCGAAGTGGCCCGGCAACCCGATCTCCACGCCCGACTTCGGCCTCGTCGGCGACGTCAGCCTCTTCGGCGGCTTCCACAAGGTCGGCATCCTGACCGGCATCCTCTTCGTCTTCACCGTGCTGCTCTCGTGCTTCTTCGACGCGATGGGCACGATCATGGGCATCAGCGACGAGGCGCACCTGACCGACGAGCGCGGCCAGATGCCCGGCATGAACAAGGTCCTCTTCATCGACGGCATCGCCGTCGCCGCGGGCGGCGCCTCCTCGGCCTCCGCCACCACCTGCTTCGTGGAGTCCACGGCGGGCGTCGGCGAGGGCGCGCGCACCGGCTTCGCCAACGTGATCACCGGCGGCCTCTTCGCGGTCGCGCTGTTCCTCACGCCGATCGCCACCATGGTCCCGTCCCAGGCGGCCACCCCCGCGCTGCTCGCGGTCGGCTTCCTGATCCTGTCCGGTGGCATCCGCGCGATCGACTGGAGCGACTACACCATCGCGATCCCGGCGTTCGTGACGATGCTGATGATGCCGTTCACGTACTCGATCACGAACGGCATCGGCATGGGCTTCATCACCTTCACCGTGCTGCGCGTCGTCGCGGGCCGCGCCAAGGAGGTGCCGGTCGCCATGTACGCGGTCTCGGCCGTCTTCGCCTTCTACTACCTGATGCCGGCGCTCGGCCTGACCTGAGCCGCCGATCCGTCGTGCCGGGGCGGCGGCCGTGCGTCAGGCCGCCCCGTAGAACCTCTCCGTCTTCTCGACCGCCGATTTGAAGCGTTCGTCGAAGTCGTCTCGAATGAGCGTCCGGGCCACGTAGTCCTGGACGCTCATTCCCCTTTTCGCGGCATGCCCCTTGAGCCGGTCGAGCAGCTCACCGTCTATCCGCAGGCTGAGCACTGTCGATCCCATACGGAACAGGGTCGCGGCCCCGACACGCCCGGTGGGTCACTTTTTGCCGCCGTCTCACTCGTACGGGTGATGTAGGCCGGTGGTGGCGCGTATCACGGGCCTCTCACGCCTCAACCGGTAGTCGTTAGACACAGTAATGAGTTATGCTAACGAACATGCCGGACCTCTCCCATGGCGATGACGTAGCCGCCGTGAACTCCCTGCGCTCCGCCGTGATGCGCCTGTCCCGTCGCCTCAAGCACCAGCGGGTCGACGAATCGCTGAGCCCCACCGAGATGTCGGTGCTCGGCACCCTCGCGAGCTGCGGCTCCGCCACCCCGGGCGAACTGGCCCGCAAGGAACACGTGCAGCCGCCGTCGATGACCCGCATCGTCGCGCTCCTCGAGGCCAAGGGCCTCGTCGCGCTCGAACCGCACCCCGAGGACCGCAGGCAGAAGGTCGTCACCTCGACCGAGCGGGCCGAGACCATGCTCGCCGAGTCCCGCCGCAAGCGGAACGCGTGGCTGGCCGACCTCGCCGCCGGGCTCGACGAGGACGAGTGGGCCAAGCTGCGCGCGGCCGCGCCCGTCCTGGAGAAGCTGGCACACCTTTAGAGAACGTCGCCGAGAAGGCACCCAGCACGACAACCGCCGAGGAGGCGAACCCACTTTGAGTACGGGACCCGGAGCAGACTCCGCACCCGCACCGACCACCCACGACTCCACCGCCCGCCCCCGCAAGACCTCGATGTTCGCGAGCCTCAAGGTGCGCAACTACCGCCTGTTCGCGACCGGGGCCGTCATCTCCAACACCGGCACCTGGATGGCCCGCATCACCCAGGACTGGCTGGTCCTGTCCCTCACGGGCTCCTCCGCCGCCGTCGGCATCACCACGGCGATGCAGTTCCTCCCCATGCTCCTCTTCGGTCTGTACGGCGGCGTGATCGCCGACCGGTTCGCCAAGCGGAGCCTGCTCTTCTGCACGCAGGGCGCGATGAGCCTGTCCGGCCTCTTCCTGGCCGCGCTCACGCTCTCCGGGAACGTGCAGGTCTGGCACGTCTACGCCGCCGCGTTCTTCACCGGCCTCGTCACCGTCGTCGACAACCCGACCCGGCAGTCCTTCGTCTCCGAGATGGTCGGCCCCGACCAGGTCCGCAACGCCGTCTCCCTCAACTCCGCGAACTTCCAGTCCGCGCGGCTCATCGGCCCCGCCGTCGCCTCCGCGCTGACCGCCGCCGTCGGCCCCGGCTGGGCGTTCCTCGCCAACGGCCTGTCCTTCCTCGCACCGCTCACCGGCCTCGCGCTGATGCGCACCCGCGAACTGCACGAGACCAAGCGGACCCCGCGCGGCAAGGGGCAGCTCCGCGAGGGCCTGCGGTACGTGTCCGCGCACCCAGAGCTGATCTGGCCGATCGTGCTCGTCGGATTCGTCGGCACCTTCGGCTTCAACTTCCCGATCTGGCTCAGCGCCTACGCGGACGACGTCTTCCACGGCGGCGTCGGCCAGTACGGCATGTTCAACACGCTGATGGCGGTCGGCTCCCTCGCCGGCGCCCTGCTCGCGGCCCGCCGCCGCTCCACCCGCCTGCGGGTCCTGGTCGGCGCCGCGATCGGCTTCGGCGCCCTGGAGGTCCTGGCCGCGTGGGCGCCGGGCGTCTGGGCGTTCGCCCCGCTCATCGTGCTGCTCGGCATCCTCGGCCTCACCGTCAACGTGACGGCGAACTCCACGGTCCAGATGGGCACCGACCCCGAGATGCGCGGGCGCGTCATGTCCCTGTTCATGATGGTCTTCACCGGCGGCACCCCGCTCGGCGGCCCCCTCTTCGGCTGGCTCGCCGACCAGTACGGGGTCCGGGTCAGTCTCATGCTGGGCGGCGTCATCTGCGGCGTCGCGGCGGTCGGGGTCGGGCTCATGCTGGCCCGCGCCGCGAATCTGCGGCTCAAGGTCGATCTGCGGCGCGGGGAGCGGCATGTGCAGTTCGTGCCGCGGGAGCTGGCCGCGGTGGCTTAGGGCCGGTCGCCGGGTCGCGCCGTTGCGGGCGGGGGTCGTTCCCGGTCTCCCGGCCGGTGGGGCTTCTCGCGCAGTTCCCCGCGCCCCTGGAGCATGCGGCTTCGCCGCAGCCCCAGGGGCGCTGAGATGGCGCACGCAGTGCGCATCTCAGGGGCGCGGGGAACTGCGCGAGCAACCACGACGAAGGCCGCACCCGAAGACG
>NZ_JBEYWV010000068.1:0-9329 GCF_040644575.1 Streptomyces sp. NPDC046939
CCGCGCCTCAGAGGGCGCCCACGTGGACGCGCGTCTGAGGTGGCGCACGAAGTGCGCACCTCAGGGGCGCGGGGAACTGCGCGACCAGCCACCACGGCGCCGCACCCGGAGCACTACAGCAACTCCCTCAACCTCTCCGCCAGCAGATCCCACCGCCACCTCTCCTCGACCCAGGCCCGCCCCCGCTCCCCCATCGCCCTCCGCAACTCGGGGTCCAGCAACAGCGCCACGATCCGGTCCGCCGCATCCTCAGGGACGCCCCCGCGGACGACCCACCCCGTCTCCCCGTCGAGCACCGCGTCAGGCGCGCCCCCGGAGTCACCGGCGACCACCGGCAGCCCCGTCGCGGACGCCTCCAGGTACACGATTCCGAGCCCCTCGACGTCCAGCCCCCCGCGCCGCGTCCGGCACGGCATGGCGAACACGTCACCGGCGCCGTAGTGCGCGGGCAGCTCACTCCACGGCACGGCCCCCGTGAAGCGGACCGAGCCGTCGACCCCGGTGGACCGCGCCAGTTCCCGCAGCTCCTTCTCGTACGGCCCGCCCCCGACGATGAGCAGCACCGCGTCCGGCACGGCGGCCAGGATCCGCGGCATCGCGAGGATCAACGTGTCCTGCCCCTTGCGCGGGACGAGCCGCGACACGCACACCACGACGGGCCGGTCCGTGAGCCCGAGCCGAGCCCGGACGGCGTCCCCTCCCGACCCCGGGTGGAACGTCTTCTCGTCGACGCCGGGCGGCAGTTGCACCATGCGCTCGGCGGCCGCGGGCGTCAGCGCCGCCGCGATGCGCGAGCGCGTGTACTCGCCGAGATAGGTGATCGTGTCCGTGGACTCCCCGATCCGCCTCAACAGGCCCCGGGACGCGGGGAGTTGGGCCCATCCCGCCTCGTGCCCGTGCGTCGTCGCGACGATCCGCCGCGCCCCGGCCCGGCGCAGGGCGGGCGCCATGAGGCCGAGCGGCGCGGCGGCCCCGAACCACACCGACGTACAGCCGTGCTCGCGCAGCAGCCCGGCCGCGCGCCGGGTGACGCGGGGGGTCGGCAGCAGCATCGTCGTGGGGTCGCGTACGACGGTGAACGGCTGCTCGGCGTCGAACGCGGCGGTCGCCTCGGCGCCCTCCCGGCCCCGCTTCCACGTGGAGGCGTAGACGACGAGGCGTTCGGGGTCCAGGCGCAGCGCCATGTTGTGCAGGAACGCCTGGATGCCGCCGGGCCGGGGCGGGAAGTCATTGGTCACGACGAGCGTCTTGTTGTGGTGCATCGCCGCCGACAGTACCGAACCGCCCGGCGCGCGTACGCCACGCCGTCCGCCTCCATGGCCACAGCACAGTGGCGCCCGGCATGATGGGTCGGATGAAGACGCGAAATCCCGTGGCGGCCCTCGCCGTGTGGGCCCTCACCAGGACGCTGTTGCTGCTGTGCGTCTTCAAGGTCGTGGTGGTGCCGGGCCCGGACGTGACGAGTGACGTGTCCGTGATCTACCAGGGCTGGTACGACGTCCTGCGCACGGGCACGTTCCCGCTGGACGACGTCACCTGGCAGTACCCGCCGGCCGCGGCGGCCGCGCTCCTCTCCCCGGCGCTGCTGCCGTTCCTGTCGTACCCGTCGGCGTTCTTCCTGCTCGCGTTCCTCGCGGACGCGGTGGTCCTCCTGATGCTCCTGTACGCGACGGAGCGGGGCGGCATGGCGCGGCGGGGCCTGTGGGTGTGGGTGGCGGGTCTGCCGCTGCTCGGGCAGACGGTGTACGCGCGCTACGACGTGATGGTCGCCGCGGTCGCGGTCGCGGCGTTGCTCGCGGCGGTGAGGCACCCGAGGGCGGCGGGGGTGGTGGCGGCGGTCGGCGCGATGCTGAAGGTGTGGCCCGCGCTGCTGCTGCTCGGTGTCCGGCGCGGCCGGGCGACGCGGGAGGCGTGGGGCGCGGCGGCGCTGACGGCGGGCGGGCTGGCGGTGGCGTTCGCCGTCGCCATGCCGGGCGCGTTCGCGTTCCTGACGTTCCAGCGGGACCGGGGCACGGAGGTCGAGTCGCTGGGTTCGCTCGTCTTCCATGTGGCGCGGCGGTTCGGCTGGTCGGGGACGGTGCAGCTGAACTACGGCTCGGTGGAGTTCCTCGGCCCGTACGTGGACGTGGTCAGCGCGCTCGCGCAGGTGCTGACGGGGGCCGCGTTGGGCTGGCTGGTGCTGTGGCGGCTGCGGGCGCGGTCGTGGCGGCCGGCCACGACCGCCGACGCGGCGCTGACGGCGGTGCTCCTCTTCACGACGACGAGCCGGGTGATCAGCCCGCAGTACATGTTGTGGCTGGTGGCGCTCGCGGCGGTGTGCCTGCTGTTCCGTGACAGCCGGATGGCGGTGCCGGTGGGGCTGGTGCTGGCCGCGACCCTGGTGACGTTCCTGGAGTTCCCGGTCTGGTTCGCACATGTGGTGGCCAGTGATTCCCTGGGCCTGACCCTCCTGCTGCTCCGCAACGGCCTCCTGGTCGCCGCCACCCTGACCGCCTGCCAGCACCTGTGGCGGGCGACGGTGACCGATCCCGGCCGGGCCGCGCGTGCGGCGCTCCCGGCGCAGCCGGCCCACGCGGAGCTGGGCGACGCGGCGCCTTCCTCCCCGCCTTCCTAACCGGCGAGCGCGGTACGGACGTAGGTCCGCCAGCGCGCCGTGAAGTCCTTCTCGTCGATCCCCAGCACGTTCTGCAGGGCGCTCTCCACGGCGCCCGCCCGCTGCCGGTGCTCGCCGACGGCCCGGTAGAACGCGTTGAGCTTCGCCTCGCCCCACCGCTCGGCGATCATTCGGCAGGCCAGCCATCCGGACTCGTACGCCTGCGCGAGCTTGCTGGAGTCGCCGGTGAAGCCGAAGTCGGCGTCGTCGGGCAGCGTGGCGGGCGGTGTGCCCTCCTGCACGGCCCGCTGGAGCTCGGGTGCGGCCTGTCCGGCGGTGCGGCCGGTGTCGCGGTAGCCGGTCCAGTCCGCGTACCCCTCCGACAGCCACAGCGGGGTCGCCGGTGAGGTCTCGGCGCGGGTCGCCACGTGCGCGGTCTCGTGGGTGAGCACCACCTGCTTGCCGAAGGCGCCGAGCACGCCGTACGCCTCCGGGTTGATGATCACCCGGTCCGCGGGCGCGCTGCCCGAGCCGCCCGCCTCGCCCGTGGTGACCGCGGCGATGCCCTGGTAGGCGGAGGCGGGCGAGCCGAGGAGCCCGCCCATGCCCTCCAGGCTCCTGGGGACGAGGACGACGACCTTGCGCGCCCAGCCGGGTCCCCAGGCATCGGTCACCGCGGGCACGGCGTCGTCGGCGATCCCGGCGTACGACGCGAGGACCGAGCGCTGCTGCCCGACGCCGAGCACGAGGCTGTGCGCGCCCTTGACCGCCGTGACCCGGCCCTGCTCCCAGAGCTGCTGCCCGGTCTTCTCGGCGGGCTCGTCGTCCACGACCCGCCAGCGCCCGTCCTGCCGCTTCAGGGTCAGCGTCCGCTCGGCGACGACCGGCGCCTCGTCGTACCCGTCGATGCGGTAGCGCAGCTCGGCGGAGGCGCTGACGCGCGAGCCCGATCCGCCGAGGGAGGCGAGCCGCGTCACCTTGTACGTCCAGGAGTCCAGCGGGACGGCGGCGAGGTCGAGGAGCAGATACGGGTCGGCGCCCCCGGTCGCCCGGTAGGCGGCGGAGTCCTTGTGCAGGACGGCGGCGGCCCGGCGGTCGAGGACCTGCTGCACGGCGGCCGTACGCGTGTCGGTGGGCGCGCTGTCCGTACCGCACCCGGCCAGGCCCAGGAGCAGGGCGCCGAGGGGGACGAACCACCCCGCCCTGCTCACCGCACGCCGTCGACCAGCCATCTTCCCGATCGTACGGCGTGCCGGGCGGGTGCGGCGGGGCTCGGGGCCCGTCTTCAGACCCGGGTCACCGAGGAGACCGGCATCATGCCGACGGGGTCGTAGCGCACGGGGGCGCCCGGGTAGGGCGCGTGGATGACCTGGCCGTTGCCCGCGTAGATGGCGATGTGGTGGGCGTCGGAGCCGTAGGCGACGAGGTCACCGGGGCGCGCCTGGGAGAGCGGCACCTGCCGCCCGGCGTACCGCTGGGCCTGCGAGGTGCGCGGCAGGCCGACCCCGGCCTGCCCGTAGGACCACTGCATCAGCCCGGAGCAGTCGAAGCCGGAGGGGCCGTTGGCGCCCCAGATGTACGGCTTGCCGAGCGCGGACTGGGCGGCGGCGAGCGCGGCGGCGGCGCGGGAGGAGGAGGCCGGGCCCGCGCCCGCGAGGTCGGGGCGTTCGCCGCCGCGCGAGGCACGCTCGTAGGCGGCGCGGTCGTCGGCCTTCATGGAGTTGAGCAGTCGCCGCGCCGTGGACAGCTTCGACTCGACGGCCCGCTTGTGCCGTGCCACGGTCTTGCGGCTCTGGAGCAGTGCGGCGAGGGTGCGGCGGGCCTCGGCGCGCTTCTGCGCCAGTTCGCGCTGCGCGTCCTGGAGTTCGGTCAGTTCGCCGGCCTGGCGGGCGCTGATCCGGTCGATGGTGCCGGCCCGGTCGAGGTAGCTCTCCGGGTCGGAGGAGAACAGCAGGGCGAGCGAGGGGTCCATGCCGCCGGAGCGGTACTGGGCGCCCGCGACCATGCCGAGCGCGTGGCGCATCCGGTTGATCCGGTCCTGGCCGCGGGCCACCTGGTCCTGTACGGCGCGCAGTTCGGCGCGGAGCCTGCCGGCCCGCTCGTCGGCCTTGTTGTACGCCTCGGTGGCGCTCTCCGCCTGCTCGTACAGGCGGTCCACCTCCGCCTTGGTGTCGGCGGGCCGGTCCTGGGGCGTGGCGTCCGCGGGGACCGCGCCGAGGGCGGCGGCGGCCGACGCGGCGGCCACGGTCAGGACGGTTGCGCGGGTGTTCCGGTCGAGACCCGTAGGACCGGGGTGCGCGGTGCGGCGATGGGACCCCACAGGCAGCCGTTTCCCTTCCGCTGGCGATGCGCTGACGGAGCGCTGACGAACCCCGTGATCGGGGAATGCGCGCCGACAGTAGCCGTGCGGTCACCGTCCGGCCAACGACCGTCCGGGGGCGCACAACGCGACGCCCCGCCTATGACGCAGGTCATGGGCGGGGCGTGGGGTCAGCGGAGGGAACCTGAATTCGCCCGAACGGGCGCGTTTTCGAGGGGCTTCGCGCGGGCCGAAAAGAGGCTCAGATGCGGACGCCGAACTGGAACGAGCCGATCGTGCTCATCGACTCGTAGCGGACGACGGCGCCGGGGTGCGGGGCGTGCAGCACCTGCCCGTTGCCCGCGTACAGGCCGACGTGCGCGAGGCTGTTGAAGAAGACGAGGTCACCGGGCTTGAGCTGGCTCATGCCGATCTTGGGACCGTCGTTCTGCTGGGTGTAGGTGGTGCGGGTGATGCCGACACCGGCCTGGTTGTACGCCCACTGGGTGAGGCCCGAGCAGTCGTAGGAGTTGGGGCCCGTGCCGCCGGAGACGTAGGGCTTGCCGATCTGGGTGGCGGCGGCGGCGAGGGCGGCGGCACCGCGCTGGGAGGCGGGCGCCTCGTTGCCGAGTTCGACACGGCTGGAGGAGCTGCGGCTGGCGCGGGCGTCCTCCTTGGCCATCTCCTGCCGCTCCTGCGCGGTCAGCGTGTTGAGCAGCTTCTGCGCGGCGCCGAGCTTGCTCTGGACCTGCTGCTTCTTCTTGCCGAGCTCGGTGCGGGTGTCGGCGAGGTCCTTGAGCTTCTCGGACGCCTCGGCGCGCTCCTGGGCGAGGGTGCGCTGCTTGTCCTGGACCTTCTTCAGCGACTGCAACTGCTGGGCGCTGAGGGAGTCGATCGTGGACGCCTTGTCGAGGTAGTCGTCCGGGTCGGCGGAGAGGAAGAGCTGGACGGAGGGGTCGATGCCGCCGGAGCGGTACTGCTGGCTGGCGAGCGAACCGAGGCCCGTGCGCAGCTCGTTGAGGTCCTCCTGGCCGCGGGCGACCTTGTCCTGGAGCTCGCCGATCTCCTTCTCGAGCTTCTGCTGCTTCTCCTTGGCCCCGTTGTAGAGGTCGGTCGCCTTCTCCGCCTCTTCGTAGAGCTTGTCGACCTTGGCCTTGACCTCGGCCTTGTCGGCCTTGGGAGCGGCGTTGGCCGCCTGAGAAGTGAGAGCCACGGCAGCGGCGGCGGTCGCGGTGAGCACGGTCACGCGGGTGCGGCTCGGCTGCTTGGGTCGACGGTGGGACGCCACGGAGGCGAGCTCCTTCTTCCTCCAGCCGCCCACAGACACCCGGTGGGCGGTTCCCCTCCACTGTCACACACCTCATGTGAGTGATCACCCGAGTGGAGGTTCGAGGCCTGACCATAGTGATGTTCTTGTGATCAGTTCAAATCCTGACGAGCAAAATCTCGTTCGCTCACCAGGTTCTTACCGCTCAACTCACGTGCGGTGATGACAGTTTGACCCTACGTTGCGTGAAGGTTTCGCCAATTCGGGCATACGGCACCGACGTTACGGGTGTGACGTATGGGACGTGAGGGTGTCAACCGCGCGAGAGGCGCTTCAGGAGCATGACCGACGCGACCGGACGCGCGCCCGCCTTCGCGACACCGTCGGCGACCTCACGGTCCGTCGAGACGACGATGACCGGCCGGCCCGGCGGCTCGGCCCGCACCAGCTGCCGAATCAATTCGTCAGCGGTGACTCCCGCCTTCGAGAACAGCACCCGGACCCCGCGCGGCGGCGCGAGCAGCACGGGCGCGGCCAGCTCCGCGCCGTCGAAGACACAGGTCACCTCGGCGCCGGTCTGCGCAGCAAGCTGGGAGAGGGAGCCGAGGAGCCGCAGCCGCTGCTTCTCCAGGGGCATCGTGGGATAGCCCGTCTTGGTCACGTTGTACCCGTCGACCACGAGATGGGCCTGCGGCAGCGCGAGCAGTTGGTCGAGGATGGCCGGGTCGTGCTCGTGCAGGGCGCGCGCCGCGATGTCCTTCGGCGTCATCCGGCCCGGCTCCACGGCGTCCACGGAGTCCGCGGGCCGCACGGAGACCGGCGGGAGGGCCAGCTCCCTGCGCAGCCCCTGAGCGGCCTCCAGGACCGTGTCGAGCAGCAGCCGTACGCGCATGTCCTCGACGCTGCGCCCTTCGCGGGCCGCCCGGCGCGACGCCTCCAGGTTCGCCTCGACCTCGCCGAGCCGCGCCTTGAGCCGCCGCGCCTCGCTCTCGGCGGCGGAGACCTGCGCCTGCCCCTCGGCCCGTACGGCGTCGGTCTCGGCCTGCGCCTTGCGGACGGCGGCCTCCCCGCGCTTCACGTCACTGAGCGCGGCGCGCAGCTTGCGGTGCACGGCGTCGGTCTCGCGCCGGGCCGCGTCCAGCTCGGCGCGCAGCCGCTCGGTCTCGGCCTTGGTCTGGGCCTGCGCCTCGGCGAGCCGCTCGCGCAAGGACTGGAGTTCGGCCCGGGTCTCCTCGTCGATCCGCTCGGCGTCGGCGCGCTGGGCCTCCTCACCGGCGGCGGCGACCAGCTTCACCCAGCCCGTGGGGCGCAGCACGTACGCGGCCGCGGCCACGTCCAGCGGGTCGGCGGCGGGCGGCGGCGACCCCGCCTCCAGCGCCTGGCACAGCTCGGGCTGGGCCTCGCGGAACCGCTCGGCGATCCGCTGGCGGAACAGCGTCTCGCTCTCCACGGCGGCGGCCATCGCGTTCCCGGCGAACTTCATCCGCCGGGTCGGGGTGAAACGCGCGTACTGGCGCAACTGCGGGGGCAGCTCGCCGACCATGAGGCCGCCGAAGCCGTCGGAGACGATCTGCACGACCCGCCGCCGCACGCCCTCGGGCAACGGCCGGTCGAGCACCTCGGCGGCAGGCTGCTCGGCATGCCCGGCCTCCCCGCCCGTGCTCTCCACCATCCGTCACCCCAAAGTCGCTGTGGGCCGCTCCCTCAGGAGTCGGCGCCCGGCCTGTCCACGAGTTCCACCTGGTCGACCGCGTTGCACCAGCGGCAGCGGACCGACTCGATCGTCTCACTGACCACGTCGCGCTCCTCGACCTTGGGCTCGCCCGCCAGGTCCAGGTGCACGTACTCCACGACCTGCGAGGAGCGGGTCACGTCGAACCGCGTGAGATTGCCGCACAGCGTGCAGCGCCAGCGGGTGGTGGCGGTCGGCAGGGGAACCGTCATCGGACTGTCGCCTCCGTGGTGCGTGATGCTTGCTTTATTGCCCGTAACCCTACGGCCTGCCGTGCACCGCCCGCTCCCCGCCTTGCGTCATGCTCTCCTTCATGATCGGCAACGGACGCGGCGCGATCGGCAGAGCGACCGCTTTCCTCAGAGGACACCCGGCCCCGGTCACGTACGGGCTCATCGCCGTCTGCTGCGTGACCTTCGTGCTCTCCCCGTCGTCCGGACTCAACCCCTCCTACGGCACCGGCGACCGTCTGCTCACGGCCCAGGCCGCCTACTTCGAACGCTGGGGCGTCCTGCCCGCCGAACTCCTCACGGGATCGCCCCGCGCCGCCCTCACCCCGGCCACGGCCCTCTTCGTCCACGGCAGCTGGGTCCACCTCCTCGGCAACATGCTCTTCCTGTACGTGTTCGGGGCGATGGCCGAGGAGCGCATGGGCCACCTGCCGTACGCGCTCTTCTACCTGACCAGCGGCTACCTGGCGCTCCTCGGGTACGCCATCGCGCACGCGGGCTCCGAACAGACCCTCGTCGGCGCCTCGGGGGCGATCTCGGCGGTGCTCGGCGCCTTCCTCTTCCTGTTCCCCGACGCGCGCGTGACGAGCGTCTTTCCCTTCCTGCTCTTCCTGCCGCTGCGCTTCCCGGCGTGGGTGGTGCTCCCGTTCTGGGTCGCGCTGCAATGGGCCGCCGCCTACCAGGACAGCCAGGGGCCCGGGGTCGCCTACCTCGCCCACCTGATCGGCTTCTCGCTCGGGTTCCTGTGGGCGTGGGTGCGCTACCGGGGCCGGGCTAAGGTGAAGGCAGCCCCAGCCACGGCCACCGAGGGAGACAGCCAGCCGTGATCACCGCGATCGTGCTCATCAAGACCAGCGTGGACCGGATCCCCGAGATCGCCGAGTCGATCGCGGCGCTCGACTCCGTCAGTGAGGTCTTCTCCGTCACCGGCACGTATGACTTGATCGCCATGGTTCGGGTGGCCCGGCACGATGATCTTGCCGAAGTGATCCCCGGCAGGATCAGCAAGATCCCGGGCGTCGAAGGCACCGACACGCATGTGGCTTTCCGCACGTACTCCCAGCACGATCTGGAGGCCGCCTTCTCCATCGGGCTAGACAGCTAAGACCCCGCCAGGGGCGCGGGGAACTGCGCGACCAGCCACGACGAAAGCCGCGGACGGCCTGGAAGCAGGTCACCGGTGAGGACATCTCGACCGGTACGCCGCT
>NZ_JBEYWV010000069.1:0-7805 GCF_040644575.1 Streptomyces sp. NPDC046939
CGGCTGGCTCTACACCTGGGCGTGGGGCTTGCAGAAGGCGTCCCACAACCCCGACAACGCCTGGAAGTTCATCTCCTGGGCCTCCGGCAAGGGCTCGTGCGGGCCCCTCTCGCGTTGCTACCGCTCTTCTACGGCTGGAGCACCAGCGTGTCCGACGTGCTGTCGCCGACGGCCTTCTCCGTGAAGTTCCACGGCAGCAGCTCGCCCTTGACCCACTTGTCGGTCTGGTCGGTGTAGTGCGCGCTGTAGGTGTGGCCCGAGGCGCCCGTCAGGTTGATCCACCTGGACTTGTCGAGGTCGGCCAGGTTGACCACCATGCGCATCGACGGCACCCAGTCGACGCCGTAGCCGGCCGCCGCGTTCCAGCCGGTCGCGTTGACGGCCGCCTCGCCGCCGCCGAGCTTCCAGGGGCCGCGGTTCAGTACGTACTGCAGCCAGCCCGGGCCCTCGGTGCCGAGCGTCTGGTTCTTCAGCTCCAGCTTGTGCAGACGGCCCCAGCTCCAGGTGTCGACGTCCTTGCCGAGCTTGGCCGTCAGGTCCCAGCGGGCGTCCTTCAGGGCACGCGCGAGCAGCTCGTCACGGGTGGCGGTCGCCTTGTTGTTGCGGTTGCCCGGCGTCTTCCACCAGTCGTTCTTCTCATCGTTGATGATCTTGCGGACGACCTCGAACCAACGGTCGCCGCCGTCCGGCTGCGCCGAGTGCGCGTCGCGCTGGCCGCACTCGCGGACCTTGCGGTCCTCGTCGGCCGGGCCGGTGTTGTCGACCGGCGTGACGCTCAGGCACTGGCCCTCGACGCGCAGCTCCTTGGGCAGCTTGTTGCCGAAGGCGAGCTTCAGGACGTTGCGCCACACGGAGTTGAAGTACGCGGCCGCCGCCGAGTCCGGGTTCTGGGTGTAGTCCCAGTTCTCCAAAAGCTGCTGCGCCTCACGGACGTACGTGTCCTTGACGTCGATCTTGAGCAGCTTGGGCACGAGCAGCTTGGCGATCTCGCTGCTGTTGTCCATCTGCATCAGCCGCATGTCGTCGGTGGAGATCTTGCCGCCGCCGTCGATCTTCGACTTGATGAGGTCGGTGATCCGCTGGGAGCGGGTGCCGTAGCCCCAGTCCGTGGTGAGCGTGTGCGGGTAGTCCTTGCCGACCACGGCCTGGTTGGCGGTCACGATGTAGCCGCGCTTGGGGTCGTACTCGTAGGGCAGCTCGTCCTGGTCGAGGTAGCCGGTCCACTTGTACTTCGAGGTCCAGCCCGGCGACGGCAGCGAACCGTCGCCCTGGCCGCGCTCCGGGATGCGGCCGGGCAGCTGGTAGCCGATGTGGCCCTCGGTGTCCGCGTAGACGAGGTTCTGCGAGGGCACCTCGAAGTTGGTGGCCGCCTTGCGGAACTCGGTCCAGTTCTTCGCCTTGTCGATCTCGAAGACGGCGTCCATGGTCTTGCCCGGGTCGAGCGCGGTCCAGCGCAGAGCGATGCCGTAGCCGTCGCCGCGGTCCGGGGCCGTGGCGCCCACCGGGGCCTTCTTGCCGACCTTGAGCAGGTCGTCGTCGCGGTCCGACAGGAGCGGGCCGTTGTTGGTCTCGCGGACGGTGATCGTCTTCGACGCGCCGCCGGCGACCTTGATGACTTCCTGGCGGGTCTTGAAGGGGACCGTCTTCCCGTCGTACAGGTAGCCGTCGTTCTGGAACTTCTCCAGGTAGAGGTCGGTGACGTCGACGCCCGAGTTGGTCAGGCCCCAGGAGATGCTCTGGTTGTGGCCGATGACGACGCCGGGCATGCCCGCGAAGGTGTAACCCGCCACGTCGTACTGGCACTTGGCCGAGAGGCTCGTGCAGTGCAGGCCCATCTGGTACCAGACGGACGGGAGTTGCGGCGCGAGGTGCGGGTCGTTGGCGAGCAGCGGCTTGCCGGTGATGGTGTGCTTGCCCGCGACGACCCACGAGTTGGAGCCGATGCCGTTGCCGTTGGGCCCGAGGCCCGCGGAGTCGGGGATCTGGTCCAGGACGTCGGCGAGGCCGCCCAACTGGCTCTGGAAGCCACTGGGAGTGCCCGTGTTGCCCGCCAGGCCGGTACCGGCGGCTCCGGTGCCTGTGCCGGTTCCTGTGCCCGTACCGGTGCCTGTGCCGGTGCCAGTCCCGGTGCCGGTTCCGGTCCCTGTGCCCGTGCCGGTTCCGGTGCCCGTACCGGTGCCGGTCCCCGTCCCCGTGCTGGTCGCCGAATCGTCGTACTGGCCCGTGACGCTGTTGTAGGCGCCTTCCTGCACGATCGGCTTGTTCCGGGTGTACGGGTACGCCGGGTACAGGTCCTTGATCTGCTTCGCCGTGAGGCGGGTCGTCATCAGGGAGCGGTCGATCTCGTCCTGCATGTTGCCGCGCAGGTCCCAGGCCATCGCCTTGAGCCAGGCCACCGAGTCGACCGGGGTCCACTTCTGCGGCTTGTAGTCGTTCTCGAAGCCGAGCGCCACGTACTCCGCGGAGATCTGCTTGGCGCTCTTGCCCGCCAGGTAGGCGTTGACGCCCTTGGAGTACGCCTGGAGGTACTTCTTCGTCTCGGGCGACAGTTCGGAGTCGTACTCCTTCTGCGCCACCCGCTGCCAGCCGAGGGTGCGCAGGAACTCGTCGGTCTTCACCTGGCCCTTGCCGAACATCTCCGACAGGCGCCCGGACGTGGTGTGGCGGCGCACGTCCATCTCGTAGAACCGATCCTGCGCCTGGACGAAGCCCTGCGCCATGAACAGGTCCTCGTCGGAGGAGGCGTAGATCTGCGGGACGCCGTAGCTGTCCCGTTTGACCTGCACCTGGCCCTTGAGGCCGTCGATCGTGACCGATCCCGTCGTCTGCGGCAGGGACGCGCGCACGCTGTCCACGCCCCAATAGGCGCCGTATCCGATGCCCGCGACGACGGCCAACACGAGGACGATCACGAGCAGTCGGGCTCGGCGCCCCTTCTTCTTGCCGGACTGGCGACCGGAAGAGGCGTTCGTAGTGGAGGGCATCGCGATCCTTGCTGTCCTTCGCTAGCGGCTGGCTGGGAGCAACCATACGAGCAGTGCGGTGCAAGCCCGGACGCGGAGTCAGGAACCGGGGGGCCAACCTCCGGCCGAGCGTCAAGAAAGCGTTAACGATTAGGTAAGGTAACGAAGTACCTGATCCCCCTTTGCGGCGCCCCCTCGCGGAAGGACCGGCCCCTGACTGTCCACCACCTCAACCAGCTCCTGCTCGTCAGCGCGCTCGTACTGCTCGTCGCGGTCGCCGCGGTGCGCATCTCCTCGCGCAGCGGGCTGCCCAGCCTGCTCCTCTACCTGGGCATCGGCATCGCCATGGGCCAGGACGGCATCGGCGACGTCTCCTTCAGCGACGCGGAGATGACCCAGGTCATCGGCTACGCGGCCCTCGTCGTGATCCTGGCCGAAGGCGGCCTGGGCACGAAGTGGAAGGAGATCAAACCGGCGCTCCCGGCAGCCGCCGCCCTGTCGCTCGTCGGAGTCGCCGTGAGCGTGGGTGTGACAGCGGCCGGCGCGCACTACATCGTCGGCCTGGAATGGCACCAGGCCCTCATCATCGGCGCGGTCGTGTCCTCCACGGACGCGGCGGCCGTCTTCTCCGTGCTGCGCAAGGTGCCCCTGCCCTCGCGCATCACCGGTGTCCTGGAGGCGGAGTCCGGCTTCAACGACGCCCCTGTCGTCATCCTCGTCGTCGCCTTCTCGGCCGCCGGGCCCGTGGAGCACTGGTACGTCCTCGTCGGCGAGATCGCGCTGGAGCTCGCGATCGGCGCGGCGATAGGCCTCGCGGTCGGCTGGGCCGGCTCCTACGGCCTGCGCCACGTCGCGCTGCCCGCCTCCGGCCTCTACCCGATCGCCGTCATGGCCATCGCCACCGTCGCCTACGCCGCGGGCGCCATGGCCCACGGCAGCGGCTTCCTCGCCGTCTACCTGGCCGCCATGGTCATGGGCAACGCCAAGCTGCCGCACTGGCCCGCCACGCGCGGCTTCGCCGAAGGGCTCGGCTGGATCGCGCAGATCGGCATGTTCGTCCTGCTCGGGCTGCTCGTCACCCCGCACGAACTGGCCGACGACATAGTGCCCGCGCTCCTCATCGGCCTCGTCCTCACGGTGATCGCCCGCCCCCTCAGCGTCGTCATCAGCCTGGCGCCCTTCCGCATCCCCTGGCGGGAGGAGGCCCTCATGTCCTGGGCGGGGCTCCGCGGCGCCGTGCCCATCATCCTGGCGACCATCCCGATGGTGACCGGCGTCGAGGGCAGCCGCCGCATCTTCAACATCGTCTTCGTCCTGGTCGTCGTCTACACGCTCGTCCAGGGCCCCACGCTGCCCTGGCTCGCCAGGAAGCTGCGCCTCGGCTCCTCGGACGCCGCCGCCGACCTCGGCATCGAGTCCGCACCCCTGGAGCGGCTCCGCGGCCACCTGCTGTCCGTCGCCGTCCCGGACGGCTCCCGCATGCACGGCGTGGAGGTCGGCGAACTGCGCCTGCCCAAGGGCTCCGCCGTCACCCTCGTCGTCCGCGAGGGCGCCTCCTTCGTCCCGTCGCCCACCACCGTGCTGCGCCACGGCGACGAACTCCTGGTCGTGGCCACCGACCCCGTCCGCGACGCCGCCGAGGCCAGGCTGCGCGCCATCGCGCACGGCGGAAAGCTCGCCGGCTGGCTGGGCACAGGGGGCGAAACCGCCCGTTAACATGGGTGGACAGACATTGCGCTCCACACTGTTTTCGAACCACCCGAACTACCGACTCTGCCTGATGTAGAGCCGGCGCGACCGCAAAGCGGCCGCGGTCCCCTTGCGACACGTCGCCACGCGCGCGTGCACCGCATGGCCCAGGGCCTCTCCTGGCGCGGACCGCAGGTATCACTCGGTTCCCGGCGCATGTGAGGACGGCTCTCGGCCCGGTGCTCCTCGACCAGGAGGCCACCGGGCTACCAGGCGGCAGAAAGGCGAGGGCCGTGCCACAGAAGGACACGGTTCCCGGCGACTCCGACACCCGACCCGGCTACGGACAGCTCCTGCGCACCCGCGGTGCCTGGACGTTCCTGCTCCCCGGCTTCGCGGCGCGCCAGCCGTTCGCGATGCTGACCATCTCCATCGTGCTGCTCGTCCAGCACACCTCAGGCTCGTACGGCACCGCGGGCGCGGTCTCCGCGACGACCGGCGTCGCCATGGCGCTGTTCGCGCCCTACAGCGGCAAACTCGCCGACCGCTTCGGGCAGCGGGCCGTCCTGCTGCCGGGCGTCCTCGTGCACTGCGCGGCCGGGCTCACCCTGACCGTGCTCGCACTGTCCGGGGCGCCCACCTGGGCGCTGTTCCTCGCGGCCGTGCCCACCGGCGCCTCCACGCCCCAGATCGGGCCCATGGTGCGCGCCCGCTGGGGCGTCAAGCTCCAGGGCTCGCCGCTCATGCAGACCGCCGCCGCGTTCGAATCGGTCACCGACGAGTTCACCTTCGTCCTCGGCCCGCTCTTCGCCACCGCCCTGTGCACCGGCATCAACCCCGCGGCGGGCCTGATCACGGAGGCCGGGCTCACCCTGGTCGGCGGCCTGCTGTTCGCCGCGCAGAAGAGCACGCAGCCGACGCCCACGGCCGGTTCCGCACAAGGTTCCGCTGACGGCCACGCGCGCGTGGAGCACACCTCCGCACTGCGCGTCCCCGGCGTCCGCGTGCTCATCGTGACGTTCCTCGGCATCGGCTCCGTCTTCGGCGGCATGCAGGTCTCCCTCGCCGCCTACACCGAGTCCATCGGCGAACCCGGCCTCAACGGCGTCCTCTACGGCGTCTTCGCCGCGGGCAACATGCTCTCCGGCCTCGTCTGCGGCGCCATCGCCTGGAAGGTCGCGCCGCAGCGCCGCCTGCTCGTCGGCTACACCGCCCTCGCCCTCACCGCGTCCGGCCTGTGGGCGGCACAGTCAGTACTGCTGCTCGCCGGGCTCGGCCTGCTGGTCGGCGTCTGCATCGCCCCGTCCCTGATCACCGGCTACACGCTCGTCGAGTCGATCGTCCCGGCCGGCTCCCGTACGGAGGCCTTCACCTGGCTGACCGGCTCGGTCGCCCTCGGCCAGGCCGCCGCCGTGACCGTGGCGGGACAGCTCGAGGACCGCTTGTGGGACGGTGCGGGATTCCTCGTGCCGATGGGCGGCACACTGCTCGCCCTCGTGGTCATGTTCCTGCTGCGCTCGCGGCTGGTGCCGCCGTCCTCGGGGCGCACCGTCGCACGTGGCGTCGGTCACCGACGGCCGGTGGCAGTGGACTGATCTCGCGGAATACGTCACTATGGATCGTCGTTAGCACTCATCGAGTGAGAGTGCCAGGAGGAAGACAAAGTGCCGACTTACCAGTACCAGTGCACCGAGTGCGGCGAAGGCCTCGAGGCGGTGCAGAAGTTCACCGACGACGCCCTCACCGAGTGCCCCAACTGCGGTGGCCGCCTGAAGAAGGTCTTCTCGGCCGTCGGCATCGTCTTCAAGGGCTCGGGCTTCTACCGCAACGACAGCCGCGGCTCCTCGTCGAGCAGCAGCCCGGCGTCGTCGTCGAAGTCGAGCTCCGACTCGTCCTCGAAGTCGTCCTCCGACTCCTCGTCGTCGTCCTCCTCGTCCTCCTCGGACGCGAAGTCGTCGGCCGGATCCTCGACCGCTTCCTCCAGCTCGTCGTCGGCCGCCTAGGCGCGACCACGTCGTACGAGACCCTGCCGTCCCCGACGGCGGGGTCTTCGGCGTTTCCGCCCTTGGCTACTGTGCTGACCATGGCGACCAATACGAACACGCATGCCGACGCCGCCGAGATCGGCGTGATCGGTGGTTCCGGCTTCTACT
This sequence comes from Streptomyces sp. NPDC046939, assembly GCF_040644575.1. Lineage (NCBI taxonomy): Bacteria > Bacillati > Actinomycetota > Actinomycetes > Kitasatosporales > Streptomycetaceae > Streptomyces > Streptomyces sp. NPDC046939. Next base: position 6,806 of record NZ_JBEYWV010000069.1, read on the forward strand.
CGTTCCTCGACGACGTCACCGAAGTACAGGTCGACACCCCCTACGGGCCGCCCAGCGACTCCCTCTTCCTCGGTGAGGTCGCCGGGCGCTGGGTCGCCTTCCTGCCCCGGCACGGGCGCGGCCACCATCTGCCGCCGCACCGCATCAACTACCGCGCCAACCTGTGGGCGCTGCGCTCCGTGGGCGTACGCCAGGTCCTCGGGCCGTGCGCGGTCGGCGGGCTGCGACCGGAGTACGGACCCGGCACGCTCCTCGTGCCCGACCAGTTCGTGGACCGTACGAAGTCCCGGGCGCAGACCTACTTCGACGGGCTGCCGCTGCCCGACGGCACCGTGCCGAACGTCGTGCACGTCTCCCCCGCCGACCCGTACTGCCCCACGGGCCGCAAGGTCGCGGTGAAGGCGGCGCGCGGCAAGGGCTGGGAGCCGGTGGACGGCGGCACGCTCGTCGTCGTCGAGGGCCCCCGCTTCTCGACCCGCGCCGAGTCCCGGTTCCACGCCGCGATGGGCTGGTCCGTGGTGGGCATGACCGGGCACCCCGAGGCGATGCTCGCCCGCGAGCTGGAGCTCTGCTACACGTCGCTGACCCTCGTCACCGACCTCGACGCGGGCGCGGAGAGCGGGGAGGGCGTCTCGCACGACGAGGTGCTTGAGGTCTTCGCGGCGAACCTGGGGCGGCTGCGGACGGTGCTGTTCGATGTGGTCGCGGGGTTGCCGGGGAACGGGGAGCGGGACTGCTCGTGCGCGGATGCGCTCGGGGGGATGGACCCGGGGATCCGGTTGCCGTGAACGGGTCACTGGCCGTCTTCGGGTGAGGGAGTTTTCCACAACCCGTCGGTAATGCACGGGGCTCAGCGGGATCCGGCCGGGAGGCGGATCGTGGTCGGCGTGACGGCGGCGTGACGGGCCTCCGTAGCCCTCGTCCTCGACCCCGCCCGGCGCGGTGTGCGCTGCGCCGTCGGAGCCATCGCGCCGATGCCGCTGCGCCCCCTGGAGGCCGA
>NZ_JBEYWV010000070.1:0-6515 GCF_040644575.1 Streptomyces sp. NPDC046939
CCGTCCACGCTGACCGCCTGGGAATCGGACCGCGACCCGTCGGGCGAGGTCCGCACGAAGTACGCGTACTTCTTGGAGGGCCTGAGCAAGAAGCTGGCCGAGCAGGACCCGCAGCCGAGCCCCGCGACGACTCAGCCCCCCGTCGAGGGCGGCGACGACGACGTGGAGACCCTGGCCGTACCCGAACCCTGCGTGCTGTGCGGCGAGTTGGCGGTACAACGGGTCGCGGGCTTCGCCCAACACCTGACCCCGACGGACTGCGGCCGCCCGGTGACGCCCCCGGCACCCGAGGCACGGCCTTCGGCATCCACCGCGCCGCCCCCGGCACCTGGACACCCCGCGTCCGCGCCACGAACACAGCCCTCGGCGCCCGAGGCCCCGACACCCGGCCGTCCTGTGTCCGAGCCGCAGTCAGGACCCTCGGCGCCCGAGGCGCCGGCCCCCGGCCGACCCGCCGCCACGCCGGAGGCCCCGGCACCCCCACGCCCCGCGCCCCGTCGCGCCCCGCGCCGAACCTCTACCTCTACCCCTTCCCCCTCCCCGGCCCGCCGGGCGTTTCAGCCGGCGCCCCCCGAACCCGTCACCCTCATCGCGCAACGCGTGACCGCCGCCCTCGCCGAGCACGCCGGTGATGTCGAGGCGGCCACCGCCGATCTGCTGCGGAAGGCGATCCCGGACGCGATGGCGCTGCTCGACGAGACACGCAAGGGCGGCCGGTACGAGGTGATCGCCCACCCCTGGATGCCGGACATCCTCAAGAAGCAGACGTCGCGCGGCGCCGACCAGATCTGGGAGGCCCGCCCCAAGTGGACCCGTGCGGAACTGCCCCCGGGCGAGCACGAGGTCACGGCGCTGGACATCAACGGCGCCTACCTCTCCGCCCTCAAGACGCACCTCCCGCTCGGCCAGTTGGAACACTCCACCGGCTTCGACCACGACCGCCGCCGCGCGGGCGTCCACCTGATCACCCCGCCCCACTGGGACCACGAGGCGGTCCTCCCGAACCCGATCGGCCAGCGCGACGAACCGGGCCCCCTCTGGGTGACGGAACCGACCCTTCGCCTCCTGCTGCGCCTCTCGGGCCCGAAGTACGGCCTGTGCGACCCGCCCGAGATCCATGAGTCGTACACGTCCGGCGCGACCGAGGGCCTGCTGGAGAAGTTCCGCGTGGCGCTCAAGGAGGCCCGCGACACGGCGATCGAGCAGGACGACGACGTGACCTTGGAGTACGTGAAGGCGATGTACTCCAAGTTCGTCTCCACGATGGGGGAGTCGAACTACAACCGGGAGCTGTACCGCCCGGACTGGATGCACCTGATCCGCTCGCAGGCGTTCGCCAACCTCTGGATGAAGGCGCTGAAGGCCCACGACGAGGGCCTGACGGTGGTCCGCGCCATGGGCACCGACGAACTCCACGTGATCGGCGACTGGCGCCGTGTCTTCCCGGAGGGCAGGGCCGTCACAGAGGTGAAGGTGAAGGACGTCTACAAGGCGGGAAGCGCGTACGAGGACGAGACGGAGGCGGGTGAGTAGTGCCCCAACGCAACCTGGAGTTCGGCAAGTTCGGCGCCCAGGGCCTGAAGGGCTACGAGGCGGCGGCCCGCCAGCTCGACACCCTCGCCGGTTTCATCGCCAGCCCGGTCACCACCCGCCGGGGCATGATGGCCCGCCTGAACTACCTGACCCGCACCCCGCACGCCCGCGCCCAGGCCCGCGAGGCCGGCCTGACGGTGACGGACCGCACGCTGAGGCGCTGGGCGGAGGGCAAGGCGAACCCGTCCCGCAAGAGCCTCGCCCAACTGGACACGGCCTACCGCCGCGTCCGCCGCCGCAACGTGGCCCGCCACCTCCTCCAGCGCCTCAACCGCCAGGGCCGCGGCACCCGCGTCGAGTTCCACCCCCTCAACCAGTCCCAGGTGGCCCGCCCCCTCCAGCGCGACGTCTCCTTCCGCACCTTGAACGTCCGCCGCTGGGACCGCATGGTCGAGGCGTGGGCGGCCGACGACGAGGAGACGATGGACTCGGTCTGGTTCGACGACATCACGGCGGACCTGGGCTCGGAGTACGGCGCGTACGAGTACGTGATGAACATCGGCTTCGCCGCCTGATCGTCCGCACGAGCAATGAGACACCGCGGTGGCAAGGCACTGGAGCGCGGGAAGCGGCCCCCAGCACCCGCTTATTGTTGGGGGCCGCTTCAGAACCTGCCAAGTCAACGGGAGAGTATCTGAAGCAGGATCACCAGCGCGGTGGCACAGACCATGCCGAGTTGCATCCAGTTGGTCACCCGTTCCGTACGGAGCTTCTCCAGGAGGCCGCCGTTGGCGTCGACGTCAGGTTCGGTGTCGACGTGCCGGACAACGCTCGCAATCTCGATACGGGCCCGGTGATAGAGCCACACGCTGACCTCCGCACGGCTGGCACCGCAGGAGTGAAGCATCGCGCCGAGCAGGGCCGGCGGCAGCGGTTCGTCGTCGGTGAGCCGCCGCTCCAATGTGGACTTTGAGACACGGATGCCGTTCTTGTTCAGATCTGTCGCCAGGTCCCGGAAAGATACGCCCGCACGGTTGAGCCGGTCCCGGAGCAGCATCTTCACGTCCTTGGAGGTGCTGCCAAGGGCGAGCGCACCAAGTACGGGATCGACGTGCACCGCGACATTGTCACGGTTGGCCACTTTCTCGGCCTCGACGGCCTGAGACACCAGAGAGACCAACCGGCGGGGAACCTTCTCCTCCTCGCTGCCCGCGTCACCACCCCTGGCGGGGTCCTGCTCCGGGACGGACGCCTCTCGGCGCTTGGCGATCCACAGCTTGGCGGTCTCCGTCGGACCGAGCGTCACGGACTCCGGCGACGGCACGACCTCGCCCGAGGCATTGACCTGGACGTGGCCGTTCAAGATGCCGGTGGCCCCGCTGCCGGAGGAGCCGACGGGCAGCATCGAGGTCTCGCTGGCGTTACGTTCCTTCGCGGCGGCCTCTCGCAACGCGGTCCAACGGGTCAACAGCTCCCATTCATTGCCGCCATTGAGCTCAGCCGCGGCCTTGGCGTAGGCCTGAAGGAACTGCTCGGTCGGGATGCGCTTGCCGGATGTCGCGTCGGACAGGGCGGCGATGGAGTAGTGCGTGACCTCCGCGAAGTCTGCCAGCCGAACCGGCCCCCGGGCATCGGCCAGTTCCGTGGAGAGTTGCTTGAGGCTCGGCCACGCGCAGTTGACGGTCGTACGCCGGGGTCGCCCTGGAGGGCGGCTGCTCGGGGTCACCAGGCCGCCCTCCAGACGATGGCCGCGAAGCCGCCGCCCGAACCGCCGAAGTAGCGGTCCATGAAGTCGCGGAAACGGTCGCGCGCCCTGCGCATGACCCGGCGCACCGCGAGGAGGGCGCGTCCTGCGCTCCCGCGCACGCGAGGGAGGAGCTCGGCCGCGGTGACGCGGAGGAGGTTCTCGACCACGTCCATGACGTGGAAGAGGATCTCGGTCGTCGTCAGGCCGACGACGATGGCCTCGGTGACTTCGTCGAAGGTCTTGTGGAACTCGATGCCCGCAAAGGCGCCCCCAAAGAGGGCGAGAACGGTCAGGAAGAGTCGCCACCAGTTCGGACCCGAGGGAAGACAGATACTTCCCCCACGTGGATCTCCGGTCTGCATGTATTCCTACTTCGGTAGTCATTACCAGCAGGTCGGCGTCCGGAATTCGGGGGCCCCGCACGCGCGTTTACGACGAGTGCGGGGAACCCGGCAAGGACCGGATGCTTCCCTGCTGTGGCTGGAAGAGGTCAGGCGGTGAAGCACCGTCACCTGGGCCCTGCACGGTCCTCTGGCGGTACCGCTTGACCTCCTTGCCCTGCGACCACAGCTTGCCATCAGTTGTCGAGCGGTTCCACGCCCCTCAGGGATCTAAGTGAACGCTGTAAAAACCCGGGTTTCATGATCTTCGCGTGGCTCCCTGGGGGAAACGTTCCTTCGGGCAAGCGTTCCGGTGAACTGTAGATATTTGCAATACGTGACCGCCAGCCGGTCAGGGCCGGGTTGAGGGCCCGGCGTTGTCAACCTGGACTAGACCTCATCACCCTTTCGGCGCGACATGACGAAGTGAAAAACCCTCTGTCGAACGCGGGCGGTCGTGTTGCGTGCCGGTAAATTCCCTGGTCAGTTGGCGAGAGCGAGTTTTTCAGTTTTCTTGGCAGTGTCCCTTGAAAGCCATAGCATGGACCGCGTGATCCATGGGTCGTTACATGGACGCAGCGCCTGTCGCCAGGCGCACATCCGAGACGTAGTCAAGGCTGGACTTGCCCTCGGATCGAGGTCCCCCACGCTGCACACGTGAGGGACCTCGCTGTTTTAGGCACTGCACAGGGGGATGACGAGTGGTGGACGCACGCTTCGGCACAGGGACGAGGTCTCGTTCGAACTACGCGGTATGCACCGGTGCTTGTCGGACACGGCTCATCGGCCATGGAGCTGGCCTGACCACGCAGCTCTCTGTTCCTGTCTCGGGTGATACGCGTACGTACTTCTGGCACCAGTTGCGCACGGGCGAAGCGTGCGACGCGTAACCGCAGCAAAAATCGGCCCTGCCCCGGCCATCCGGGACAGAGCCGATCTTGATGTGCGTACGGTGATGGCCCCTACTTCGGGTCCCGGTCGAACTGGGCCCGCGACCACCGGTACCCCAGGACCGTGAGCCCCGCGCACCACACCAGCGCGATCCACCAGTTGTCGCCGATCTCCGTGCCGAGGAGGAGGCCGCGGAGGGTCTCGATGGCGGGGGTGAAGGGCTGGTACTCGGCGATCGGCTGGAACCAGCCCGGCATCGAGTGCAGCGGGACGAAGGCGCTGGAGATGAGGGGGAGGAGGATCAGCGGCATCGCGTTGTTGCTGGCGGCCTCGGCGTTGGGGCTGGCGAGGCCCATGCCGACCGCGATCCAGGTGAGGGCGAGGGCGACGAGGGCCAGGAGGCCGAACGCCGCGAGCCATTCGAGGAGCGTGGCGTCGGTGGAGCGGAAGCCCATCGCGACCCCCACCGCCCCGACGAGCAGAACGCTGACCAGCGTCTGCAGGACGCTGCCGACGACATGGCCGAAGAGGATCGACCCGCGGTGGATCGCCATGGTGCGGAAGCGGGCGATGATGCCCTCGTTCATGTCGGTGGAGACCGACACCGCCGTGCCGATGACCGTGGAGCCGATGGTCATCAGGAGGATTCCCGGGACGATGTACGCGATGTAGGCGTCGCGGCCCGCCTCGCCGCTCATCGTGTCACCGAAGACGTAGACGAACAGCAGGAGCAGCATCACCGGGGTGAGCAGCAGGTTCAGGGTGAGGGACGGGTAGCGGCGGGCGTGCAGGAGGTTGCGGCGCAGCATCGTGTTCGAGTCGCGGACCGCGAGGGACAGGGTGCTCATCGGACGGTCTCCTTCGGCTGGGCGGGGACGGTGGCGGAAGGGGTCGCGGAGGAGGTCGCGGAGGGGTTGCCGGGGCCGGTCAGGGCGAAGAAGACGTCGTCCAGGTCCGGGGTGTGCACGGTCAGTTCGTCGGCCTCGACGCCGGCCGCGTCGAGGCGGTCGAGGATGGCGCGCAGCTCGCGCTGGCTGCCGTCGCTGGGGATGGACACGGACAGGGTGTCGTCGTCGCGGCCGGTCCCCTCCAGCGCCTCCACGGCGTGTCGGTAGTCGGCCGGGTCCGAGAACCGCAGCCGTACGTGGCCGCCCGGGACGATCCGCTTGAGCTGCTCGGCCGTGCCCTCGGCCGCGATCTTGCCGTTGTTGAGCACCGCGATGCGGTCGGCGAGTTCGTCGGCCTCCTCCAGGTACTGGGTGGTGAGGAAGACGGTGACGCCGCTGTCGGTGACGAGGTCGCGGATGATGCCCCACATGGTGTGCCGGGAGCGCGGGTCGAGGCCGGTCGTCGGCTCGTCGAGGAAGATGATGCGCGGGCTGCCGACCAGCGTCATCGCGATGTCGAGGCGGCGCTTCATGCCCCCGGAGTAGGTGGACGCGGGTTTCTTCGCCGCGTCCACCAGGTCGAAGCGTTCCAGGAGTTCGGCGGCGACGCGCCGGCCCTCGGCCTTCGACAGGTGGTGGAGGTCGGCCATCAGCCACATGTTCTCCTCACCGGTGATCAGCCCGTCGACGGCGGAGAACTGTCCGGTGACCCCGATCGCCGCGCGGGCCGCCTGCGCGGAGGTGGCCAGATCGTGCCCGGCGATCCGGATCCCGCCCGAGCCCGCGCCGGGTGTGATCAGCGTCGAGAGGATCTTGACGGCGGTGGTCTTGCCCGCCCCGTTCGGGCCGAGCAGGGAGAAGACCGTGCCCTCGGGGACGCGCAGGTCGATGCCGTCCAGGACGACCTTGTCACCGTAGGACTTGCGCAGTCCGTTCGCCTCGATGGCCAAGCCGCTCGTGCTGCTCATGAGGAGTGCTCCTTAGACGCCATTTCACTTGGTGAGTCGGCGGTGGCATATGAGGGTCGCGGCTATGGCGGCGAAGGCGAGGAAGTGTTCCGGCTTGCGCTCATAGCGG
>NZ_JBEYWV010000071.1:0-6494 GCF_040644575.1 Streptomyces sp. NPDC046939
AGCAAGCTGGCGCGGACTCCGGCGTCTGGCCGCTCAACAGCGGTAGCCCGAAGCTCAACTTATGCCCTCAAAAGGTAATCAAACGCCCACTAAGAGGTCGTTTTCATAGAGGGAGCACGTTTCGTCATGTTTCGTTCTCGCGCTAGGCGAGGCCGTTGACGGGGTGAAGGGCTGGCGAGGTTGAAGAGCCTCGCGGAGAGTCCGTATTGCCTATTTCGTCCGCTGAAGCCTGTCTCATTCCAGGACGCCCTTTCCGGTGCCATGCTTCGGTGGCCGATGCCGCGCGCCTGGGCGCACTCGTCTTCCCGCGGTACGCCATCACCATGCGGCCACGACGCGCCTATCCGAGTGACCTGTCCGACGCCCGCTGGGAGTTGATCGAGCCGGTCCTGTCGGCCTGGCGGGCCGAGCGCCGCAGCAGGGCCCTGGAGTTCGGTCGTCTACCGCAGCACGAGCTGCGCGAAATCATGGACGCGATTTTGTATGTGGACCGCACCGGGGGGCAGTGGCGCTATCTGCCGCACGACTTCCCACCCTGGGAAACGGTGTACGGGTACTTCGGCAGGTGGCAGAAGGACGGGGTGTTCGCCCAGCTCACTGGCCTGCTGGGCGAGTTGGTGCGACAGCGGGAGGGCCGTGCGGCGAAACCGTCGGCCTGCCTGATCGACGCGCAGAGCATCGAGACGTCCACCAGCGTCCCCCGCTCCGGCCAAGGCATCGACGCCGGCAAGAAGATTGTCGGACGCAAACGCAGCATCATCACCGACACACTCGGCCTGCTGCTGGCGGTCCTGGTCACCGCCGCGAACGTGCAGGACCCGGCCGCCGGCACCCACCTGCTCGACCAGGTCGCCACCACCCATCCCGGCCTGCGCAGAATCTGGGTCGACGGCGGCTACCGCAAGCACCTCGTCGAGCACGCCGCCACCCTCGGCATCAACATGGAAATCGTCGAACGCGCTCCCGGGACCAAGGGCTTCACCCCGGCCCCTAAGCGGTGGGCCGTCGAGCGAACCTACGGCTGGCTGATGCTCCACCGCCGCCTGGTCCGCGACTACGAGACGCTGCCCGCCGAAGCCATGATCCACCTGGCCATGGCCGACCTCATGGCCCGCCGGCTCACCGGTGAGTCCACCGTCTCCTGGCGCGACCCCATAAAGCCGAACCAACCACCCATTCCGGGATGAAACAACAGGAGAAAACGACCTCTCAGGCCCGGGCTCCCTCGGGGGCCGTCGGCGGCTCGGCGGGTGTCGGCGCGGGTGGGCGGAAGAGAACGGCACGGGCCACGGGCGGAGCGAACAGGGCGGTGACGGGCGTGCAGAGGCCCAGTACGGATCGGAAGACGGGCCCCACTACGGGGTCAGCGGGGTATTGGTCCAGCACACGCCGCAGATACCAGTTGGCGACGCGGTCGGCCGGGCCGACGGCCGAGGCGGTGCCCACGGAGCCCGGCATCGTCCGGTCAGCCCCTGCGGAGATGTCCCATGCCTGCCGGGAGGCCGCGAGCAGCGCCTTCTGCACGCGCCGCGTCGTGGGGATCTGGCGCTGATCGGCCAGCGTGTCACGCAGGGCGACCGCGCTCATCGCGGCGACGGCCATGCCCTGCCCGTAGACCGGGTTGAATCTGCACAGGGCGTCGCCGGTCGCGAGGAATCCGGCCGGGCGGCGGCCGGGCAGATCGTAGCGGCGGCGGATGTTCGCGGTTCGCCGGTAGCCGAACGCCGGTGAGAGCGGTTCGGCCTCGTCCAGCCACTGGTGCAGGAGCGGATGCGCCAGCCTCTTCTTCGTGTACGTCACGAACTCGTCGTCATCCGTCGGCGGTTCGTCACCGCGCAGCCCCGAGACGATGACCAGATGAGTGCCGTCCTCCAGTGGCAGCGCACCGCCGGCGTGGACGTGGGCGGGGCTGGGGTAGACGTAGTAGCCGCGGGTGTCGCCGTCGAGGATGCCGCTCCTGCCGCGGTAGACGCGGGAGGCATAGGCGAGACCCGTGTCGATGGTCTCCTCATGGGCGGCCTCGGCTCCGATCGCCGTCAGCCACTGCTGGGCCTTCGTCCCGCCGCCGGAGGCGTCGATCACCAGATCGGCCGCAAGGGCCCGCGGTTCGCCCCGGATCTCACCGGAGCGGTCCCGCAGCAGCACTCCCCGCACGCGCGAGGCGTCACCGAGGAGCCCGACCGCATCGGTCCCTTCCATCACGCTGATCACCGGGTCGGCGAGGACGCGCCGCCGTACCAGCTCCTCCAGCTGCCCGCGGGAACCGGTGTAGATGTGCGTCGTCGCGGGCGACCGCCGGAACCAGCGCCCGTTCTGTCTCTGGACCATGTCCGACGGCAAGCCCAGGCGCGGCGCCCCCGACGCCCGCAGCTCCGCCATGAAGCCCGGCAGCAGCGATTCCAGGGCCACTTGGCCGCCCTCGAGCAGAACATGCGGATGCCGACCCTGCGGAACACCGGGTCGTGGCCCGGCACCGTCAGGGAACCGGTCGCGCTCGACGACGGTCACCCGGTCAGCATGCCCGGCGAGGACGTGCGCCGCGAGAAGCCCCGCGAGGCTCCCGCCGACAACAACGGCATGCCTCGCGCCCCGCCGGCCACCCGCCCCGTAACGCCCCGTCGTGTCCGCGGATCCCACTGACGCACCTCTGATCGCTTCGCCTTCGGAAAGCCTTAGTATCCCCTCGCGCAGGCCAGCTTGGCTTCGTTTCGGCTCTTTCCCGCCGGCTCAACACGCTCGCCATGGAACACCGTGCCGCCCAAGCAGTCAGGGCGCGTCGCACCCCGAACACAAGAACCTCGCATGCAGACCCGGTCCCGCATGCCCGCGCCCCGCGCTCCGTGCCTGAAGCGCTGCGGATGTGGAGGCTCACGTACTTGATCGCCGACACGGGCCCGTCAGTACGAAGGCGGCCTGCGGCGACGCAGGAGACCCATCAGGGGGATCCATGCGCGAGATGGTCAGTGCCATCGCGGCGTTCGCGACCGCGGCCACCGCGGTGGTGGCGATGAGCGGCGCGGCCCAGGCCGCGCCGGCGGGCAACAGCACGGTGTACGGATGCCTCTCCGGCAACGTGTGCATCTGGCCCGAAAGCGTCTGGCCGCAGGAAAACCCGCACCCGACCAACCAGTACGCCAGCTACGGCGCCCACAACCTGAGCCACCAGTTCGGCTATCACTGGGTCCTCAACAACCAGTACGGCGGCGCCACCGCGGACCTGTGCGCCAACTACGGCGGCACGAACTGCGGCGAACACCTCGCGCAGGACCAGTGGACCTGGACGTACCTCACCCCCATCAACTCCATCAGGCTCAACCGGCCGACCCTGCCGTAGCGCGCCGCTCGCCACAGGGGGCAACGGGCCGGGACCTGTCCACGCCGGTCCCGGCCGTCCCGTTCTCCGCCACACCGGGTGCAAGCTTGACCTCCCTGCCCGCCCCCCGCAGTGGCCTGGGCATCCGCCGTATCAGGGTGGGCGCCGACGACTTCGCCGAACAGCCGCACCCCTTTCCTCGTCCCGGAGTGGGGTGATCAGGCAGAGATGGTCGACAAAGAAGTTCTGCATCTGCTGCTTCAGAAGGGTCGGGGGTGCCCGTACGGGGTGCCCGAGCTTGGTCGGGGCATTGCCATCAGCCCAGCACAACCGCCTCCAGGCGCCGGGCGGCAGGCGTCGTCTTGTCCACTCACGAGCGGTCGGAGCGCGCTTGTGCGCAACTCAGCTGTTATCGGACAGAATCGTGGTGCGGGTCCTGACCGGGACGGAAGCGAACCGAGACGGGGTCCTCGCCTGGCCTGGCAAGCCCCCTGCGGTGTGCCGACCGTTGCGGCAGGAGCGATGGCTGTGGCCGCTCGCGAAGTGGCCCACAGCCGACGGTGGGGCCGCAAGCGCGCCCCGGGCCGCCTGGACTTCGCCTGTCCGTGCTCCTAGCGTCCGTGGCGATGGGCGGCAGCGCGGCACGGCAACCGGGCTGTACCGAAGGCGCTGCCCCCGGCGCCTCATGGGAGGGGTCGATGACGATCCAGGCCACGTTCAACCGCTCCCAGCTCAAGTGGGACACGTACATGTTCCTCGGGAACCAGTACCTGCTCTACAACCTCGCCGACAACACCGTGCGCCAGAACCCGCGCACCATCCTCGACGGCTGGCCGGGCCTGCAGAACACCCAGTTCGCCCAGGCGATCGACGCCGCCGTCCCCTACTCGTTCAGCATGGCACCCGGTGCGCTCGTCCTGCCGGAGGAGAAGGACTACCTGTACATCTTCCGCGGCGACACGTTCGTGCGCTACGACGTGGCCAACGAGCAGATCCTCTACGGTCCCGAGACCATCGCCGACCAGTGGCCCGGCATGAAGGACGCCGGATTCCAGCGCAACATCGACGCCGCCTTCCTGGACCAGGAGGACGTGCCCTTCGGGACCGTGGACACCTACTACTTCTTCAAAGGCGACCGGTTCGTCAGCTACGACGGCCTGCGCAACCGGGTCAGCGGCGGTCCCTACCTCATCGCCGACAAGTGGCCCGGGCTGAAGGCGGCCGGCCTCGACCGGGACCTCGACGCGGTCGTCTACCAGATCATCCCCGCCCAGGTCCTGGCCGGGACGAAACGCCGGCTGTGCTACTTCGTCAAGGGCGACCAGGTTCTCCAGTTCGACCTCGACGAATGGAAACCGCTCAGCGGCGCCCGCAGCATCTCCGACATGTGGCCCGGCCTCAAGGGCACCGAGTTCGCCGCGGCCACGCCCTCGCCGGGCTTCCCGCCGGTCAAGGCGCACGTCGACTTCTGGATCGACTTCGTCAACTACGGCGAGTACAACCCCAACCCCTACGGCTCCCTGCGACTGGACCTCAAGGACGGCAGCCACTTCCGGTTCTGGACACAGAAGAACATGGGCAACGCCACCCCGGCCCGCACCAGCGCGGCCCCGTCCATGGACCTGCCGTTCACCGAGGACGAGATCGCCGCCGTCGGCTTCTGGGTTGATGAGTACGACCTGGCCAGCGCCGACGACTTCCTCGCCCGCGACGTCAGGGAGTACCACGGCAAGGCGTCCTACAACGTCACCACCAGCGACGGCAGCGTCACCGTCGCCATGACCGTCAGCCCCCCAACCGTCTGACCCGCCCCACCGGCCGGCCAATCGGGACACCACCTCGGCCCGCGGCACCACACAGATGCAGCGGGCCGAGCACCTACCCGGCAGAGTCCACTTGCTCATGGCCCCCGTACCGCCACGACGTCGGAGGGTCTCGATGATCCAGGAGAGTTTGAACCGCTCCCGGCTCAAGGACGACGTCTACCTGTTCCGCGCGGATCAGGACGTGCTCTACCAGTTCGGCGATGACACCGCGCGGGTGGGGCCCCAGGCCGTGGAGGTCGGCTGGCCGGGCCTGAAGGGCAGCCAGTTCGCCGAGGGCATCGACGCCGCCCTCCCGTAAACGGTGGATGACCCCACCAAGATTCCTCCCCAGCCCCCCGACACCGACTACGTCTGTCTCTTCCGGGGCCGGGAGTACATCCGCTACGACATGGCGCACCACGAGATCGTCGACGGCCCCACCACCGCGCGCCCACAAGCAGCCGAAGGCACCGCGCAACGGCCGTGGCCCTGCACCCGGGCCAGTCCAGCATCTGACACCGCGTTGTAATTCGCGTGTCAGTGGCGAGAGGCACGGTGGGGGTCACGGGCGCCGTCGGCCCGGAACGGCTCGAACCACTCGTCGGCGGCCAGGTTCACCAGGCCCAGCGTCTGGTGGATCTCGCCTTCGAGGTCGTCGACGCCGTCGAGTTGAGCGTCGAAGAACATGAGCACGTCGTGGTCCTCAAAGAGCGGGTCCGAGCACCTCTCCCAGTCGTGGTCGGCGCTCCGCTGGGGCAGGTGGGCGACGCGATCGTGCAGAGCCCTGGGGCGGTTGCCAGTGATCGAACGGGCGTGGCTGATCATGAGGTGCAGGGCCATCTCCTCGCCCGTGCACGTCGGTTCCACTCCCACGGGCGTGTTACGCAGGTCGCCGGTGAGGTCGTCGAAGGCGCGGGCCATCTGCCGGCGCCACTGCCCGTCCCGGCGGCGCGTGATGGCCGGGAGCCGGCCGAAGACGCCGTCGGCGCCCGGTGGCAGCGGTTCGTCGCCGAGGGCGGTCACCTCCTGCCATGCCTGGGCGGACAACTCCTCACCCGCCCAGGCCAGCACGGCGGCCGTACGGGGCGTCAGGACCTCCTCGTCCTGCTCGTCTTGGTCTTCCGGTTCCTCGTCCTCGTCGCCGCGGTGCCAGTGCGGGTGCTGGGCGCCGGAGACGAAGCGCGCGCGGGCACGGGCGGCAGCTTCCTCGGGCGCCGCCATGCAGGTGTCGATGAGATGCAGCTCGTCGGAGAAGACGGTGGCGGCCAGTTGGCCCCCTTCCTGCCGTGGTCTTGGCGGTGCTGTAGGGCGGGCACGCGCGATGGCCGAGATCTCGACGGACCCGTCGGCGATCTCCGGCACCTCCAGGGCGAACA
>NZ_JBEYWV010000072.1:0-5348 GCF_040644575.1 Streptomyces sp. NPDC046939
CGTGATGGCCGGAGACGGGGTATCAACATATCTGGCGTTGACTTTTGGCACGCTGTTGAGTTCTCAAGGAACGGACGCTTCCTTTGTACTCACCCGAGAGACTCTCTCGTGGCTTTCCTCCGGGCGCTTCCCTTCGGTCTTGCGTTTCCAACCCTACCAGATCCGTTTTCCGTTCCGTTTCCGGTGTGGAATTCATTTCCGGTGGCCGCTGGAGGGCCTTTGCCTTTCGGCGGTTCCGACTTTATCAGAGATTCTGAGTCGGAATTTCCGGCCCCGTGAGGTACACACCGGGAGCCTCAAGTAGCTCCGGGTTCCCCCTCGGGCGGAGCCGTAAACCTACTGGAGCGGGGCGCCCCGATGCAAATCGAGGCGCCCCGCTCCCTGTGTACTGCCGACGAGGCGTCAGACCTCGACCACGACCGGGAGGATCATGGGGCGGCGGCGGTAGGTGTCGGAGACCCACTTGCCCAGCGTGCGGCGGATGAGCTGCTGCAGCTGGTGGGGTTCGACGACGCCGTCCTGGGCCGACTTCTCCAGGACCTCCTGGATCTTCGGGACGACGGCGTGGAACGCCGAGTCCTCGATGCCGGAGCCGCGGGCCTGGATGTTCGGGCCGCTGGTGATCTTGCCGGTGCTGGAGTCGACCACCACGAAGACCGAGATGATGCCCTCGTCGCCGAGGATCTTGCGGTCCTTCAGCGCGGGCTCGCCGATGTCGCCGACGGAGAGCCCGTCCACGTAGACGTAACCGGCCTGGACCTTGCCGACGATCTTGGCCTTGCCCTCGACCAGGTCGACGACCACGCCGTCCTCGGCGATGACGATGCGGTCGTGCGGGACGCCGGTGAGGGCGCCCAGTTCGGCGTTGGCGCGCAGGTGGCGCCATTCGCCGTGGACCGGCATCAGGTTCTTCGGCTTGCAGATGTTGTAGAAGTACAGCAGCTCGCCGGCCGAGGCGTGGCCCGAGACGTGCACCTTGGCGTTGCCCTTGTGGACGACGTTGGCGCCCCAGCGGGTCAGGCCGTTGATGACGCGGTAGACCGCGTTCTCGTTGCCCGGGATCAGCGACGACGCCAGGATCACGGTGTCGCCGGAGACGATGCGGATCTGATGGTCGCGGTTGGCCATCCGGGACAGGGCCGCCATCGGCTCGCCCTGGGAGCCCGTGCAGACGAGGACGATCTCGCTGTCGGGGAGGTCGTCGAGCGTCTTGACGTCGACGACGAGGCCCGGCGGCACCTTCAGGTAGCCGAGGTCGCGCGCGATGCCCATGTTGCGGACCATCGAGCGGCCGACGAAGGCGACCCGGCGGCCGTACTCGTGCGCGGCGTCGAGGACCTGCTGGATGCGGTGCACGTGGCTGGCGAAGGACGCGACGATGATCCGCTTCTGGGCGCCGGCGAAGACGCCGCGGATCACGTTCGAGATGTCGCGCTCGGGCGGGACGAAGCCCGGGACCTCGGCGTTGGTCGAGTCGGTGAGGAGGAGGTCGATGCCCTCCTCGCCGAGGCGCGCGAACGTCGGCAGGTCGGTGAGGCGACGGTCGAGCGGGAGCTGGTCCATCTTGAAGTCGCCGGTGTGGACGACCATGCCGGCCGGGGTGCGGATGGCGACCGCGAGCGCGTCCGGGATGGAGTGGTTGACCGCGACGAACTCGCAGTCGAACGGGCCGAGCCGCTCGCGGTCGCCCTCGGCGACCTCAAGGGTGTAGGGCCGGATGCGGTGCTCCTGGAGCTTCGCCTCGATCAGGGCGAGGGTCAGCTTGGAGCCGATCAGCGGGATGTCCGGCTTCTCGCGGAGGAGGTAGGGGACGGCGCCGATGTGGTCCTCGTGCCCGTGCGTGAGGACGATGCCCTCGACGTCGTCGAGCCGGTCCCTGATGGACGAGAAGTCCGGCAGGATCAGGTCGATTCCGGGCTGCTCCTCCTCGGGGAAGAGCACTCCGCAGTCGACGATCAGGAGGCGACCGTTGTACTCGAAGACGGTCATGTTGCGCCCGATCTCACCGAGGCCGCCGAGCGGCGTGACGCGCAGGCCGCCCTTCGGGAGCTTCGGCGGGGCGCCGAGTTCAGGATGCGGATGACTCAAAAGATTCTCCCTTAAGCCCGCGCGCCACGTACCTGTGGGCACGTGGCGCGCGTGACGTTCGTGCAGTAGCAGTTGTTGGTGTTGCTTCGGTCTTGCTCGGTGTTCTGTTGATTCAGTTGTGGGGTCTTACGAAGTCGGTGCTAGATCTGTACCCCGCCGGCGGCCAGATCGACCTTGAGCTGCGCCGTCTCCTCCGGCGTGAGCTCGACGAGCGGCAGCCGCAGCGGTCCGGCGGGCAGGCCCTGGAGGGCGAGCGCCGCCTTCGTCGTGATGACGCCCTGCGTGCGGAACATGCCGGTGAAGACGGGGAGCAGCTTCTGGTGGATCTCGGTCGCCTTGTGCACGTCACCCGACAGGTAGGCGTCGAGCATGGCGCGCAGTTCGGGCGCGACCACGTGGCCGACGACCGAGACGAAGCCGCACGCGCCGACCGAGAGCAGCGGCAGGTTGAGCATGTCGTCGCCGGAGTACCAGGCGAGGCCCGAGCGCGCTATGGCCCAGCTCGCGCGGCCGAGGTCGCCCTTGGCGTCCTTGTTGGCGACGATGCGGGGGTGCTCGGCGAGGCGGACGATCGTCTCCGTGTTGATCGGTACGCCGCTGCGGCCGGGGATGTCGTAGAGCATCACGGGCAGTTCGGTCGCGTCGGCGATCGCCGTGAAGTGGCGGAGCAGGCCCTCCTGCGGGGGCTTGTTGTAGTACGGCGTGACCGTGAGCAGGCCGTGCGCGCCGGCCCGCTGGGCCTCGCGGGCGAGCTCGATGCTGTGGCGGGTGTCGTTGGTGCCGACTCCCGCGACGACGTGGGCGCGGTCGCCGACCGCTTCGACCACGGCGCGTACGAGGTCCGATTTCTCCGCGTTGCTGGTGGTCGGGGACTCGCCCGTGGTGCCGTTGACGATCAGGCCGTCGTTGCCTGCGTCCACCAGGTGGGTGGCGAGCCGCTGCGCGCCGTCGAGGTCGAGTGCGCCGTCCGCCGTCAAGGGCGTGACCATGGCGGTGAGGACCCTCCCGAAGGGGGTCTGCGGAGTCGAGGTCGGAGCCATGGGTAACACGCTACTCGCTGCTCAGCGCCGGGTCCCCCCTCGGGGGATCCGACAAGTCACGACAAAGGTGGAGCCCGGCACTGCCTGCTCGGGGGTTCAGGCAGTGCCGGGTCCGTTTGATCAGGCTAGATGAACTTCTCGAAATGCCGCAATACGGACACTTCATCCGGCTCACCCGCACATCTGTGCCGTCGTTGCGCCTTGGTGATCAAGGGAAGCCCTGGTCCGCGGCCGGTTCAGAGCACCTGGTTCACGGCTACGGCGCCACGCGGCCGTTGGCGTTGAACGCCGCGTAGGTCAGCGGCATCAGCTCGGCCCACGCCGCCTCCATCTTCTCGCCGACCATCTCGATCTCCCGCTGCGGGAACGAGGGGACCTTGGCCAGCTCGTGCTGGGTGCGCAGGCCCAGGAAGTGCATCAGCGAGCGCGCGTTGCACGTGGCGTACATCGAGGAGAACAGGCCCACCGGGAGCACCGCGCGCGCGACCTCGCGGGCCACGCCCTCGGCCAGCATCTTCTGGTACGCCTCGTACGCCTGGACGTAGGACGCCTCCATGGTGGACGACGTCAGCTCGTACTGGCCGGGCGTGCCCTCGACGAAGCGGTACTTGCCGGGGCGGCCCTCCTGCACCAGCTTGCGGTCGGCGTCCGGCACGTAGAAGACCGGCTGGAGCTCCCGGTAGCGGCCCGACTCCTCGTTGTACGACCAGCCCACGCGGTGCCGCATGAACTCGCGGAAGACGAAGATCGGCGCGCTGATGAGGAAGGTCATCGAGTTGTGCTCGAAGGGGCTGCCGTGCCGGTCCCGCATCAGGTAGTTGATGAGGCCCTTGGAGCGCTCGGGGTCCTTCGACAGCTCGTCGATGGACTGCTCGCCCACCGTGGAGACACGGGCCGCGAACAGCACGTCCGAGTCCTTGGCGTCACTCTTCACCAACTGGACGGTGACATCGCCCCTGAACGTGGGCTTGAGGTCTTCAGCAGGTGTATCTGTCACGGTTCGAGTGGTTCCTTCCCCATCACTTCCATCGGGCGGCGCCCACTCTACGGGCCACGGGTCCCCGTGCTTCTCAGGCCATCTGCGACGAACGACAGCGAATATCTGTTAATTCGGCGAAAGTGGGCACCATGTGAGGAGATCGATCGTCTGTGTAGATGAACACACTCAGTTCGAACCCCTTGAGGAGAAGCACCGCCCATGTTTCGTCGGCGCGAGCCCGTACCGTTCGCCTTCATCGCCGAAGCCGACAAGTTCCGCAGCAATGTCACGCCGCCCGCGCGTGAGCGCCCGTCCGCAGGCCAGATCGCCGGCCGCACCCTGGTGGGGCTGACCGTCGTGGCCGGGCTCGTGGGCTCCCTGCTGTTCGGGATGCCGGCCCTCTCGGCCGACCAGTCCCCTCGCCACACCCAGCAGTCGGAAGCCTCCGACGGGCGCTGAGCCGTCGTTCCCGACCGGCCCCCCTGAGGTGGAAGGCCGGGGCACGCATGGATAACCTCACCGGGCACAGCCCACATCCGCGTGGATGATCGAGTGAGGACCCGCCGTGCCCCTGTCCTTCCTGACGGCCGACCGTGCTTTCGACGAGGCCGCCGAGACTGCGCTGCCCTTCGACGACCGTGATCAGTGGCGCCGTCCCTACCGCCCGGGCCCGTACCGGGTCGGTGCGGCCGCGCTGCTGCTGCTCCTGGCGTCGTACGTGCTGTTCGCCGGGGTGGTCGTCGCGGCGGCCGGGGACCCCGCGGCCGCGGGGATCTGCGGTGTGGTCGCCGTCCTGGTCATCGCCGCCGCCATGCGGCTGCTGCGCATGGGCACGTGGGTGAGCGCCCGCGGTCTGCGCCACGTCGGCTTCCTCAGGACGCAGACGGCCCCCTGGGACGTCGTCGTGAGCGCCCGCACCGTGCAGCAGCCCGTGCGCTGGCTCGGGCTGCCGCGCACCGTGCAGGGGCAGGCGCTGGTCCTCGTACGGCGGGACCGGCGCGGGGAGCAGACGACTCTGCTCACCAGCCACAACGGGGACTTCCTCGGCCGGTCCACGGCGTTCGACCGGGCCAGCGACAGCGTCGAGGCCTGGGCGGACGAGTACCGGCCGAAGGACTGACCCTCCACAGAAACGACTCGGCTGAACTTCACAGACACGAGAGAAGGGGCCCGCACCGTCGTCGCGACCGGGGGGGGCCCGTCGGGGGTGTCAAGCCACCCGGCCCGCGCACGGGTGATGC
>NZ_JBEYWV010000073.1:0-4586 GCF_040644575.1 Streptomyces sp. NPDC046939
TTCAGCGCGGCCCGCCCCCTGTCGTTCAGGTGCGCCTCGGCGATCGGCCGCAGCTCCGGGTCGGACTGCAGGAACCCGTTGAGCGACCAGCCGAGGAAAAGCCCGGGCCCGCTCCATCACGGCAAGTGCTTAACCGCCAAACTCCTCAAGCCCCTTGAGCGCCGAGTCCAACAACGCCTGCCGCCCATCAAGCTCCCGCTGCAACTTGTCCGCCTTGGCATGGTTGCCCTGCGCACGAGCCTGCTCGATCTGCCCCGTGAGCTTGTCGACGGCCGCCTGGAGCTGCCCGGTGAGGCCCGCGGCACGCGCCCGCGCCTCGGGGTTGGTCCGGCGCCACTCCGCTTCCTCGGCCTCCTGGATGGCCCGCTCGACGGCGTGCATCCGCCCCTCGACCTTCGGCCGGGCGTCACGCGGTACGTGGCCGATGGCCTCCCAGCGCTCGTTGATCGAGCGGAACGCGGCCCGGGCCGCCTTCAGATCGCCGACCGGCAGGAGCTTCTCCGCCTCGGCGGCCAGCTCCTCCTTGAGCTTGAGGTTCTCGCCCTGCTCGGCGTCGCGCTCGGCGAACACCGCGCTGCGGGCCGCGAAGAACACGTCCTGGGCGCCGCGGAAGCGGTTCCACAGGTCGTCCTCGTGCTCGCGCTGGGCGCGGCCTGCCGCCTTCCACTCCGTCATCAGCTCGCGGTAGCGGGCCGCGGTGGCGCCCCAGTCCTGCGAGTTGGACAGCGCCTCGGCCTCGGCGACCAGCTGCTCCTTGACCTTGCGGGCCTCTTCGCGCTGCGCGTCGAGCGACGCGAAGTGCGCCTTGCGGCGCTTGGAGAACGCCGACCGGGCGTGCGAGAAGCGGTGCCACAGTTCGTCATCCGACTTGCGGTCGAGACGCGGCAGGCCCTTCCAGATGTCCACCAGGGCGCGCAGCCGCTCACCGGCGGCCCGCCACTGCTCGGACTGGGCCAACTGCTCGGCCTCGGCGACCAGTTCCTCCTTGGCGTGGCGCGCCTCGTCGGACTGCTTGGCCTTCTGGACCTTGCGCTCCTCGCGACGCGACTCGACCAGTTCGACGAGCTTGTCGAGCCGCTTGCCCAGCGCTTCCAGGTCACCGATCGCGTGCGCGTCCGTCACCTGCTCGCGCAGGTGCTCGATCGCGGTCATGGCGTCCTTGGCCGACAGGTCGGTCGTCTGCACCCGGCGCTCGAGGAGCCCGATCTCGACGACCAGACCGTCGTACTTGCGCTTGAAGTAGGCCAGCGCCTCGTCAGGAGAGCCTGCCTGCCACGAGCCGACGACTCGCTCACTGCCGTCGGCCGAACGCACGTACACGGTCCCCGTCTCGTCGACGCGGCCCCACGGGTCGCTGCTCACAGCGCCTCCTCCACATGATGCCTGCGGAGGTCTCTCGGGCCCCCGGGCATCGTCCACAGTTTCGTCTCCGCCAACATAGGCGACCGGCGGGGCGGCTGTCCGCATCCCGCGCGACCGAACTTCTGCAGCGGGCAGGTCAGGACTTGGTCACGGTCCCCTTGTCGATCACGACGGTCGCGTTCGGCGCGGTGTTGCCCGTGGTCTGGTCGGCCGGCTGCGCGCCCGCCTTCGCGATCTTGTCCAGGACCTTCATCCCGGAGTCGGAGATCGTGCCGAACGGGGTGTACGTCGCCGGGAGCTTGCTGTCCTTGTAGACGAGGAAGAACTGGCTGCCGCCGGTGTGCTTCTGCCCGGTGTTCGCCATGGCGACGGTGCCCGCGGGGAACGTGTAGAGCTGCGTGCCCTGCTGCTTCTCCGCCTTCTTCAGGGAGGCGTCCTTCAGGTTCTCGTCCGGGATCGTGTACCCGGGGCCGCCCTGTCCGGTGCCGGTCGGGTCGCCGCACTGCAGGACGTAGATGCCCTGGGTGGTCAGGCGGTGGCACTTGGTGTGGTCGAAGAACTTCTTGCCCGCCAGGTAGTTGAACGAGTTCACCGTGTGCGGGGCGGCCGACGCCTTGAGGTCGATGTCGATGTCGCCGCAGGTGGTCGCGAGCTTCATCGTGTACTTCGCCGACTTGTCGATGGACATCGCCGGCTCCTTCTTCCAGGTCGCCTTCTCCGCCTTGCCCGCTGCCGGCTTGTCGCAGGGGTCCGGGGCCTTCGACGCCGACGGGCTCGCGCTCGGCGCGGCGTCGGTGGTCGTCTTCTTGTCGTCACTCTTGAAGGCCCCGGCGGCGTAGGCGCCACCCGTGCCGATGACGGCCACCGCGAGGACCGCGGCGATCACCGTGTTGCGGGTGCGCGCCTTGCGCCGCGCGGTCTCGCGCCGCTGCTGCTGGCGCAGGAACTTCTCCCGGGCGAGCTGACGCTGCCGCTGATCCTTGCTGACCACCGGGTGTTCTCCTCGTACGTCTCATGACCTTGGTGTGCGGGCCGGGCCATCGGTTGGTGCCCCGTACCGTATATGGGTTCGCTGTGGAATCGGCAGCG
This sequence comes from Streptomyces sp. NPDC046939, assembly GCF_040644575.1. NCBI lineage: Bacteria > Bacillati > Actinomycetota > Actinomycetes > Kitasatosporales > Streptomycetaceae > Streptomyces > Streptomyces sp. NPDC046939. The sequence continues at coordinate 2,452 of NZ_JBEYWV010000073.1, forward strand.
CCGGTAGGCTCTGATCTGCCGCATTCCGTGGTTTCCGACGACATACGAAGGACGATCGTGCTGATTGCCGGGTTCCCCGCAGGGGCCTGGGGCACCAACTGTTACCTGGTCGCCCCCGCCGCGGGAGAGGAGTGCGTGATCATCGACCCGGGCCATCAGGCGGCCCAGGGCGTCGAGGAAGCGCTGAAGAAGCACCGGCTCAAGCCGGTCGCGGTCGTCCTCACCCACGGCCACATCGACCACGTCGCCTCGGTCGTCCCGGTCTGCGGGGCGCACGACGTCCCCGCGTGGATCCACCCCGCCGACCGCTACATGATGAGCGACCCGGAGGCGGGCATCGGCCGCTCCATCGGCATGCCGCTCATGGGCGAGCTGACCGTGGGGGAGCCCGACGACGTGCGGGAGCTGGCGGACGGCGCCGCGCTGAAGCTGGCGGGGCTCGACTTCACCGTCGCCCACGCGCCCGGCCATACCAAGGGGTCGGTGGCGTTCAGGATGCCCGAGACCGCGGAGATCCCGTCCGTGTTCTTCTCGGGCGACCTGCTCTTCGCCGGCTCCGTCGGACGCACCGACCTGCCCGGTGGCTCCATGGACGACATGCTCGAATCGCTGGCCCGCGTGTGCCTGCCGCTCGACGACTCGACCGTGGTCCTCTCCGGGCACGGCTCCCAGACCACCATCGGCCAGGAGCGCGCCACCAACCCGTATCTGCGGCAGGTGGCCGCCGGCCAGGGAGTCTCGACCGAGACCCCCCGACGAGGAATGTGACGAGAAGACCTCCCGTGAGCACCTTTCAGGCCCCCAAGGGCACCTACGACCTGATCCCGCCGGACTCCGCGAAGTACCTCGCCGTCCGCGAGGCGATCTCCGCGCCGCTGCGCAACTCCGGCTACGGCTACATCGAGACGCCCGGCTTCGAGAACGTCGAGCTGTTCGCCCGCGGCGTCGGCGAGTCCACCGACATCGTCACCAAGGAGATGTACGCCTTCGAGACCAAGGGTGGCGACAAGCTCGCCCTGCGCCCCGAGGGCACCGCCTCCGTGCTGCGCGCGGCCCTGGAGGCCAACCTGCACAAGGCGGGCAACCTCCCGGTCAAGCTCTGGTACTCGGGCTCCTACTACCGCTACGAGCGCCCGCAGAAGGGCCGCTACCGCCACTTCTCGCAGGTCGGCGCCGAGGCGATCGGCGCGGAGGACCCGGCGCTCGACGCCGAGCTGATCATCCTGGCCGACCAGGCGTACCGCTCGCTCGGCCTCAGCGACTTCCGCATCCTGCTGAACTCGCTGGGCGACAAGGAGTGCCGCCCCGTCTACCGGGCCGCGCTCCAGGACTTCCTGCGCGGTCTCGACCTGGACGAGGAGACGCTGCGCCGCGCCGAGATCAACCCGCTGCGCGTCCTCGACGACAAGCGGGCCGACGTGCAGAAGCAGCTCGTGGGCGCGCCCTCGCTGCGCGACTACCTGTGCGACGCGTGCAAGGCGTACCACGAGCAGGTGCGCGAGCTGCTGCTCGCCGAGGGCGTCGCCTTCGAGGACGACGAGAAGCTCGTCCGCGGCCTGGACTACTACACCCGTACGACGTTCGAGTTCGTCCACGACGGGCTCGGCTCGCAGTCCGCGGTGGGCGGCGGCGGCCGCTACGACGGTCTCTCCGAGATGATCGGCGGCCCGTCGCTGCCGTCCGTCGGCTGGGCGCTCGGCGTGGACCGCACCGTCCTCGCCCTGGAGGCGGAGGGCGTCGAGCTGGAACTGCCCGCGACCACCAGCGTCTTCGCGGTGCCGCTCGGCGACGAGGCGCGGCGCGTGCTCTTCACCAAGGTCACCGAGCTCCGCAAGGCCGGGATCTCGGCGGACTTCTCGTTCGGCGGCAAGGGGCTCAAGGGCGCCATGAAGAACGCCAACCGCTCGGGCGCCCGCTACACGATCGTCGCCGGTGAGCGCGATCTCACCGAGGGCGTCGTGCAGCTCAAGGACATGGAGTCCGGCGAGCAGAGCGCGGTCGCGGTCGACGAGATCGTGGCCGTCCTCAAGGGCAAGCTCGGCTGAACCGGTCGGGAGCGGGGTGGGGGGGGGGGGGGCCCGCCCCCCCCCCCCCCCCCCGAGGGGGGTTGACGAGGGAAGGGGAAAACTGGGGCC
>NZ_JBEYWV010000074.1:0-3674 GCF_040644575.1 Streptomyces sp. NPDC046939
CTCGGGGCTCACCCAGGCCGCGTACCGCGCGGCGGGCGTGTCCCTGCCGCGCACGCCCGGGCCTGACGGTCCGGGGCGCTTCTCTGTGGTGCCTGTTTATGCGGTGAGGCGGGCGACGGCCTCCTCGACCGTCAGCTCCTCGCGCTCGCCGGTGCGGCGGTCCTTCAGCTCCACCACGCCGTCGGCGGCGCGCCGCCCGGCGACCAGGATCTTCGGCACGCCGATCAGCTCGGAGTCGGTGAACTTCACGCCGGGAGAGATGCCGGGACGGTCGTCGACCAGGACCCGGACACCGGCGGCGGCCAGCTTGTCGGAGACCTCCAGGGCCAGCTCGGTCTGGAGCGCCTTGCCCGCCGCGACGACGTGAACGTCGGCCGGTGCGATCTCCTCGGGCCAGATCAGGCCCTTGTCGTCGGCGTGCTGCTCGGCCAGGGCGGCGACGGCGCGCGAGACGCCGATGCCGTACGAGCCCATGGTGACGCGGACCGGCTTGCCGTTCTGGCCGAGGACGTCGAGCTGGAAGGCGTCGGCGTACTTGCGGCCGAGCTGGAAGATGTGGCCGATCTCGATGGCGCGGTCCAGCTTGAGGCCCGTACCGCACTTGGGGCACGGGTCGCCCTCCTCGACCACGACGACGTCGACGTACTCCGAGACCTCGAAGTCACGGCCCGCGACGACGTTCTTCGCGTGGACGCCGTCCTTGTTGGCGCCGGTGATCCAGGCGGTGCCGGGGGCGACGCGCGGGTCGGCGAGGTAGGTGACCTTCTCCAGGCCCTGCGGGCCGACGTAGCCGCGCACCAGGTCCTCGCGGCCCTCGAAGTCCTCGGCCGTGACCAGCTCGACGGCGGCCGGGGAGAAGTGCGCCTCGACCTTGTCCATGTCGACCTCGCGGTCGCCGGGGACGCCGATGGCGACGATCTCGCCGTCGACCTTGACCAGCAGGTTCTTGAGCGTGGCCGACGCCGGGACGTCGAGGTGCGCGGCGAGCGTCTCGATGGTCGGGGTGTCGGGCGTGGGGATCTCTTCGAGCGCGGGCACGTCGGCGGCGTCGACCGGCTTCAGGGGGTACGTGACGGCCTCGGTGTTGGCCGCGTAGTCGCAGTGCGGGCAGTCGGCGAAGGTGTCCTCACCGGCGCCGGCCGGGGCGAGGAACTCCTCCGACTTCGAGCCGCCCATGGCGCCCGCCGTCGCGGCGCAGATGCGGTAGTCGAGGCCGAGGCGCTCGAAGATGCGCTGGTAGGCGGCGCGGTGCAGGGCGTAGGACTCGGCGAGGCCCTCGTCGGTCAGGTCGAAGGAGTAGGAGTCCTTCATCTGGAACTCGCGGCCGCGCAGGATGCCCGCGCGGGGGCGCGCCTCGTCGCGGTACTTCGTCTGGATCTGGTACAGGATCACCGGCAGGTCCTTGTAGGACGTGCACTGGTCCTTGACCAGCTGGGTGAAGATCTCCTCGTGCGTCGGACCGAGGAGGTAGTCGCCGCCCTTGCGGTCCTTCAGGCGGAACAGCTCGGCGCCGTACTCCTCCCAGCGGCCCGTCGCCTCGTAGGGCTCCTTGGGCAGGAGAGCGGGGAGCAGGACCTCCTGGGCGCCGATGGCGTCCATCTCCTCGCGGACGACGCGCTCCACGTTCGCGTAGACCTTGCGGCCCAGCGGCAGCCAGGACCAGACACCGGCCGCGGTACGGCGCACGAAACCGGCGCGGACCAGCAGTTTGTGGCTCAGCACCTCGGCGTCCGCCGGGTCGTCGCGCAGTGTCTTCACCATCAACCGGGACATGCGCTGGACCTGGACCTTGGCCATGATTCTTGACTCCTGCGACGAAAGGGTTGTGCTCAGGAGGTTAGCCGGGCGGGCGGCGCCGCCGGAAATCGGTTCCGGTCCGGCACCCGTGTCAGCGGCGCAAGGGAAGCGGGGCGCCCATCACCGCGTACGGCCGCGGGGCGCTCGGGAAGAGGACCTGGCGGGCGAGGTCCTCGTAGCCCAGGGAGCGGTACAGGCCGCGGGCCGGGCTGTCGAAGTCGATCGCCGAGAGGATCGAACGGGGCTGGGTGGCGCCGTCCGTGATGGTGGTGATGAGGCTGCGGCCGACACCGCGATTCTGGTAGCCGGGGTGGACGTGCAGCTCGGTGATGACGAAGGAGTCGTCCAGCCAGTGGTCGAGGGCGCGGGCGCGCAGATACGGCTCGACGACCGTGGACCACCAGTGCGTGCGGTCGTTCGGCATCCCGTAGACGAAGCCGACGAGACGGCCGGTCTCCGTGGTCGCGCCGAGCGCGCGGGCACCCGCGTACGTGATGTGGCGCAGCACGATCTGGCGGCGTACGGCGATCTCCTCGTCGCTCAGGCCGAACGCGTGCGCCTGGACGGCCAGCGCCTCGTCGACGCGGGCCTGCAGATCGAGGGGGCCGATGGTCACGGCGGTGTCGTCCGTACGGTTCCGGTGCGGCATGCCCGGAGAGTACCCCGGGGACGCTTCTTCAGAAGAGGACGCTCAGAAGAGGACGCTCATGAACGCGCCGACCTCTTCGAAGCCGACGCGGCGGTACGCGGCACGGGCCGGGGTGTTGAAGTCGTTGACGTAGAGACTGACCAGGGGGGCGACGTCGGCGAGGGCGTAGCGCAGGACGGCCGCCATACCGGGGGCGGCCAGGCCCCGGCCCCGGTGCTCCGGCGCCACCCAGACGCCCTGGATCTGGCACGCCTGCTCGGTCGCGGCGCCGATCTCGGCCTTGAATATGACCTTGCCGTGCTCATCGAGGCGGGCGAAGGAACGGCCCGAACCGACCAGCTCCGCGACGCGCGCCTGATAGAGCAGCCCGCCGTCCCCGGCCAGCGGCGAGACCCCGACCTCCTCGGTGAACATCGCCACGCACGCCGGCATGATCGCGTCCATCTCGTCCTTGCGGATGCGCCGGACGTACGGGTCCGGGGCGACGTCGGCGGGCATCCGGTCCGTCACCATGAGCGGCTGATGGGGCCGGACGTCGCGGGCCGGGCCCCAACTGTGCTCCAGGAGCCGCCACAGCAGCGCGGTCGGCTCCGCCGGGCCCACGATCGACGAACAGCGGCGGCCCGCGCGGCGCGCCCGGTCGGCGAAGCCGCGTACCGCGCGGTCCGTCGCGCAGATCGGGACCAGGTTCGCGCCCGCGTAGCAGAGGGACTCCAGCATCCCGTCCTCGTACCAGCCCCACATCTCGCCGCCCAGCCGCCACGGGTCCAGGCCCGCGACGCGGACGCGGGCCGTCACGAAGGCGTTGGCGACGGGCTCGCGGTCAAGGACGGCGAGCGCGGCGTCCAGGTCACTCGGTTCGAGGACCCGGGTGGTGGTCTGAGTCAACACGGGCGGGCCTTTTTGGGGGGCGGGTCGGTTCTGGGCCGGGGGCTTTGGGGGTCGGGTTCGGCGGGGCCGCTGATCTCCGCACTGTACCTGCCGGTGATTTCAGCCGCCTCCGCCTCGGCCGGGCCCCGGGCGCGGGCCCACCCGGCCCGCACCCTTGTGCCCCGCCGAGTCCCCCTCACGCGCGTGACGGCACCGCCGTGGCTGGTCGCGCAGTTCCCCGCGCCCCTGAGCGTCTGCCCAATGCGGGCTCCTTTCGACCGCGGCACCGTCGTGGTTGCTCGCGCAGTTCCCCGCGCCCCTGAGATGCGCACTTCGTGCGCCATCTCAGGGGCGCCGG
>NZ_JBEYWV010000075.1:0-2408 GCF_040644575.1 Streptomyces sp. NPDC046939
GGCCCCCGGTCATGCAGGACGGGGGCGGGCGGTCTGGCCCCGGTCATGCAGGACGGGGGCGGACGGTCCGGCCCCCGGTCATGCAAGACGGGAGCCGGACCGTCCGCCCCCGGCATCGCACAGGGGAGAACGGGCCGCCCGGTGTCAGGCCTCTGCGGCGGCGTGTGCCGGGGAACCCTGCGCCACCACCCGGCTCCCGGCCAGCGACGGCTGGTCCTGGATCGGGGACAGCCGCTTGCCGAGCCGCAGGGACAGCGCGGTGATGCCGAGCGAGAACAGCAGGAACGTCACGATGTACGGCCCGTGCAGCGAGGCCCCCATCGGCCCGCCCACAGCGGGCCCGACGGCGAGCGCGAGCTGCTTGACCAGCGCGAACGCCGAGTTGTACGAGCCGACCATCCCGGCCGGGGCGAGATCGGCGACCAGCGGCGCCACGGTCGGCGACAGCATCGCCTCACCCAGCCCGAAGAGCGCGTACGTGGAGATGAACGCGGCCGTCGCCATGGCCTGGCTGCCGTGCCCGAGCCCCGCGTACCCGGCGGCGGCCCACGCGACGGCCCAGATGAGGCCCACGGCGGCGATCACCCGCGAGCGCTTGCGGCGCTCCACGAACTTCAGCACGGCGAACTGCGCGACCACGATCATCGCCGTGTTGGCGGCAAGGGCGATGCCGAGCGTCGACGCCGAGATACCGGCGGCCTCGACCCCGTACGCGCTCAGGCCGGACTCGAACTGTCCGTAGCAGGCGAAGAACATCACGAAGCCGAGCCCGCACAGCTGGACCATCGCCCGGTGCCCGAGCAGCGCCCGCAGGCCACCCTTGGCCCCGTCCTTCGGTATCGACTCACCGAACGCCGGGGAGTGCGGCATCCGCACGGTCAACACGATCGCGGCGAGCACCAGGAACATCACGGCCTCGATGCCGAAGAGCAGCAGGAAGCTGTCCGGACGGCTCTCGTCCACGATCTGGCCACCGATGAGGCCGCCTATGCCGAGCCCCAGGTTCTGCAGGAAGAACTGCATGGCGAAGGAGCGCGTCCGCGTCTCCGGCGCCGAGCACCACACGATCATCGTCGCGAGCGCGGGCTGCAGCACGGCGGTCCCGGCGCCCAGCACGGCGGCGGCGCCGATGGCGGCCGGCTCACTGCTCGCGAGCCCGAGCCCGATCGCACCCACGGCCGCCACGACCGATGCCACGAGGAGTACGGGGAGCGGTCCGCGCCGGTCGATCGCGCGGCCGGTGAAGGGCAGGACGACGAGAGCGGCCATGGCAAAGGCGGCCAGCACGATGCCGGCCGCACCGGCACCAAGATCCCGGACCTCCGCCACATAGACGTAGAGGAACGGAACCGTGAAGCCGATGCCGAACGCGCTCAGCGCGCTACCCACCTGAACCCGGCGCATCGCAGCGCCCATCGCCCTGGTCACTTTCACCTGCCCTTTCGCAGTCAAGACTTCGAAGCTAAAGTTAGAAGCTAAACTATACACAGAGAAGGACTTCAACGCCAACCACATCTGTGTCAGACTGCCGGGCATGGCCGACACCCCCGGCGGGCCGCCAGCCGAGCCGACGCTCGACGAGCAGATCGCCGCCTACCAGCGCGAGTTCCAGGACCTCGACCCCCAGGTCGAGGCGATCGTCTCGGCGCTCGGCAGACTCAACCGCCGGATGAACGTGGCGTACGGGCGCCAGACCGCCGAGATCGGCATCAGCAACACGGAGTGGGAGGTCCTCAAGGCCCTCGTCCTCTCCGGCTCCCCGTACCGGATGGGCCCCGGCGAGCTCGCCAGACGGCTCGGCCTGACCCCCGCCGCGATGACCCACCGCATCGACCGCATGGTCCAGGAGGGCCTGGTCACCCGCGACCGCGACGAGAACAACCGCGTCCGCGTCATCGTGGAGCTCACCCCGCAAGGCCGCGAGAAATGGCTGGCGGCCATGCGCCTCGCGTCCGTCTTCGAGGAGGACCTCCTCCAGGACCTGACCCCGGTCGAGCGCGGCCTGCTCGGCGAGGTCCTCATCCGCCTCCTGCGCCGCGTCGAGGAGACCCAGCCGGACGCCGGCGGCCGTCTCACCGACCTCGACTGAGAACCCAGCGACGTTGCGGCGTGCGGGGGTTGACACTACCCCGATCGATCCGTAAGGTTCTTCGGGTTGCCGCAGAGCTGTAACGGTTCTGCGACAGCACCTTCCGCCGCTGAAGCGGCACCCACACATCAGCACGATCTCCCTCCGGGATTTGTTTTCGGCGTGCCCGAATTCATTTCGCTTCGCTCCGATTAGGAACGAGGACGGGAATCAGCTAATGTCTGGGACGTCGGAACGGCCCAACGGCTGGAGCGACAAACCCGGTTGACAGGGAATCAGCCCCGAAAGGATCTGATAGAGTCAACACCGCAGGAAGGCC
>NZ_JBEYWV010000077.1:0-1197 GCF_040644575.1 Streptomyces sp. NPDC046939
TGAGCTGGGGGTGGCCGCAGAGACCAGCGAGAAGCGACTGTTTACTAAAAACACAGGTCCGTGCGAAGCCGTAAGGCGATGTATACGGACTGACGCCTGCCCGGTGCTGGAACGTTAAGGGGACCGGTTAGTGCGCTTTCGGGCGTGCGAAGCTGAGAACTTAAGCGCCAGTAAACGGCGGTGGTAACTATAACCATCCTAAGGTAGCGAAATTCCTTGTCGGGTAAGTTCCGACCTGCACGAATGGCGTAACGACTTCTCGACTGTCTCAACCATAGGCCCGGTGAAATTGCACTACGAGTAAAGATGCTCGTTTCGCGCAGCAGGACGGAAAGACCCCGGGACCTTTACTACAGTTTGATATTGGTGTTCGGTTCGGCTTGTGTAGGATAGGTGGGAGACTGTGAACTCTGGACGCCAGTTCAGGGGGAGTCGTCGTTGAAATACCACTCTGGTCGTGCTGGATGTCTAACCTGGGTCCGTGATCCGGATCAGGGACAGTGTCTGATGGGTAGTTTAACTGGGGCGGTTGCCTCCTAAAGAGTAACGGAGGCGCCCAAAGGTTCCCTCAGCCTGGTTGGTAATCAGGTGTTGAGTGTAAGTGCACAAGGGAGCTTGACTGTGAGACCGACGGGTCGAGCAGGGACGAAAGTCGGGACTAGTGATCCGGCGGTGGCTTGTGGAAGCGCCGTCGCTCAACGGATAAAAGGTACCCCGGGGATAACAGGCTGATCTTCCCCAAGAGTCCATATCGACGGGATGGTTTGGCACCTCGATGTCGGCTCGTCGCATCCTGGGGCTGGAGTCGGTCCCAAGGGTTGGGCTGTTCGCCCATTAAAGCGGTACGCGAGCTGGGTTTAGAACGTCGTGAGACAGTTCGGTCCCTATCCGCTGTGCGCGTAGGAGTCTTGAGAAGGGCTGTCCCTAGTACGAGAGGACCGGGACGGACGAACCTCTGGTGTGCCAGTTGTTCTGCCAAGGGCATGGCTGGTTGGCTACGTTCGGAAAGGATAACCGCTGAAAGCATCTAAGCGGGAAGCCTGCTTCAAGATGAGGACTCCCACCCCCTTTGAGGGGTTAAGGCTCCCAGTAGACGACTGGGTTGATAGGCCAGATCTGGAAGCCCGGTAACGGGTGGAGGTGACTGGTACTAATAGGCCGAGGGCTTGTCCTCAGTTGCTCGCGTCCACTGTGTTG
>NZ_JBEYWV010000078.1:0-1104 GCF_040644575.1 Streptomyces sp. NPDC046939
TCTTAGTGGGCGTTTGATTACCTTTTGAGGGCATAAGTTGAGCTTCGGGCTACCGCTGTTGAGCGGCCAGACGCCGGAGTCCGCGCCAGCTTGCTCTGTGGACCCGCCTGTCACCGTCGACAGGCCATTCCTCCGCATACGCCCCGACTCAATTAGAAATGCCCGGACCGCACCGCAACGCCCGGCCCTCCCCCACGCCCTGGCGCGAGCCCGCACCCGGCAGTACGCCAGAACCATGCCCGAGCCACGGCCCTACCCCAGCGACCTCTCCGACGCCCGCTGGGAACTCATCCGCCCGGTCCTGGAGGCCTGGCGCGACGCCCGCACCCCGAAGATCCGCCAGCCCACCCATGACCTGCGCCGGATCATGGACGCCATCCTCTACGTCGACCGCTCCGGCATCCCCTGGAGCTACCTGCCACACGACTTCCCGCCCCACCAGACGGTCTACGGCTACTTCGCACACTGGGAACGCGACGGCATCTTCGAGCAACTCACCGGCACCCTGCGCCGCCTGTCGCGCACGGCCAGCGGACACGACGCGGAACCCAGCGCCTGCCTCATCGATGCCCAGAGCGTCAAGACCTCCGCCAATGTACGCCTCGCCGACCAGGGCTTCGACGCCGCCAAGAAGATCGCCGGACGCAAACGCCACCTCGTCACCGACACCCTCGGGCTCCTGCTGGCCGTCGCGGTCACCGCGGCCAACATCCACGACAGCCACGCCGCCCGCCCGCTCCTCGCCGCCGTCGCCACCGCCCACCCCACCCTGACCAAGGTCTGGGCGGACGCCGGCTACAAGCACGCCGTCATCGAGCACAGCGCCACCCTCGGCCTCGACCTCGAAGTCGTCCAACGCCACCCCGCCGTGCGCGGGTTCACCCCGCTGCCCCGGCGCTGGGTGATCGAACGCACCCTCGGCTGGCTCATGCAGCACCGGCGCCTCGTCCGCGACTTCGAACAGCACCCCCACCGCTCCGCCGCCATGATCCACATCGCGGCCATCGACCTCATGACCCGCCGCCTCACCCGCGAAAACACCCCCACCTGGCGTGACACCTAACCCCAAACCAAACAGACAACACCAAATCAAACGCCCACTTA
>NZ_JBEYWV010000079.1:0-1071 GCF_040644575.1 Streptomyces sp. NPDC046939
GCATGTGGTCGAGGAGACGGGGGGTGAGGCCGACGACGTCCAGGACGAGGAGCGGGGTGGGGCGGGTGTCCGTCATGGCAGCTCCTTGAGGCCGAGGTCGGTCAGCAGGTCGCGGGCGAGGGCGAGTTCGGCGGCGATGCCGTCGGCGAGCTGGGTTCGGGCCCGTGGGCGCAGCTCGGGCGGGAGCGCCTGCCAGGTGTAGGTCTCGACCTCGAGGTGGTGGGTGAGCGGGTGCGCGCCGCCGACGAGGCGGGTCAGCGTGGTCTTGAGGACGGGCAGCGTGGAGGTGAGCGGGGCGGCGGGGGCCGCGTGCAGGGGGACGTGGAAGTGGGCGCGCCACGGGACGGTGTCCGGCAGGGCGGCGCCGTCGAGGGCGGGGCCGAGGTCGTCGGTGCCGTGCAGGGTGCCGGTGTCGACGGTGCGGGTCTGGTGCAGGAAGCGGGGTTCGTCGAAGGCGGCGAGGGCTTCGCGGACTTCGGGGAGATGGGGGTGTTCGGCGTGCAGGGCGGCGGAGAGCTGGGACTTGACGACGGGGACGCGGGCGGCGGCGAGGCCGTCGAGCGCGGTGTCGGGGTCCTCGAAGGAGGTGGCGAGGTGGCAGGTGTCCAGGCACAGGCCGATGCGGTCGGGGCGGGCGACGGCGGTGAGCGGGGCGATCGCGTCGGCGGTGGTCTCGACGGTGCAGCCCGGTTCGGGCTCCAGGCCGACGCGCACCGATTTCCCGGTCAGCTCCTCCAGGGCGTCGAGGCGTTCGGCGAGCGTGACGAGGGCGGTGATCGCTGTCTCCGCGCGCTGGTCGTCGTACGCGGTGCGCCAGGCGAGCGGAAGGGTGGAGACGGTGCCTTCGGTGACGTCGGCGGGAAGCAGCGTGGCGAGGAGGCGGGCCAGGTCGCTGGTGTGGGCGAGGCGCTCCGGGTCGGCCCAGTCCGGCTTGTAGACGCGGTACTTGACCTCTTCGGCGCCGAACCCTTCGTAGGGGAAGCCGTTGAGGGTGACGACCTCCAGGCCGCGCCGGTCGAGCTCCGCGCGCAGGCCGCGCAGGGCGGCCGGGTCGGTGATCAGGGTGCGGGC
>NZ_JBEYWV010000080.1:0-1068 GCF_040644575.1 Streptomyces sp. NPDC046939
GCATGTGGTCGAGGAGACGGGGGGTGAGGCCGACGACGTCCAGGACGAGGAGCGGGGTGGGGCGGGTGTCCGTCATGGCAGCTCCTTGAGGCCGATTCCGGTCAGCAGGTCGCGGGCGAGTGCGAGTTCGGCGGCGATGCCGTCGGCGAGCTGGACGTCGTCTCCAGGCCGGTCCGCCGACGGCAGCGCCTGCCAGGTGTAGGTCTCCACCTCAAAATGGCGACAACGCGCTTCCGCACCGCCCACCAGCAGGGCGAGCGTCCCTGCCAGCACATCGAGAGTGGAGGACAGCGGAGGAGCGGGCGGCGCGTGCAACGGCACATGGAAGTGCGCCCGCCACGGCATCGTCTGCGGCAGCGCGTCTCCGGTGAGCGCCGGGCCCAGGTCGTCGGTGGCGTACAGCGTCTCGTCCGCTCTGGCCCGGGTCTGGTGCAGGAAGCGGGGTTCGTCGAACGCGGCGAGCGCGGAGCGGACCGCCGGATCGAGGGGGTTCTCGGCGTGCAGGGCAGCCGAGAGCTGCACCTTAAGTATGCCGATGTCCGCCTGTCGCAAGGCGGCGAGTGCGACCGCGGGCTCCTCGAAGCTCGTCGCGAGGTGGCAGGTGTCCAGGCACAGGCCGATGCGATGGCGGGGCAGGGCGGTGAGCTGGGTGACTGCGTCGGAGGTGGTCTCTACGGCGCAGCCGGGCTCCGGTTCCAGGGCCAGGCGGATCGAGCGGCCGGTCTCCGCCTCCAGCCGGTTGAGCCGGCCGGCCAGCTCGGTGAGCGCGCGGTGGGACTGCTCCACGGCGGCCGGGCCGAAGCCGGTGCGCCAGCCCAGCGGCAGGGTCGAGATGGTGCCGTCGGTGACGTCGGCGGGGAGCAGTTCGGCAAGGACATGGGCCAGGTCGCTGGTGTACTCCAGGCGCTCGACGGTGGTCCAGTCGGGCGTATAGACGCGGTACTTGACCTCTTCGGCACCGAACCCTTCATAAGGGAAGCCGTTGAGGGTGACGACCTCCAGGCCGCGCCGGTCGAGCTCCGCGCGCAGGCCGCGCAGGGCGGCCGGGTCGGTGATCAGGGTGCGGGC
>NZ_JBEYWV010000081.1:0-1012 GCF_040644575.1 Streptomyces sp. NPDC046939
TCGGCCTCAAGGAGCTGCCATGACGGACACCCGCCCCACCCCGCTCCTCGTCCTGGACGTCGTCGGCCTCACCCCCCGTCTCCTCGACCACATGCCGCACCTCAAAGCGCTCGGCCAGTCCGGCTCCCGCGCGCCCCTCGGCACCGTCCTGCCCGCCGTCACCTGCGCCGCCCAGTCCACCTTCCTGACCGGCACCATGCCCTCCGAGCACGGCATCGTCGGCAACGGCTGGTACTTCCGCGAACTCGGCGACGTCCTGCTGTGGCGCCAGCACAACGGCCTCGTCTCCGGCGACAAACTCTGGGACGCCGCCCGCCGCGCCCACCCCGGCTACACCGTCGCCAACATCTGCTGGTGGTACGCCATGGGCGCCGACACCGACATCACCGTCACCCCCCGCCCCGTCTACTACGCCGACGGCCGCAAAGAGCCCGACTGCTACACCCGGCCCCCGGCCCTGCACGACGAACTCACCGACAAACTCGGCACGTTCCCCCTCTTCCACTTCTGGGGCCCCGGCGCCGACATCGTCTCCAGCCAGTGGATCATCGACGCGACCCGCCACGTCATGGCCACCCGCCACCCCGACCTGACCCTGTGCTACCTCCCTCACCTCGACTACGACCTGCAACGCTTCGGCCCCGACGACCCCCGCGCCCACCGGGCCGCCGCCGAACTCGACACGGCCCTCGCCCCGCTCCTGGACGACGCCAAGGCCGAGGGACGCACCGTCGTCGCCCTGTCCGAGTACGGCATCACCCGCGCCGACCGCCCCGTCGACATCAACCGCACCCTGCGCCGCGCCGGCCTGTTGGAGGTGCACACGCAGGACGGCATGGAGTACCTCGACCCGATGGCCTCCCGCGCCTTCGCCGTCGCCGACCACCAGATCGCCCACGTCTACGTGCGCCGCCCCGAGGACCTCGACGCCACCCGCGCCGCCCTCGCCGACCTGCCCGGCATCGAACGCCTCCTCGACGACCAGGGCAAGAAGGAACACCACCTCGACCAC